>CAZSOV010000254.1:0-11917 GCA_964608505.1 uncultured Verrucomicrobiota bacterium
GCGGCGGGTTGCGGGGCCTCCGCCCGGAGTGACCTGGGTCCTCACATCCGGACCCCGTCTTACAAACTTTTTCCGAACTAATTTTCTGGCACCGCTCGTGTCACATGGGTGAACTGACTCGCGAGGGCTGCCAAGGAGGCCCTCAAACTCGGAACATCATCATGAACACGCATTTATTGTGTCTATTCACGGCCGCCGTTTCGGTGGGGGCATCCGCCAGCGGCCAGATCTGGATCAACGAGCTCCACTACGACAACGGGGGCACGGACGTCGGCGAGTTCGTCGAGGTCGCGGCACCGGCGGGGTTCTCCGACCTCGCGTCGGTGCGACTCACGCTGTACAACGGCGGCGACGGCCGCAGTTACGGGACCAGTCACTCGCTCGACTCATTCACGCCGGGCATCACCGTGTCCGGAATGCAGTTCTACTCGAAGGTCATCTCGGGGATGCAGAACGGGCCCTCCGACGGGCTGTCGCTGGACATCGGGGGCAGCGTCATCCAGTTCCTCAGCTACGAGGGCACCTTCGCCGCCGCGAACGGTCCCGCCGGCGGGATGACCTCGACTGACATCGGCGTCGGCGAGGGCGACGCCACCGCCGTCGGCACCGCGCTGGGGCTCGCGGGCACCGGCTCCGACTACCTGCACTTCTCCTGGAACGCCGGGCTCGAGGCCACCCCCGGCGGACCGAACGGAGGGCAGTTCGTCGTGCCCGAACCGCGCACCACCACCCTGGCCGCCATGCTGGCGGTCGTCGGATGGCTGACCTGGCGCCGCGGTCGCGCCACGGACGCCCGCTCCTGAACCCGGGTTCCGCGTGCGGAGCGGTTCTCCGACGCGTGCCTCGACGGCGGGCTCCGCGGTGCCGTCCGCGGAGCCCCCCAGGTCCCCGCGTCGGACTCGCGGAGTTCGTCCCTGCGAGACAGGGCGTTGGATCGGGGCGGGGCCCGTACCCCGGCGCGGTGCGGTGTCGGCGAGGAACCAGTGGCAGGCCGCCGGGGGCGCGACTAGGCTGGGCGGGGTTCATGAACGCATCGACCTCGTCCACGCCGTCCGACGTGCCCTCCGGAGCCGGAGCCGGTCCGGGTTTCGACGTGCTCGCCGACCGCCCGATCCCGTGTTCCGGCGGCGCGTCGACGGCGAGCCGGGTGGTTCTGTTCGGCGCGACGAGCATCGTGCTGGGGGTGCTGTGGGACATCTCGTGGCACCGGACGATCGGGCGGGACACGTTCTGGACGCCGGCGCACCTGGCGATCTACCTGGGGGGCGTGCTCGGGGGTCTGACCGCGGCCTGGCTGATTCTGCGGGGCACCTTCGGCGCGGGGGGGGACGAGCGGGAGCGGTCGGGCGCGGTCGGCATCTGGGGGATGCGGGGTCCGCTGGGGGCATGGGTTTGCGCCTGGGGCGCCCTGGCGATGGTGACCTCGGCCCCGTTCGACAACTGGTGGCACGACGCCTACGGGCTGGACGTGAAGATCCTGAGCCCGCCGCACACGGTGCTGGCGTTGGGGATGTTCGCGATCGTGATCGGCGCGTTGCTGCTGGTGTTGAGGGAGCAGAACCTCGCGCCGCCGGCGACGAACGCCCCGGTGCCGGGGGCCCGGCTGCTGCTGTACGCGGGCGGGGTCATCGTGGCGATGCTGGCGACGTTCGTGATCGAGGAGAGCTGGCCGAACCAGCAGCGAAACCACCGCTTCCACGTGGTCTCGGCGATGACGTATCCGCTGTACCTCGTGGCGGTGGCGCGGGCCTCCCGCCACCGCTGGGCCGCCACCCTCGTCGCGCTCGGCTACATGGCGATTTCCTGCTTCATGCTCTGGGTTCTGCCCCTGTTCCCCGGCGAACCCCGCCTCGGCCCGATCTATCATCCGGTGGATCGTTTCGTGCCGCTCCCGTTCCCCCTCTTGCTGGTGGTTCCCGCCGTGGGCCTGGACCTGCTGCGCATGGGCTTCCGTCCGGGTTCGGGCCGGGCGCGGGACTGGCTGTTCTGTGCCGCGGCGGGGCTCGCCTTCGTCGCCCTGTTCGGCGTGGCCCAGTGGTATTTCTCGGAGTTCCTCCTGGGACCCGGCGCCCGGAACGCCTTCTTCGGCGCGGACCGGCATTGGGATTACTCGGATCAAATGGGCGAGTACCGCTTCCGGTTCTGGAATGGTCGCGGAACCGCGGGAAGCCGGGGTGCCTCCTGGCGGACCTGGCTGCTGGCGTCGGGGCTGGCGATGGTCACCTGCCGGCTGGGCCTCTGGCTGGGCAATGGCATGGCACGCGTCCGGCGATGAGTCTCCCGACCTTGACCCACCCCCGCCGTGGATGCCTGGGCACGGCCCCCGGGATCCGGTCGCTGCGCCTCCTGCTGGGCTGGCTGGTCCTGCTCGGGTCGGTGATGGCGGGTCGCGCCGACGAGGGGCACACGCCCATCGTGTTCGAGGGGCGGGTGGGGGAGTACGGCGCGCGGATCGTGGTCCGGGCGCCACCGGTGGTTCCCGGCCTGGCGGAGATCAGCGTTCGGGTCCTGGCGGGCGATGTGGCGAAGGTGCTCGTGGCCCCGATCCGCTGGAACACCGGCAAGGCGGGTGCCCCCCGTCCCGACGTGGCGCGTCCGGTGCGCGGGGAACCCGGCCTGCACGCCGCGGAACTCTGGCTGATGGAAGGCGGGGCGCACGTCGTGGAGGTCACGCTCGAGGGGGCCGCGGGCCCGGCGCGGGCCTTGATTCCGGTCCCCGCGCTGGCCACGCGGGTCCTGGCGTTGCCGCGGTATCTCGGTGCGTTGCTGGGGCTGCTCGGGGTCGTGCTCGTCGCGTTGTTCGCCTCCATCGCGGGGGCGGCGGTGCGGGAAGCCGTGCTCCCGCCGGGCGCGACGCCCGACGCGCGCCGCCGCCGGCGGGCGCGTTGGGCGGTGCTGGGCACCGGGGCCGGCGTGGTGGCCCTGCTCTTCGGCGGTTGGCGATGGTGGGAGTACGAGGCAGGCCAGTTCCGCCGGTACCGGCTTTATCGACCGATGCCCCTGGGCGTCGAACTCGCGACCCCGACCCCCACCGGGCCGCACCGCCTGACCGTGACGCTCGCGGAGCGGCCCACGCGCCGACTCGCACCCCTGGTCCCGGACCACGGGCGCCTCATGCACCTCTTCCTGGTCGAGGAATCGTGCATGCAGGCCTTCGCGCACCTGCATCCCGTCCGCTCCAACCGGCTCTCTTTCGTCACGGATCTGCCGCCCCTGCCCGCCGGCGGGTACCGGGTCTATGGCCAGGTCACCTACGAAACCGGGCTGTCGGAGACCTTGACCGCCCGCTTGGAACTGCCGGCTTCCCCGCCCACCGCCGGCCCGGAGCGCCCGGCGCCCGATCCGGACGACGGCTGGACCCGCGCCGAACCCGGGGCCGGGGGCCGGCACGACCTCGGGGACGGGCTGGTCATGGAATGGATGGGGACCCGCGCGTTCCCGGTCCGCGTTCCGGCGAGCCTCAGGGTCCGGGTTCGCCAGGCGGCCACGGACGAGCCGGCGGTGCTGGAGCCGTATCTGGGGATGGGCGGGCACCTCATCCTCCGTGGGCGGGACGGGCGGACGTTCAGCCACGTGCATCCGGGCGGGACCTTCTCGATGGCGTCCCAGCAGGTCTTCGAAGCCCGGGACGGCGTGGACGCCCCGGTGCGGATCGAATATGGGGCGACCGAACCGACCTGCCGGTTGCCGACGTTGGAGGAGGGGGCGGCGCGCTGGGCGGCGCGGTTGGCACGCGAGGGGGAAGGGGTGCTCGCGTTCCCCTTCGAGTTCGCGGAGGCGGGCACGTTCCGGGTCTGGGTGCAGGTCCGGACCGGCGGCCGCGTACGGACCGGAGTCTTCGACGTCGAGGCCGTCGGGTCGGGGAAACCCTAGTGCCGCGCCGGGGAATCCGGTCGGGCGGGCGAGGTTCGGCGCGGGGAGCGGCTTGCTGTGCCGCAAAAAACACAGTTTCCTTGCCCGCGGTGGCCCCCCACCATCCTCGCCCCCGCCCCTGGCACGTCGTTGGACGTCCGGGTCGCGGCGGAAACCCGGGCGTCCAATAGGTTTGCATTGAACAGGATATGCGGCAGTTCGTGACCATCGCGGTGAACGCGTTCATGGAGCTGGTGCGCCAGACCGTCTTTCTGGTGCTCCTTTCCGTGTCGTGCGCCTTCATCGTCTTCCTCGCGAACGTGTACTATTTCGCGCTGGGGGATGACCCGAAGATGACGAAGGACAGCATCCTGGCGGTGATCTTCGTGACGGGGTTGTTCGGCGCGGTGATCAGCGCGGCGGCCTCCGTCGCCCGCGAGATCCGGTCGGGAACGGCCCTGGCGGTGCTGGCCAAGCCCATCGGACGGGTCCGGTTCCTGCTCGCCAAGTTCGTCGGGGTGGCCGCCGCGCTGACCCTGCTCACCTACGTGAACCTGATGGCGGCCTTGATCGCCAGCAAACTGGCCTTCACGGCGTACGGCGAGCCGAACCTCAAGGCGCTGGGCGTGTTCTACGGCGCCATGGCCGCCGGCTACGCCCTCGCCGGCTTCAACAACTTCTTCCTCGGCCGACCCTTCGTCTCCGATGCCGTCCTCGGGCTCACCGTGATGGTGACCCTGGCCTTCGGGGCCATCCACGGCCTGATCGACACCTCGTTCATGTTCGCCGAGGGGTTCGAGGGCAAATCCGACCCCCGCCTCGTTCCCGCGGTCCTCCTCCTGCTGTTCGCCCTCTGGATCCTTGCCGCGCTGGCCATTGCCTGCGCCACCCGGCTCGATCTCATCCCCACCCTCGCCGTCTGCTCCACCCTCTTCGTGCTCGGACTCATGTCCGACTACCTTTTCGGACGCCGGGCCGAACCCGCCTGGCGCACGTTCTCGAACCGGCTCGACGAGATCAAAACGTCGCCCTGGTCCGGTCCCCAGCGGGATCTGCTCGTCCGGGTGGTCACGCGGCTGGACGCCGACAAATCAGGGCGGATCGACGGCACCGAGGAAGCGGCGATGACGGAGGAGGAACGGCGCGCGATGCGCGAGGCCGGGCTGGGCGGAGCCTGGTGGGCGAAGGCGGTCTACGCCGTGGTGCCCAACTGGCAGTTGTTCTGGATGGCCGACACGTTGCAGGACGGGAAGTCGATTCCCGGGACCTACGTGGCACGGGCGGCGATCTACATGGCTTGTTATCTGGTCGCGGCGCTGATGCTGGCGCTGTGGCTGTTCGAAAACCGGGAGTTGAGCTGACATGCAGCGAAATCTGACACGCATCGGACTCGTCAACCTCGTCATGCTCCTCCTCGTCGGAGGGGCGGGCTACGCGCTGGCCCGACAGGGCGGTTCCCTCGCCGGCCAAGCCGGCCTGGCGTTCTTCGGCTGCGGCCTGCTCGTCGCCCTCGTCAGCTGGTTCCAGATGCGCCTCGAGGAACGCGAGCGCGCCGAGAAACTCGAACTCGACGAACTCGCCCGCTCCGCCAAGGGCACGACGCTTTTCGACACCGGCGACTCCGAGATCTTCCCGGCGCAGCGCGCGCGGGAACAGTTCGAGCGCTTCGTCGTTCCCTTCCTCACCATCGTCCTCTTCCTGCTCCAGGCCGGCGCCGCCGTCGGGATCTGGCTGTGGCTCGACGACCAGCTGCCGTCCCGAATGAACCGGCCCATGCTCCTCATGGCCCTCTTCGGCGGCTCCACCCTCCTCCTGCTGCTCGTCGGCAAATACGCCGCCAAACTGGCCCAGCTCGACAACCAGCGCCTCCTCCGACCCGGGGCCGCCTACGTCCTGCTCGGGGCCGCCGTCAGCTTCGCCGTCGCCCTCGGCATCGCCGCCGTCGAGGCCGGCTTCCCGCGCGTCGATGCCCTCCTGGCCCGGGCCTTCGCGATCCTGCTCGCGCTCGCCGCGACCGAAACCCTGATCACCCTCGTGCTCGAGGTCTACCGGCCCCGCGTCAAGGGCCGCGCCGAAGCCCGCGTGATCTACGAGAGCCGCCTCGTCGGCCTCCTCGGTCAACCCGCCGGCCTCTTCTCCACCGTCGCCCAGGCCCTCGACTACCAGTTCGGCTTCAAGGTCTCCGACACCTGGTTCTACCAGTTCGTCCAGCGCTCCGCGGTCTGGGTCCTGCTCGCCCAGGCCGGCGTCCTCCTCCTCTCCACCTGCGTCGTCTTCATCGATGCCGGCGAGGAGGCCCTCCTCGAACGCAACGGACGCCCCGTCGCCGGCCGCGAGGTGCTCGGCCCCGGCCTCCACTTCAAACTCCCGTGGCCCATCGACGAGATCCACCGCGAGCGCACCCTCGCCGTCCGGAGCTTCAAGATCGGCATCGTCGAGGAGGACGATCCCCACAAGATGGCCGAGTCCAAGACCGTCCTCTGGACCACCTCCCACGCCAAGGAGGAGCTGAACCTGATGGTGGCCAGCCGCCAGACGACCGCCGCGACGCCCGGTCAGGATCAGGCCCCGCCCGTGAACCTGCTCACCGTGAACATCCCGGTGATGTACCAGATCAAGGACCTCCGCGCCTGGGCCACCCGCCACTCCGCCGCCACCAACCTCCTCGAACGCATCGCCACCCGCGAGGTCGTCAAATACCTCGTCGGCGTCGACTTCTTCGAGTTCATGTCCACCGAGCGTCAGAACGCCGCCACCCGCCTCCGCGCCAACATCGAGGCCGAGGCCAAGGCCAACGATCTCGGCGTCGAAATCCTCTTCGTCGGCCTCCAGGGCGTGCACCCGCCCGTCAAGGTCGGCAAGGACTTCAACGCCGTCGTCGCCGCCATCCAGGAGAAGGAGGCGATCATCGAAGGCGCCCGCACCTACGCGCTGACCAACGTCATCCTCGCCCGCGCCGAGGCCACCAACCGCGTCCGCCTTGCCGAATCCCACCGCGCCCGCGTCATCGCCGCCACCGTGGCCCAGGCCGCCCGCTTCACCAACCAGATCAAGGCCCACCGCGCCTCCCCCTCCGTCTTCTCCCAGCGCGCCTATCTCGGCGCCCTGTCCCGCGGCGCCGCCGGCTCCCGCAAGATCGTCGTCACCTCCACCAACGCCCAGGGCGTCGTCACCCTCAACCTCGAGGACAAGACCCGTCCCGACCTGCTCGACGTCTCGGTCGAAAGCCGGCGCTGATCCCGTCGCCCACCCCCCCCGCCTCCGAGGTCCGAACCTCCCACCCCTTTTTCCCACCCATGAAGAACAGTCGCCTCAACCTTGTCATCGGCAGCCTGCTGCTCGGGCTCTTCATCCTCCTGTTGTTCCTCTTCCAGGTCCGACAGACCGAAGTCGCCGTCGTCACGACCTTCGGCAAGGCCACCAGCCAGATCACCGAGCCCGGCCTCAACCTCAAATGGCCCTGGCCCGTCCAGAAGGTCACCAAGCTCGACAAGCGCCTCCAGAGCTTCGAGGGCAAGTTCGAGGAAACCCTCACCTCCGACGGACGCAACCTCCTGGTCCTCGTCTTCGCCGGCTGGCGCATCGCCGATCCCGCCCTCTTCTACAACCGCTTCAACGGCTCCCTCCCCGAGGGCGAGCGCAACCTCGAGAACATCCTGCGCACCGCCAAAAATGCCGCCGTCGGACGCCACCCCTTCTCCCATTTCATCTCCGCCACCCCCGCCGACCTCAAGTTCGACGACATCGAAAAGGAAATCCTCGCCGCCGTCCAAACCGACGCCAAGGCCCTCGGCATCGAGGTCCAGATCGCCCGCCTCAAGCGCGTCGGCCTCCCCGAAAGCGTCACCGAGAAGGTCTTCGACCGCATGCGCGCCGACCGCACCAAGGAGGTCGAGCGCCTCAAGGCCGAGGGCCAGGAGGAGGCCATCAAGATTCGTTCCGGGGCCGATCTCGAGCGCGACAAACTCCTCGCCGCCGCCGAGGCCCAGGCCACCGGCATCCGCAGCGAGGGCGATGCCGAGGCCGCCCGCTCCTACTCGGTCTTCCAACAGAACCCCGAGCTCGCCGTCTTCCTGCTCAAGCTCAACGCCCTTGAGAACACCCTCAAGGAACGCTCCACCCTCGTCGTCGATCCGCGCACGCCGCCCTTCGACCTGCTCGTGACGCCCGACCAGAAGCCGGCCATCCCCGCGACCCGCCCATGAGCCAGAACCCTCGCCATTCTCCGGACGGCCCGGGCCATGGACACGGCTCCGGCAAGGACCATGGTCACGACCATGACCATGACCATGCTCACGATCACGACCACGACCACGACCACGGCCACGGCCACGGCCACACACACGATCACGGCCACACGCATGAGCATGCCCAGGGTCATCCCCACGAGCATGGCCATCGCCACGGCCCCGCTCCGAGCGCTCCGCCGCCCGGCGCCGGTTCCGGCGAGGATGCCGGTTCCGTCGCCCTCGCCGAGGCGCTGCGCAGCAGCTTTCTCATCGTCCGCTTCGCGCTGATCGGCCTGATGCTCTACTTCTTCGGCAGCGGCATCTTCACCGTCTCCTCCCAGGAACGCGCCATCATCCTCCGCTTCGGTCAACCCGTCCGCCATGCCGGCGAGGTCGAACTCGGACCCGGCCTGCACTGGGCGTTTCCCTATCCCATCGACGAGGTCGTCAAAATGACCGTCGCCCAGCTCCAGACGGTCCGATCCACCGTCGGCTGGTACGCCGTCACCCAGGCCCAGGAGGAACAGAACATCATCCCCGATGCCGGCAATTCCCTCCACCCCGCCGCGGAGGGCTACTCCGTGACCGGCGACGGCAGCATCATCCACGCCCGCGCGACGATCCGCTACCGGATCACCGAACCCCTCAAGTTCGTGTTGAACCATGCCGACGGGGCGGCGGTCATGACCAACCTTGTCGACAACGCCCTGACCTACGCGGCGGTGCAGTACCGGGTCGACGACGCCCTGCGGCGCGACGTGGCGGGCTTCAAGGAACTGGTGCTCAAGCGCCTGGGCCAGCTTGTCGTCGCCCACGACCTCGGCGTTACGCTGGAGGCCAGCGACGTCGTCACGATCCCGCCGCGGCAGCTCAAGGCCGACTTCGACCGCGTGCTGACGACCGAACTCGAACGCTCCAAGGCCCTCAGCGACGCCCAGTCCTACTCCAACCGCGTCGTCAACGAGGCCCGCGGCCAGGCCACCGCCCTCGTCAATTCCGGCGAGACCGACCGCAATCGCATGGTCCAGACGGTGGGGGCCGAGGCCGGCAAGTTCGCGAGCCTGCTCCCCGAGTACCAGAAGAACCCCGCCTACTTCCTGCGCCGACTCCAGACCGAGGCCCTCGGTCGCGTCTTCACCAACGCCCAGGAAAAGTTCTACCTGCCGCTCCATACCCGCGACCAGCTCTGGCTCCAGCTGAACCGGGAACCCGTCAAGCCGGTCAAACAGACGCTGCCGTGAACTCGTTCTCCTTGTCGACCTGACCCGACCGATCCCGACCCGCCGCCATGCAAGTCACCTCCCTCCTCAGCCGGCAAGAGAGTTCCGATCCCCATCGGCATTCCCACGATCACGACCATGACCATGACCAGGGTCATCATCACCACGGACCCGGCGAGTCCTGCTCGACCTGCGGCCATGACCACTCGCACTCCGAGGTCAAGCTGACCCAGGTCGTCATCGGCCTCGTTTTCGTCATCAACGCCTTCCTCGTCGACTGGTTCTTCGAGAAGGGACTGATGGCCTCCGACGCCAGCGCCATGATCGGGGCCCTCATTCTCGGCTGGCCCATCGTCCTGACGGCCCTCAAGGACCTCCGGGCCGGACGCCTCAGCACCAACGAGCTCGTCGCCCTCGCCGTCATTGCCTCCTTCGCCTCCGGCAACTACCGCGAGGCCGGCATGGTCGCCTTCTTCATGCTCCTCGGCGAAATCATCGAAACCCGAACCGCCGACGGTGCCCGGCGTTCCATCGAGTCCCTGGTCAAGCTCACCCCCACCAAGGCCCGGCGCATCCGCAAGGACGGCTCCGAGGAGGAGGTCGCCGTGTCCGAACTCGCGCTCGGCGACGTCATCCGCGTCCGGCCCGGCGACAATGTCTCCGCCGACGGCGTGATCCTCTCCGGGCAGACGACGTTGAACCAGGCGAACATCACCGGCGAATCGCTGCCCGTGGACAAGAAGGAGAAGGACGAGGTCTTCGCCGGCACCCAGAACCTCACCGGCGTGCTCGAGGTCAAGGTCACCCGCGCCGGACAGGACACCACCCTGGGCCGCGTGCGCTCCCTCATCCTCGCCGCCGAGCAGACCAAGCTCCCGATCATGCGGATCGTCGATCAGTACATGGGCTTTTACACCCCGCTCGTGCTGGTCATCGGGGCCCTGGTCTGGACGTTCACGCAGGACCTCAGCCGCGTCATCGCGGTCTTCATCGTCGCATGCCCCTGCGCCTTCATCCTTGCAACCCCCACCGCGATGGTCGCGGCCCTTTCCGCCGCCGCCCGCCTCGGCATCCTCGTCAAGAACATCGCCAACATCGAGCTGGCCGCCCGCATCAACGCGTTCGTCTTCGACAAGACCGGCACGCTCACCCACGGACGCCTCGCCGTCAGCCGACTCGCCCCCCTCGGCGACCTTCGGCCCGCCGAACTCCTCCGCATCGCCGCCTCCGCCGAGCGCTTCTCCAACCATCCCACCGCCAAGGCCCTCGCCACCCTCGCCGAGGAGGCCGGCGTGCCCCTCGCCAAACCCGATGACTTCAAGGAAACCGCCGGACGCGGCGTCGGTGCCGTCGTCGACGGCCGCCGCGTCCTCGTCGGCCGTGCCCAGTGGCTCGTCGACAACGGCGTTCCCGAGGGCTTCCGCTCGTCCGTCGACATCCAGGAAACCGAGGGTTTCAGCCTCGTCTTCGTCGCCGTCGGCGGCCAGTGCATCGGCTGGATCGGACTGAAGGACCAGACCCGCGGCGAGGCGGCCGAGGCCCTCGCCGAACTCAAGCAGATCGGGGTCCGCCGCATTGCCATGGTCAGCGGCGATCTCAGCCCCGTCGCCCGCCGCGTCGGCGCCGAGGTCGGCTGCGACGAGGTCGTCGGCGAATGCCTGCCCCAGAACAAGGTCGAGTACGTGAAGGCCATCCGCGCCAAGGGCTATCGCGTCGCGGTGGTCGGCGACGGCGTGAACGACGCGCCGGCCCTGGCCGCGGGCGATCTCGGGATCGCCATGGGCGCCGCCGGCAGCGAGGTCGCCATCAACAGCGCGAGCATCGCCCTCATGAACAACGACCTCCGCCGCCTCCCCTTTCTCGTCCGGCTCTCCCGCATGACCCGCTCGGTCATCAACCAGAACTTCCTCGTCGGCATCCTCTTCGTCATCGGCGGCCTCGTCCTCGCCGCCATGGCCTACATTCCTCCCATCGTCGCCGCCATCATGCACGTTCTCGGCGCGTTGCTCGTCGTCTTCAACAGCTTCCGCCTCGTCCGCCAGGGCGAGGAACTCGAACCGTTCATCGCCGAGGCCAAGGCCGCACCGCCCGCCGCCGGACAACCCGCCGCCGGTCCCTCCGGCCCCGGCGGCACCGCGCCGCTCCAGCCGAAGCTCGCCTGAGCCTCCGACCCGCACTCCTATGCCCGCCCAGCTGACACCCAGTCCCGAGGCCGGACCCGCCGCGGCCTCCCCCAGCGAGGCCCTCGTCCGCGTGGCCGGGCTGACCAAGGTCTTCAAGGACTTCTGGGGCCGACCCAAGGCGCGCGCCGTCGACAACGTGTCCTTCGAGGTCCGGCGCGGCGAGGTATTCGGCCTGCTCGGTCCCAACGGCTCCGGGAAATCCACGACGGTCAAGATGCTCCTCGGCCTGCTCTATCCCACGAAGGGCGTCATCGAGGTGTTCGGGCGGTCGCCCCGGCACGTCGCGACCAAGGCGCGCATCGGCTATCTGCCCGAGGAAAGCTACCTCTACCGCTACCTCGACTCCCGGGAGACCCTCGATTTCTTCGGCAACCTGTTCCAGCTCCCCGCCGAGAAACGCCAGGAACGCACCGAGCAGCTCCTCGAAATGGTC
>CAZSOV010000255.1:0-11858 GCA_964608505.1 uncultured Verrucomicrobiota bacterium
TCTCGGCGGGTGCGAAGATGAAGCGGCGATCCACGATGCGGGAGACGCAGTGGTAATAGGCGAGCGGCAGGTCCGGGGATGCCTTGAGACGCGGTCGCGGCATGGGGAAAGGGTGCCGACCCCTGGCCCATTTTCAATCTTATAAACCGCGGGATCGAGTGATTTGGTGCACGCGTACTCAAGGTGGATCCGGGGAGGACCCGGGTTTTCTGGGTGCGGAAGGGAACGTGGCTGTCCTAGCTTCGCCGGGTGCGCGCCCTCGAACCGGCCACGGAGACCCTGAGCACGCAATGGAGTCTCATCTCGCGGGTCCGACAGGACTCGCCGGAAGCTCATGAAGCGCTGGAACGTCTCGCGGAACGGTATCGGGATCCGATCCGGGACTATATCGCGGCACTGGGGCACGCGGCGCATTGCGAAGACCTCACCCAGGAGTTCTTCAGCCGCAAGTTCCTGCGGGAGTCCTTCTTCCAATCGGTCCAGCGCGGCAGTGGTTCGTTCCGGGTCTTCCTCAAGCTCTGCGTAAAGCGTTTCCTGATCGATCACCATCGGCGGCGTCGGGCTCCCGGCGAGGGACCGGACGCGGTCTCGCTGGATGCTCCGTCGGAACCGGATCTGGCGTCCGCGGAATATGTCTCTCCGGCGCCGTCGGCAGATCGGATCCTGGACCGGAGGTGGGCCGGATCCCTCATCGGGAGGGCGCGGGAACGTCTGCAGTCCGAGTTTTCCCGAGCCGGCAAGGAGGAGCTTGGGCGGGCCTTTTTCGGGGAACTGGACCAGGATCCGGAGGTGCCGGGTCACCGGGAGATCGCTGCCCGATTGGGGATGAGCGTCGGGGCGGTCACGACGTCCTTCTATCGCTTCCGGCTCCGCCTGCAGCATTTGATCGGCGAGGAGTTGGCCGCCACGGTGGAGAGCCCGGACGACGTCGAGGCGGAGCGCCAGCATCTGCGGGCGGCCTTCACCACGCCGGAACCGCCCGGGTTCCCGCCGACCTTTGCATGAGGCGCCCGACGCCATGTCCCCGCTGCGGCGCGGTGCGTACGGAGTCCGGCTGTCCCGGCTGCCTCCTGGCGGCGGGCGAGGACGAGGCGCGAATGGGAGCGCGTCCGCTCTGGGAGGATCTGGGCGAAGCGGGGGAGGAGTTCCAGGTCATCGACGAGTACGCCGTCCGGCGCAGACTGGCGCAGGGAGGAATGGGGGAGGTGTTTTTGGCGCGCCAGTTGAGCACCGGTCGGGAGGTGGCGCTGAAGTGGCTTTTTCCGGGAGTGCCCCGGGAGCGGGTGGGGCGGGAGATTGCGGCGCTCGCGGTCCTGGATCATCCGGGCATCGTGAAGGTGTTGCATTGCGGGGAGCACGCCGGACGGGCGTACTTCGCGATGGACTTGGTGGACGGTCCCGACCTCGCCCGGCGGATGGCGGAGCGTCCGTTCACGGTCGAGGAGGCCGCGGTCTGCATGGAGCAGGTGGCGCGCGCGGTGGCCCACGCCCACCGGCGCGGGGTGCTGCATCGGGACGTGAAGCCGCAGAACATCGTGCTGGGTTCGGACGGCGCCCCGCGCGTCACGGATTTCGGGCTCGCCCGCCGGTTGCAGGATCTCACGCTGACACGCCCGGAGGACCGTCCGGGGACTCCGGCCTACATGGCTCCGGAACAGGCGGATGCGCGCCAGGGCCCAACGACAGTGGGGACGGACGTCTACGGATTGGGGGCCACGTTGTATCATTTGCTGACGGGCGAGGCTCCGTTCCGTGCCGTCCGTCCGGAGGCGATCTATCAGCTCGTGCTGCACGCCCGTCCGACCCCGCCCCGGGTGTTAAACCCCAGGGTTCCCCGGGAGTTGGAGTTGATCTGCCTGAAGTGCCTCGAGAAGGAGCCCCGGCGAAGGTTTGCGAGTGCCGGGGAACTGGCGGACGAGCTGGATCGGTTTCTCGCGCGTCGGAGGCCAACCGCGTGGGAATGGGCGATCCGAATGGTCGCGAAACCGGGGGTGCGCGTCGCGTTGGCCGCGGTCCTCGTCGTCGGAGCGGCGTGGCTCGTCCTCCGGGCGGGTCCCGAGCGACCGCAGCCCTTGATTTCGCGGGCCGCTCCCGCGGTCCCGTCCCCGACGAACCGGATCGAGTTCGTGCGCCGCCAGGTCTACGCGACGGAACTGGACGGAGGGGTGCGATTCGGCATTCGGCGGACGGGCGACACCAACAGCAGGGTCACCGTGCAGCTGCGGACCCGGGGCGGTTCGGCGATCCCGGAGCGTGACTTCATGCGTCCGGACCAGCGGATCGAGTTTGCCCCGGGCGTGATCGAAACCGACGCGGGAGTTCCGATCTGGGACAACGGGACGCCCCAGGTCGACCGGTCCGCGGTTTTCGAGCTGGTAGAGCCTTCGCCCGGGTGGACGGCACCCGATTCACTCACGGTCACGATCCTGGACAACGACGCTCCGGGCGGGGCGGGGAACGGGGTGGGCGGGGCCGTGCGGTCGCTGGCCACGGACGGTGCCGGTCGGGTCGTGGTGGCCGGGGGTTTCAACAATGCCAGCGGAGCACCCGCCTTCTCGGTGGCCCGCCTGACGGGAAACGGAGGGCTCGATGCAGGGTTCCAATCCGGGGTGGGTCCCGATGGATGGCTGAACGTGGTCGCCGCCGCGCGGTCGGGAGATCTGTACCTCGGGGGTGACTTCGCTCGCTTCGGGGGTGTCGCCTTGGGGCGCTGCGTTCGATTGCGAACCGACGGGGCGTTCGATCCCGGATTTCGTCCGGTCCCGGGCGCCGACGGCCAGATCACGGCGCTTGCCGTGCAAGCGGACGGAAAGCTCGTCATCAGCGGGGATTTCCTAAATGTGAATCGGGAATCGCGGGTTCGCCTGGCCCGCCTGCTTCCGGATGGGGCTCTCGATACCGGTTTCCAGCCCGGTTCGGGCCTCGGCACCCGGGCGTCCGCGGTGGCGGTGCAGGAGGACGGACGAATTCTCGTGGCCGGGCTCTTTCAACGGTTCGGCGAGATTCCCTGCAACGGACTGGTGCGGCTGAACGACGACGGCTCGCTGGACCCCGATTTCCGACTGGGCGGCGACCAGGACCTGGGAGTGGAGTCCGTGGTCGTTCAACCGGACGGGCGGATTCTGATCGGCGGCTGGTTCAAGCGGTATCATGGGCAGGCCCGCTGGCTCGTGGCCCGGCTGCATCGCGACGGAACGCTGGACGAGACGTTTCGTCCGGACTGGGACGCGCGGGGCTCGTATGCCACCGCCTGGAACCCGAATCCCCACGTGCGTCACGTGTATCGCCTGGCCGATGGCCGGGTGCTGGCGAGCGGCGGTTTCACGGAGGTCAACGGCAGCGCGCGCCTGGGTCTGGTCCGGTTTCTTCCGGACGGACGACTGGACCCCACCTTCCAACACGGACCGGGCGCCGACGGTCTGGTGGGTGCCACGGCGGTGCTCGCCGACGGTCGGATCGTGGCGGCGGGCGATTTCCGGTTCTTCGACGGTATCTATTCGCCGGGGTTGGTGATCCTGGACCCCAACGGGCGGGTGCCGGCCAGGCCGCCGCGTTGGGTCGCATGGGAGCGCGCATCGGGCGGCAACGGTCATGCCTACGCCCTCACGTCGCGACCGGGCACCCGGGAGGAAGTCGAACGCGAGGCACGGGCCGCCGGCGCCCGATTGGTCGCGATCGCGGATGCCCGGGAGCAGGCCTTTCTCGAATCGACCTTCCTGCGGGGCGTGCAGCTCCTTCGTCCGCTGTGGATCGGGCTCCGGGAGGCCGCTCCATCCGGGACTGGGGGAGGGAGCGCGGATGGCGCGCTGCGGTTCGCCCACGGGATGACGGGCGAGCCCGCCGGGGTGACGGAGCGCCACTGGGTCGCGTTCCATCACGCGTTTGCGGATGGGAAAGCGCCGGATCCGGCGGCCCGCGGACGCTGGAGCGCAGTGACCGTCGCTGGCCAGGGCCCGGCCTGGGTGCCGTCGGGACCCTACTTCGGAATCATGGAGCGGGAGCCCCGGTAGGACGAATTTCGGCAGAATGGGTGTGAGGTTCCGGGAAACGATGCGTGGAATGTACCGTGGGCGACTCTCGCCCTCCGTTCCAGCCCCCCAACCCGCACGCCATGAAACCTCCGAACTCCAACCCTTCCCGACCCCGTTGTCCGGACCCTTTGTGGAGGTCCTCCCAGATCCGGCGGACGCCACCGGCCCGGCGCGGTTCGGGATGTGGTCGTCGCACCCTGGCCTGGCTGACGGGCCTGGGGCCGTTGCTGGCGGCCCTGCTGCTGCCGGCGGCCGAGCGACCCCTGACCTATGACGTCCTGGCCGAGATCAGTCGTTTCCTGCCCGGTCGAATCACCGATGCCCGCCTGAACGGCAGCTCGGCCTGGGTCGGGTTCGATACCAACGTGGTCCAGGAGATCGAATGGGGCCCGGTCTTCGCCCGGCCCTCCCGGACGTTCCAGCTCCCGCATGCCTCGCTTCAGCTCGCGCAATACCGGCGCACGCTGATGGCCACCGACCTCCGGACGGCCTTTTCACTGTTCGATCTGGATTCGCCGGACGGACGGCGCCGCACGCTGGAGCTTCCCGCCCCGGCGACCCAGATCGACTTCGTCAACGACAGCCTGTTCATCGCGACGTCCGACGGCGGTTTGCTCCGGATCGAAGATCCGGCCAACGCTCCGTTTCCGTGGGTTCCGAAGGTCGTGGTGCCGTCCGATCCGGCGGCGGGCAAGACGAACATTGTCTCGCGGTTCATCGCGTCCCGGACCCTCCTCGTCTACACGCGCAACCGGCGCGACGTGAAATCCGGCGTGATCGAGGCGGCAACCTTTCCGATGAATCCCGCCACCGGCCAGCCGCCCGAACCCGACTCGTGGACGCCGGTACCCGGGACCCTGACCCCCGCGTTCCTGGCCAACGGGTACGGCTATTTCTGGTACGACGATGGCGCGAGCCCGGGGACGCATTACCTGGCACCGGCGGACCTTGCGGATCCCATGCACCCGACGTTCCTGCCTCCCTTCCCGTTCGGCACGCGCACTGCGGGGGATCCCCGGCCGCCGCGGGCCCTCCTGGTGTCGGCGAGAACGGTCCTCGACAGCGAAGGAACGCTCTGGGACCTGCCCAATCCCGCGCAACGGACCCGGCTGGGGCGGATCCCGATCCACCCGAGGCTCCCGGTCGCGGCGAGCACGAACGGGCTGATTCAATTTGGCACCGACTTCATCGGCCCGGAGGGAGTGCACCATTTCACGTTCAATCGCAGCCTCCTGGAGGCCACCCGCACCGCCTTCTATGGCGAACGTCCCGCGTTTCCCTTGGGCGTGGACGGGGATTTCGCGTACTTCGCCTCCGGCACCAGCGCCACGTTGCCGGAGCTGGCGGGACCGATTGCGATCTACACGGGCCTCTCCTCCAACCGCCCCGTTCCCTACGCCTGGATGTCGCGACCGGCCAACGATCCTCCCCCCGGACGGACACCGAGCAACCGGGTGGCCGACTACCTCTGGGCCTTCGAGGACCACAACGACGGCCGACGGGTCACCACCTTCCAGGGGGGATTGGATGGTCGACTGCATTTCATCGGCTCAACGGTCCGGCTGATCTCGATGTTCCTGTCCGAGAAACTCGCGGTGACCCCGACCCAGGCGACGTTCTCCGGCGAACTGAGTCGCTACGAAGTCGTCGTCGAGAACGGCGTGCCTGACATCCGACCCATCGCCGGGAAACCGTCCCTGTCGCCCCTGCATGCCCCCGCAACGAGCCATGTCGCGCGTGAGATCGAGGGTTTGAACCTGTGGGACACCCCCGGCGGCGTTCTCCTGCGGCGGTCGAGCGAGACCAACGCCGTCGTGTTCCTGCCCGCGACACACGCCCTGCTGATTCCGGGAGGCCGGGGCGTGGCCCGGTGGCCGGACGGCTCGCTGCGATTGCTGGGCTTTCGTTCCGCCGCCACCTACGCGACTCCGGTCGCCGGGGTCACGACTTCCTTCCCCTCGCCCCTGAACCTGACCCAGGGACCGCCCCGCTTCGCGCGGGGACCCGACGGAACGATGAAGGCCGTGGCCGAGGCGAACGGAGAACTGCGCCTGTACTCGAGCTGCGACCGAGCCTTCGGCTTCGAGCTCTCGGGCCTGAGATCCCCCGGGGGCGGCGCCTCCCCCACGTTCACGCTGGGACTGGTGCGCAGCGACCGGTACGAGGGCGACCTCCTGGTGGGGATTGCCGGCGACCAGCTCAAGGTGCTCGGACTCGGCGCTCCCTCGCCCGGCGCGGTTCTCGCGGCGATCAACCGGATCGAGGGCGCGAATGCGCGGTTCCTCTCGGTCGACGAAGGCTGCTCCGCCACCCCGGTTCTGCGCGCCCTCGCGGCCCGGGGCCCGCGGGTCGAGCTGGTCGAGGTCGGTGTTCGCAATCCCACTCTCCCGACGCTTCGACGCCTGGCCGACCTCGGCCCCACGAACGGATTCAGTCCCTCCCTGGTTGCGTCCGGTTGTGCGGGTCCATACCTCGTGCACTGGGGTGATCGCCTGCTTCGAATCACGGACTCCGCCGCCGAAGGGATCGCGGTGACGGCCTATCCGTTGCCCATGTCCACCGGGCAGATTCTGTCGTGGGGGGAACATCTCATCCTCTGCGCCGGCCACCGGATCGAAACCGCGACGCTCTCCCCCGGGCAGGCGGGCCGCGACGCCGCGCTCGAGTTCCTGGATCTGCTGCCCCTGCCCGAAGGCCTGGTTCGAGCCTACCCGTGCGGCAATCGGTTGGTGCTGATCGATCGGGACGAGGGCGCGCGGGTCGTGGAAGTGACACCCGCCGGACGTTGCCTCTCCTCCGAACGCCTGACCCAGGGCCGATTCTCCGGCGCCTTCTGGGACGGGGATCGGATCCTGCTGCTGGGCAGGAATCATGAACTCCACTCGATCTCCGCCTGGGGCAGTCCGTGGGTGAAGTTCGGGACCTGCCACGGCCTCCAAGTCGTCGGAAGCGAGGTGATTCTCGGTTTCACCGGGGACGCCGGAGCCGGGCTGTCGGTGGAGGTCTTCGGACCGACCCCGGCGTGGCTCGAGGCCGGGCGGCTGCGGCTGGACGAGACCGGACGGGGCAGTCTCCGGTTGCCCCGTCGCGAGGCGGGTTTCGCGCTGTACCGGGCCCGGGTGAACGACTGAGGCGAGGAGTTCAGAACCGCCAGGTCACACCGCCGTGAACACGGTACTCGGGCACGTTCTGGAACCCCCGATTCTCGAGGCTCAAGGGGATGTCGACGCCCGCGTTGGCCACGAGGTGGTCGCCCCACGTCAGGTTCAGCTGCGGCCCGAGATACCACGCCGTGCCTCCGGTCCGCTCCGATGCCCGCCCGAGCATCCAGTCCCGCGCCTCGTGCTCGAAGGCGGCGTTGCCCTGGAGAGAAACCGTGCCACGCGTGCCCTGCCAGAGGTACGCGCCCGGGCCACCCGAGACCATGAGATCGTCCCCCATGCGGAAATCCTCGGTTCCCGCGGTGCGCAGGTAGTACTGGAACTGTGCCCGAAAATACCAGCGCCCCAGATACGCCCGCGACGCCAGTCCGAACACGCCGTCGAAGGACCCGGACCCGGCCGAGATTTCGTGGAGCTGCACGCCGCTGATCGAGTGGCCGAGCGGATCGTGGGGGCGTCCCGGGGGGAGCAGGGACTCGTAGATCCGCCCCTGACCGACCTCCTGCCGGATCCGTTCCGTGGAGCCGGTCGGAAACTTGATGCCGCCGAGCAGGTCGACCGCGATCCCGGAATCCTCGTTCCGTCGGCGGAGCACGGTGTAGCGCCCGATGAGGGCAGCGTCGCCCAGGCCCGTCTCGCGCCCCTGCTCCGTGACCAGCACCGGCGGGGCGGTCGTCGAATAACGCAGATCCGTCCGCTCGAAATCGCGATGGACGATGGGCAGGTTGAGGCTGACGCCGAGTCGGGAGCTGAAGTTGAACGCGGGCACGAGGTGCGCGATGAAGCTGTCCAGGCGCTCCGGACGGGGCACCACCACCTCCTCGCCGTCAAACTGGGCCCGTCCGTAGGGCACGAACACCGCCGAGGTCGTGAACGACCAGCCGCGGTCGATGGTCTCCCGGTCGGTGGAGGCACGATAGACGGCGCACAGATCGCAGCCCGCCAGGGTCCGCGATAACAGCACGCAACCCGCGCCGGCCACGATGAGGGGTTTGTACATGGCTTGCCTGGTGATTCCGGGTGAGAGGAACAAACCCGCCTCCCGGTTCCCGGCAACCTACGGCGTCACCTTCAGCCGATAGAACCGCGCCCGGTTCGTGCGGGCATCGAAGATGATGTAGTGGTTCGGCCAGGGCAGCAGCGGGGCGACGAAGAGGTTCGACCAGCCGGCACCCGCGCCGTCCGCGGGAGCGTGGTCGCGGAACTCGAGTTCATACGTCCGGTGGGGATCGGTATCGAAGTGGACCAGCACCCCGTTCGTCCCGAACCGTTCGATCAGATAGACCGCGGGCGACAACTGCGGCGCCCCCGCGGAGCCCGTCGTCCCCGCGATCTCCGGCCACCCCAGCCACGCCGCCACCAGTAGCACCCCCGCCATCATCCGGGACCGGAATCGTCGCGCGCCGGTCCGCCGAGAAACGACGTCCCACGGGGAGAGCCACCCCAAGGACGGATTCGCGGCCCCGTGGCGTCGTGCCCCGTGGACCACACCGCCGCCGCCCGGGTCCACGCGGACTGCAACATGCAGGCCCGGTGCCCTCACCGGGCGCCGCGCTGGCGATGGTCGGTTCATCGGAGGAGCTTTCTAGACCGGCCACCGACCTTTCTCAACTCCCGGGCCGTCCCATGACTCCCCGCCGCGCTGCCATCGGAGCTGCGGAGTGGGCGTGGAACCCGTCGCGGACCCCGCCGGAATCTGTCTATCGCCCCAGCCCCTTATCCCTCGCGCGGCCCGCCCAGAATGATGCGCGCCCCGCGTTTGTACGTGAGATACGAGTAAAGCCACTGGAACAGCACCACGACCCGGTTGCGGAAGCCGATGAGGAACACCAGATGCACCCCGAGCCACGCCAGCCACGCCGGAAACCCCGTCAGTTCCAGGGAACCCATCTTCGCCACCGCCGCCGACCGCCCGATGGTCGCCATCGTGCCCTTGTCGACGTACCGGAACGCCGCCCGGCCCGGACGATGCCCCGGGGTCGCGCACAGTTCGTCCTCCAGCGTCCGCGCGACGTGACGCGCCATCTGCATCGCCGCGGGCGACACCCCCGGGACCGGACGCCCATCCGCGCCCGTCACCGCCGCCATGTCCCCGATCACGAACACCCCGCCGTGTCCGGGCACCGCCAGGTCCGGCCCCACCCGGATCCGTCCGGCGCGGTCCAATTCGACTCCCAGCTCCCGGGCCAGCGGCGCGCCCCCGACCCCGGCCGCCCAGATCAGGTTCGCGGCCCGCAGGATCTGGCCGTCCTCGAACAGGATCTCGCGTTCCCGCAGATCCCGCACCCGCGCGTTCAGACGCACTTCGACGCCCAGACCTTCGAGCTGGCGCCGCGCGCTCTCGCTCAGATCCGGAGGCAGGTGCCCCAGGATTCGCGGTCCCGCCTCGACGAGCACCACCCGCGCCAGGGTCGGGTCCGCCCGCCGGAAGTCCCGGGCCAGCACCGTCCGCGCCAGCTCGGCGAACGCGCCCGCCAACTCGACGCCCGTGGGCCCGCCGCCGACCACGACGATCGACATCCATTCCGTCCGCAGCGCGGGATCGGTGGCCGTTTCGGCCTGCTCGAAGGCCAGCAGGACGTCGCGCCGGATGCGCAGGGCATCGTCCAGGGATTTCAACCCTGGCGCGTGCCGTTCCCATTCGGGATGACCGAAATAGCTCGTGACACCGCCCAGCGCGAGCACCAGAGCATCGAAGGGCACGTTGCCGTGCCCCAGACGGACCGTGCGGCCCGGCAGATCCACGGCCAGCACCTCGTCCATCAGCACCGTCACGTCGGGACGATCCGACAGGATCGAACGGATCGGCGCCGCGATCTCCGGCGCGGACAATCCCGCCGTCGCCACCTGGTACAGGAGGGGTTGGAAGAGGTGATGATTGGTCCGGTCGACCAGGAGGATCTCGGCCTCTGGATGACGGAACGACTGGCAAAACGTGAGCCCGCCGAACCCCGCGCCCAACACCACGACCCGCCGCTTCGCAACATCGCGCATTCCCCGATCATGGAGGCAAATCCCCGGCCCGCCAAGACCACCACCCCCTCCCCTCCCCGCCGCTTCGGCAGCCAGCCGCCTGTTCACCGGCTCGGCTGCAAATACGCCATGCCCTCTTGATAAAGAGATAGGCGCCGGCGGTAGACGGCCCGGGCCGCCTCCGTCGCTGCGGCGTCGGCGAGCGCGGCTCGGGCCTCGCCGACGGCAAGGTCGAAGCGCCCGGCGGCGGCATAGGCCGCCGCCAGCGTGTCATGGGAATCCGCGTCCCCGCTGCGACGCACCACCTCCCGCGCGCTCGCGATGGCCCCGGCCACGTCCCGTCCGGCCAGGTCCGGAAGCGTGGCCATGTTCCAGGCAAACTGACGGCGGGCATCCAGGTGACCGGGAAAAAGCGCCAGGGCCTCGGCGAATGCCCGCAACGCCGCGCGGCCCTCGCCGCGCCGCTCGTGCCACACGCCCAGCAGGTAGTGACTGCAACCAGTCACTTCCCGCGACGAGAGTTCCATGTCGGGCCCTTCCCGGACCGATCGTGCCGGGTCGGCCGATCCCCGGACGTCGCCGCCGAATCCGATCCGTTCCCGGCCTTCCGTGGCCTCCCAGTCCACCCGCCGCCCGGGCTCCCGCCACCGCACGAAGGCATGACTGCGGCGCTGGTTCCGCGAGGGCACGAACACCATGTGCAGCGGCAAACCGAGGCGCTCCGCCACTCCCAGATACACGATGGCCGCCGTGTCGCAGTCCACCGCGAAGTACGGCCCCGGGAAACGCTCCGTGATCATCGCGGCGCGTCGCCGGTTCTCCGATCTCGCTTCGACCCCCGCCCGTTCCCCGGCAGTCATCCAAAATGGCGTCAGCGCCTCCGACAGCAGGTCCACCGCACCGTCGACAGGATGCACGAACCCGTTCCGGATCAGAACCCCATCGATCACTCCGAGAATCGCCAGGATGCGCGCCCGGTCCCGGGATCGGCCCGGGCGGGCGGCACGCCCCGCCGTCCGAGAAGCACGTTCCAGCTGCTGAACTTCATCCGCCGCGACCGCGAGCACGGAGTCGAGCCGCGTACGCATCGCGTCCGTCACGGGAACGACCCGGGCTTCCACCTCCAGCAATCGCAGGGCGAGATCGGGCTTGGGTTCCAGGAGCGACGACCCCGCCGCCTCGGGGGCAGCTCCTCGCGGAACCCACGTCGTGGGAGTGGCCGCGAATCCAGGTCGCCCGGCGACCGCCGACATCAGGCACCCCAACGCCATCGCCGACAGCAGCGCCGACACCCGCCTCCCAGGGTACCCCCGTCCGGCCCCCCCCGAGCCCGCAGCGGCGGTCCCCGACTCCCCTGCCCCTGCCCATCCCCCAGCCCCGGCCCGAGCCATGCCCATGCCCTCGGGCCACGGAGACTTGGTGTGGGCATGCGTCGACTCGGCAGGGGATGCAGCAGGGTTCTGGAAGGGCGGGCGCTCGGGCATGCGCACGCGCCAGCCTTGCCGTCATCGCGGACGCGGGCAACGCCGGATCCCCATCGGCCAATCAGCCATCAGCCAGCACTTTAAACGCGTGGCGTCGTCGCAATGCACGTTCTCCGAGCCCCCAAACTCCATTTGGATCCGTTGCACCCTTCAGGATTCCATAACCGGCCCCTTGAATGAGCGTCCAACCCCGCCAACCAATGAACCAC
>CAZSOV010000256.1:0-11854 GCA_964608505.1 uncultured Verrucomicrobiota bacterium
GTCCGCACGTTGTACCAAAGCGTGAACCGCTGCTTGAGCACCCGGATGAACTCGCTCACGTCCCACATCCGGGCGTGAAAGGTGGCCAGGTACTTGGCCTCCCCCTCGGCATCGTTGGCTTGGCGGTACATGTCGAACCGTTGGCGGACCATGCCCACGTTCTGATGCCCCGACAGCTTGGCCAGCTTCGCCAGGATCCGCTCGGCGGAGGGTCGTTGCTCGGGCGGAGGTCGGCGCGGGACCTCGACCAGGACATGGAAGTGATTGGACATCAGGCAATAGGTGAGCACTCGAACCTCGCAGAACTCCTCGCACTCGCGGAGGAGTTGGACGAAGTGCTCCTTCTCGGCGGGCGCGAAGATGAAGCGGCGATCCACGATGCGGGAGACGCAGTGGTAATAAGCGAGCGGCAGGTCCGGGGAGGCCTTGAGTCGCGGTCGCGGCACGGACCGAGCGTGATCCGCCCGGATGCGCCGCGCAATCTAAAAAACCGCGGGATTACTGATATTGTATAAACCGCGGGATATACGAAATAACGGAGTGTTGCACGTCACAATCGCCGCTCGCCAGGAGCCGGCGGATTCGCGGAGAACCGGGGGCGTGATTTCCCGGGATGGCGGCGAGGCGCGGCGAGCTCCGGACTGGCGGGCATGGGTGAGCGCGCTGGGGCCGGGGGCCATCGTGGCGTCATTGACCATTGGGACGGGCGAGTTGGTGTTCTCGACGCGCGCGGGGGCGCTGTTCGGCTACCGGGTGCTGGGGTTGTTCGTGCTGGTGCTGCTGCTGAAATGGGCCCTCGTGTACGCGAGCGCGCGGTACTGGGTCTGGAGCGGGGAGCATCCGCTGAGTCGGTGGGCGGTATTGCCGGGTCCGGCAGGGTGGTTGCCCTGGTTGCTTCTGCTGGTGGCGGTCCCGGCGTTTCCGGTGTGGGTGAGTTTTCATGCGGGCACGATCGGCACGTTGCTGGCCGCGCTGACGGGAACGGGCGCGGCCCTCGGTGGGAACGCGCCGCTCGCCTGGGCGCTGGGGGTGCTCGGGGTCGTGATGGCGATGGCAGCCACTGGGGGCTACGCGCGGCAGGAGAAATTTCAGGCGGTCGTGGTGGCAACGATGCTGGGAAGCGTGATCGTGGCGTTGTTCCTGCTGAAGCCGGATTGGGGCGCGCTGGCGTCCGGGTTCCTGCACGTGGGTTCGATGAGCTATCCGGAATGGGCGCGGAGCCTGCCGGCCTTCGCGGAGCGTCCGGAATGGGTCGAGGCGGCGACGTACGCGGGAGTGGTGGGGGGCTCGGGGTATGATTACCTGGCGTACGTTGCCTGGTTGCGGGACAAGCATGGGCAGGGGAGGGGGCGGAGGCACGCGGAGGCGGATCTGGTCCGGTTGGTGCGGGCGGACGCGACGGTCAGTTTCGTGTTGGTGCTGGTGTTCAGCACGGTCTTCGTGGCTTGCGGCACGATCCTTTTGGGTCCGCAGCAGCAGGTTCCGGCGGGATCCGATCTGCTGACCTTGCAGGCGCAATTCGTGGGGGTGGTGGGTCCCTGGCTGAAGCCCCTCTATTTCGCGGGAGCGCTGTTGGCGCTGTTGGGCACCCTGTACGGGACCATCGAGGTGGCGCCGGCGGTGGTGCGGGAGTTGTGGGCGCCGCTGGCCGGCAAGGGAAGGGAACCCGACGCGGTCCGCCAACGACGCTGGGTGGTGCGGTGGGTATCCTGGGGCGGGTTGGGCTTGCTGTTCGGGACGCTGGTGTGGCGGTGGTTCTCCGGAGTCCGCGAAACGTTCGATCTGGTGGCGCTGGTGACTCCGGCCAACCTGCTCACCGGCGTGTTTGCGTGCGGCTGGATCAGCCTGTTGAACGTCTGGTTGGACCGGCGTCCGGGCACGCGGCCCATGGGCTTCGCGTTGCTGGCCTTGAATGGGTTGGGCGGCGTCGCGTTTTCGTTGGTGGGGCTGCGGGCGGTCTGGGAACAGGGGGGCGCGAAGGCCACCGGGACCCTGGCGGGGGTGATCGCCCTTGCGATGCTGCTGGCCACCCGTTGGAACCGCCGTTGAACCCTGCGCGGGTCGGCGGGGATGGGCGCGGGCGGGGTGCAGGTGAGCGCGCCGGGCCGCCTAGACGGGCCAGCGGAACGTCGTTTCGAGGGAGATGCGGCGACCGGTGCGCTGGGATTCGTGGCAGGCGTTCATGACTTCGAGGACATGGATGCCATGTTCCGGAGTGATGAGGCTTTCCTTCCTCGAGAGCAGGCACTCGGCGACGTAGGAGGCCCCGGCCACCCAGTTGTAGCGGGCGGGTTCCTGGGCGTGCGTCTCGAGCACGTTCTCGCCCTCGTAGGCGAGGTCGACGCCGGCGGGACCCCAGTCCCAGCCCTGGAGGTGCATCGCGCCTTTGGTACCGATGAAGTCCATGGTGTACAGCTGGCGCTCCCGCCCGGGCAGGCGGTAGTTGTCGAAATAGACGAAGCCGGTCTGGACGTGGGAGAGGACGCCGCCACCGTGGTGCATGATGAGCATGGTGTTCTCGTCGGCGGTGACGCGGACCTCGCCGCGGTCCTCGACCTTCCGGGTGGGGTTGAGGATGGTCGTCATGCCGACGACCTCCTTCACGGGCCCCAGGAGTCCGGTGACGGTGGTGACGTTGTAGACGCCGAGGTCGTAGAGGGAGCCGCCGCCCTGCTCATAGAACCAGCCGGACCAGGACACGCCGCCGTGGCCATAGACGCCGTGGGCGGCGGTGACGCGCCCGATCCGGCCCGAAGCGATGGTGTCGGCCATGAACCGGAACTGCGGGCTCGTGACGCAGGTGGGGGCGGGCCAGATGTGGACACCCTTGCGGCGGGCGAGCCGGAGGAGGTGCTGGGCGTCCTTGACGCGGAGAGCCATGGGTTTCTCGCTCCAGACGTGGCGCCCGGCCTCAAGCGCCTTTTCGTTCACCGGGAAGTGGGAAGGCATGGAGGTGGTGTTGACGAGCAGGTCGAACGGGGCGCCCTTCAGCATCTCGTCGATGTGGGGGTAGACATGGGGGACCTTGAATTGCTCGGCCCGCTTGCGCGCACGTTCGGGAATGACATCGCACACGCTGACCAGATCGATGTAGGGCTGTTTCGTGAGGTGCGGGAGGTAGGAGCCGGAGACGTTGCCGCACCCGATGAGCCCGACCTTGAGGCGGCTGCCCGGGGGGACGGGGGCGGGGGCTTCCTCGGCGGCCAGGAGGGCGGGGGCCGTGCCGAGGGCGGTGGTGATCGTGAGGGTTTCCTTGAGGAACTCGCGGCGGGGTTGGCCGGTTCGGGTGCCGGAGGTCCGGGGGGTGGCGGGGGTGGCGGGGGTGGGATGGGGGCGATTCATGGGGCGATGGGGTCAGGGCAGATCCTGGATGTGGAGGTTGCGGTGGCGAACGATTTTCCCGTCGTCGTAGTTCTGCAAGCCGATGTATCCGCGGTCGGACCGGCGTTGGGGATCGGTCCAACGGGTGACGACCTCCCCGTTGATGCGAACGGTGTAGCGGTGGGCGATGCAGGTGAGTTCGAACTGGTTCCATTCGCCGAACGGGCGCGTGTTGGCCGTGACCGACGCGGCAAACGGGTAGATCGAGCCGGTGCGCCAGGTCGGGTCGGCGGGCTCGGGATCGCCGATCTCGAGTTCGTGCCCCTGTTTGACCGCGATCCAGGGATCGTTGCCTGGGTTCGGGAAGCGGACGAACACGCCCGAATCGGCGAGGGGTTGAGCCTGGAGGAATTCGCCGCGAAGCACGAAATTCGTGTAGGTCCGGCCCGAAAACCACCACAGGCCCATGCCTCCATGCCCGGTGGCGACGCCGTTGGTGACGCTGAAGTGGCCGGGGCCGCACTGTCGCCAGGCCGGCAGGGCCGCGGGGGACAGGAGGTCGAAGGGGGCCCCGGGCCGGGCGCGTTCGGGATCGCCGTCGTAAATGCAGCCGGCGGCCAGGGCCAGCGTCAGGGCACCGAGGGCGGGGGTGCGCATCCACCGGGAGGGGGAGCGGGGTTCGAGTGGAGGCATGTTCATGGAGAATGGCCTTTTGCGGCGACGTTCAGTCCCGGGTCAACGAGCGCTCGTAGGCGCCGAGCGCGGCGCCGATGAAGGCGGCCTGGGTTCCGGTGCGGGCCGTGAGGACCGGAATCCCACGGTGGGCGGGCCACCAGATGTGCCGACGCAGGGATTCAACCAGGGCTCCGCGATACCGTCCTTCGACCAGACCGACGCCGCCGCCCAGGATGATCGCCTCCGGATCAAGGACGTCGACCAACCATCCGAGCGCGGCGCCGAGAGCACTGCCGCCGCGGACCACGACCTCGACGGCGAGTGGGTCGCCGCGTTCGGCGGCCTCGATGGTCTCGCGTCCGGACGCGGCCGCGCCGCCCGCGCGCAGCAATCGGGCGTGGAGTCCCGGGCCGGAGGCGACGTCCTCCAGGGAGAGGGCGGGACCGGGATCGGCGCCGGGCATCAGGCATGGGAACGGCCCGGTGGCGAGCGTTCCCGCCCCGCCCAGGGCGCCGGGGTGAACGCGTCCGTCCACGAGGAGGCAGCAACTGATGCCGGTGCCGATGGTCACGTACAGCGCGACTTTCAGGCCCCTGGCGGCGCCGAAGCGGGATTCCGCGAGCGCCGCGGCGCGGACATCGGCCTCGAGGAACGTGGGCGCGACCGTCCCGAGGCGTTCGCGGACGGGCAGGCCCTCCCAGGGCACGGCATGGGAACTGCGGATGCGCCCCTGGGGATCGACGATCTCGCAGAGGCTGAGCCCGATGGCAACCGGGGTCGTGCCGCGGTTGCGCCCCTCCCCGTGCAGGTCCTGGGCCAGCGCATGCGCCGCGGCGAGCACGGTCGCGCCGCCTTCCTGTCGGGGCGTGGGGATTTCCCGGGCCGACACGACCTGGCCATCGACGACGGACACGAGGCCGGCGGCGATCTTGGTGCCACCGACGTCGATGCCGACGGCATAGGGGCCCGAGGGACGGGCGATGGATCGGGAACGGGTCATCGGAGGCTGCGGGCGGCCGGGCCGAGGCGGGTCGCGGCGAGGGGATCGAGGATGACGTGGGTCTCGGGGTGCCCCTGAAGGAACGAGGCGGGGCAGGAGGGAACCGCGGGTCCCTCGATCATGGCGCGCACGGCGTCGGCCTTGTGGGCTCCATAGGCGAGCAGAAGGATGCGACGGGCGGCGAGGAGGGTGCGGAGGCCGACGGTGACGCCCTGATCGGGGGCATGGGCGCCGCCGAACCACTGGCGGTTGGCCTCGACGGAGATGGGGGCGAGGCGGAGCAGGCGGGCGGTGGAGTCGGGGGTGCTTCCGGGTTCGTTGAATCCGAGGTGCCCATTCTGGCCGAGGCCCAGGACCAGGACATCGAGGCCCCCGAGCGCCTCGATCCGGCGCTCGGTTTCCAGCGCGGACCGGAGGGCTTCGGCGGGGTCCGAACGGATGCCATGGAAGCGGGCGTCGGGGATGTTCCAGGCCCGGGCGACGGAGGCGCGGAGGAGGTTGGCGCAGTTCCGGGGTTCCTCGACGGGCACGCCGACGTATTCGTCGAGGGCAAAGACCTCGAGGCGCGGGAGGGCGGGTCTGCGTTGGGCGACGAGGGCGTAGAGGGCGAGCGGGGTGTTGCCGGCGGCGACCATGAGGGTGCGGGTCGGCGGATCCAGCAACCAGCGGCAAAGCAGGTCGGCGGCGGCCTCGTTGGCCTGCTGGGTCGAGGGCAGGACGGCGACATTCACGGGTGACCTCCGGAGTCGGGGGCCGCGGCGGCAAGGCCGCGGTCGAGGGCCCGGATGTAGGCCGCGTTGCACCCGCAGCAACCGCCGAGATAGGCGATGCCTTCCTCGCGCGCGACGCGCCCGAGGTTGGTGAATTCCTGGCGACTGACCTGGATGGTCTCCAGGTCGTCCGGAAACTCGGGCAGGCGCGTAAAGCTGTGGCAGGCGTCGGTGGTCCGGAACGCGGCCGGTTGGGCGGCGAGCGGCACCCGGGCGGCGTCGCGCATGGACCGGAGAAGGGGCAGCATGCGGGCGGGGTCCTGTTCGCAGTTGGCGCCCACCGCGACGGCGCCGAGGTCGGCCATGACCCGGGCGCAGTCGGCCGGGGAATGGCCGTCGCTGCACTGGGTGATGAGCGGCCGGAAACTCATGGTGGCGACGGACGCCAGGCCGGCTTCCGCGGCGCATTCGAGGGCGACCTTCATTTCGGCCAGGTGGAAGAACGTCTCGAGGATGAGGAAATCCACGCCGGCGTCGCGGAGGAAGCGGATCTGTTCGGCGAGGTGGTCCCGGGCGCGGTCCAAGGCGCCCATGCCTTCGCGTTCGACCAGCTGGGTGCGGGAGACGCTGCCGGCGACGAGGGCATGACCGGCGGCGCATTCGCGGGCGAGTTGCACGGCCGCGGCGTTGATGGACTCGGTTTGGGCGCCGTAGCCGGCGCGCTGGAGCTTCTCGCGCGTGCCGAAGAAGGTGAGCGCCTGGAGGACCCGCGAACCGGCCCCGAGGAATTCCCGGTGCAGTTCGCGGAGGGCCGCGGGGTTCTCGATGGCGACCTCGGGGGTGAACTGGCCGCTGCCGCGGCCCGTGCCGACCTTTTCGCGGCCCGAGCCGCTGTCGACGTAGCCCCGGCGTTCGAGTTCGATGAGGTAACCGCCGTCGCCGAGGACGACGCCTTGTTTCAGGAGTTCTTGGATGGTGACTGGCATGGGGAAGGGGGCCCGGGTTCGAGGGACAGGGCGACGACGGAGGCCACGGCGGCGACGAGGCCGAGGCCCTCGCGCGGCCCGATGCGCTCGCCCAGGAACACGATGGCGATGGGCACGCTGACCAGGGGATACAGACCGCCGAGGGGCGCGATGATCGAGGCTTTGCCGCCCGAGGCAAAGGCGGCGAGGATCGCGAAATTGCCGAAGGCGAGGAAGAGCCCGAGCGCGCCGCTGAGCACCCAGAGCCGGGGCGCGACGCGCGCGGGATCGAGCGGGTGGGACATCAGCAGGACCAGGGAGACGGGGATCGAGGCCGCCAGGAACCAGAGCGCGGAGGTCTCGCCGGAGACATGGTGGGTCGAGACCTTCTGGAGAAGCCCCGAGCAACCCCAGAACGCGATGGGCGGCAGCGCGAGAACGACGGCCGGGGAGAGGAGTCCCTGCTCGCGCTGGATGTTGAACAGGTAGGTCGCGAGCAACGAGAGGGCGACGCCGAGGATCTGCGGGGCGCGGAGCCGTTCGCGCAGGAACAGCATCGCCAGCGCGATGGTGACCACGGGATAGAGCGCCGTGAGGGGAATGACGGTGGCGGCCGGCCCGCCCTTCTGGAGGGCCGCGTAGTACGTCAGGTTGCCCAGGCTGGTCACGACGCCGGCGACCACGGCGAACGCGATCCCAAGCCGGCTCCGTCCCGGGTCGGCAGGCCGGGGGCGGACCGCGAGCGCGACGGCCACGGGCAGGATGCCCAGCGTGGACAGGGCCTGGCTGTGTTCGGGCGACAGACCCTCGCCGATCCACTTGGAGACGACCGCCCAAAGCCCCCAGGAAAGGAGGGCGGCGGAGGTCCACCAGAGCCAGCGAGGCATGGAGAGAGGGTGGGCGATGGCCGGGGCGAATGCCAGCCGGGACCCGTGGTAGGAGCCGGTCGGAATCCCGGCCGGCCCCGGATCACATCGGCGGCGCCAGAACCTCCAGGCGCCAGACCTGACGGGTCCGATCCATCGGAAGGCGGACCGCCCGGACCTCGTAGTCCGTGGTGGCGCCGAGGGTGGTCGGTTCGAGCGGCACCTCGGTCCAGCGGACCCAATCGTCGGTGGCCAGCGCGCGGAACCGGATGCCCGTCTCGCGGCGGGACTGGCGATAACGGAGCTCGACCCCGGGGGAGCCCGCCGGGTTCGCCACGCGAACCAGGCTGGGCCAGGCGTCCGGATCCATCCCGGTGCCGTCCGACGCGAACGCGTAGCGGACGAGGTTCGCGACGCCCGATCCGGCGGGATCGGCCTCCGGGCCCCGCGCGGATTCGGGGAGGTTTCCGGACGGCAGGACCCGATCCCTCCAGCTTCGGAAGGCTTCGCGTCGACCCGTGTATTCGCGGAGCAGATCGAACATGGCGCGATCCAGGCGGCGTCCCTGGTAGGACTCGTAGGCGACGCCGGACCGGTCGCTGTTGGAGGGGCCGAAACTGCCGTCGAGGTTCCAGAGGGCCCAGCCCAGGCCGGCGTTCTCGAAGTTGTCGAGCATGGCGCGCATCCAGGCGAGCACCACGGGATGCGGGGTCTGGTTGTGGGCCCCCCATTCGCCGACCATCACGCCGACTCCGCGGGCGCGGAGGTCGAGCCACGGACGGATCGTCTCGCGCCAGAGCCACGCGCCGTCCTCGCTCTCGGAGTAGGTCACCGCGGGGCTGGCGGCCGGTTGGTAACGCACCACGATGGACTGGCGCCGGCCCCAGTCGCGGTTGGCAGCGGGCACGACGGTTTCGGGGGCGCCGGGCGGGGACTGCGGCGTCAGTCCGATCTCGGCGAACGTCATCCAATCGCCGTCCGTGTTCTCCAGCGTCACCCAGGGCGCGCCTGCCGGGACCGTCATGGCGTAGTCGCGGTCGTAGACGTTCTGATAGACGTTCCACTGGGGTTGGAAGATCACCTCGCGCCATTCGCCCGTGCCGGGGCCGGGTTGAAAGAGCTTGTTCGTGACCACGGTGCTTCCCGCGCGGACCACGAGCCGGCTGCGTGCTGAGACCTGGAGGACGCGGATACGCAGCGTGGTGTTCGTGGGGAAGGGGCCCTCGATGCGAAGCGCGGAGCGGAACTCGGCCTTCTGCGGGCCGTACAGGTAGCCATTCACGAGTGAACCGGGCCAGGTCGGGCGCGGCCAGCCGTCGCTTCCGGCGACCCAGGACGCCCGGTAGTGGGTGAGCCCGAACGGCGTGTAGCCGCGCGTCGCCTGCGCGACCCGCAGCGGGATCAGTTCGGGGACGGGTCGTGAGGCGTAGCTCAGGCCGTCGCACAGGATCAAACGCTCCGGGTCCTCGGCGCGAATCGCGGCGGCGAGCGTGGCGACCACGTTGGAATAGGCCGCGGGCGTGATGTCGGGCGGTTCGTTGAGCAGGTTGAAACTGAGCCGGTCGTTGGGAATGCCCCGGTAGCGCCGCGCAAACTGCCCCCAGTGCCGCGCCGCGACGCGCTGCGCCTCGGGATCCGTCCAGAGACTCTTCGCCTCCGCCGGCGAGGCCACCGTCCAGCCCGGGACCCGATGCAGGTTGAGGCAGACGTGAACGCCGTGGATGCCGCCCCAGCCGACGGCCGCGTCGATCTCCCGCAGCGCGCTCTCCCGGAACCGTTCCCAGTCGCCGTTGTCCAGGTACGTCCGGTAGTCGATGGGCAACCGGACGAAGTTGAAGCCGTGCTCCGCGATGAACCGGAAATCGGCCTCGCGGTAGGGGCCGTTCAACCCGTCCCGGGAGAATTTGTTCAGCAGGTTGAACCCCCGCCAGGCGGGCAGGTTGGTCCAGGACGCCGACGGCAGCACCGCGGCCCCGGCGGCAGGGGCCGTCGGTAGGAACCCGAACGCCAGCGCGAGGGTGATCAGGGCGGCAACGGCAGGAACGCGCATCGGCCCGAACGTAAAGCCGTCGGGGCCGGACGGCCACGGATTGTACGCGGACGCCGGGCGCGCACCGGGCGACGGGGCTCGGCGGCAGGATTCGTCCCGGCGTCCGTCGCAGGCGTGGAACAGAGCCGCCAACGCGACAAGCCGCCAACGCGACGTTGCGGGGCGGGTGGCTTTCTGGTGCGCTCCGCTCATGACGAGCACGGCAGCACGGGGTTGCGGGTGGAACGTTGGCTTCTGGTTGGCGGGCTGGCTGCTCGCGTCGGCGGCGACCGGCGCGGAGCCGGGCGCCGGGCAGCGCAGCCTGCGCGACTTCGGCGTGTCGCCCACGAACACCCCCGCCGCGAACAAGCTGGCGTTGCAGCAGGCCATCGACTGGGCCGCCGCCGCCGGCGGCGTGGTCTGGGTGGAGCCGTCCGACGAACCCTACCGCGTGGCGTCCGGACTCGTGCTGCGCCGCAACGCCTCGCTCGTCGGCGTCCATGGCCCCGTGGGCCGCGGCACCCGGCATCCCTCCAAGCCACAACCGGTCGGCAGCGTCCTGGCCATCGAGGACGACGCGGCGCCGTTCCTGACCGTGGAAGGCGCGACCCAGGTGCGGGGCATCCAATTCTGGTACCCGAACCAGACCCTGAACGATCCGGCCAAAGTCATCGCGTACCCGGCGACGATTCAGGTCTCGAAGACCACCGCCGCGCAGGGCGTGACGCTGTCGGCCCTCACCTTCTACGGGGAGTTCCTGGCCATGGACTTCAACGCCTCCCGGCAGCACCCGTGCGAGCAGATCCTCGTCGAGCATTGCTACGGGTATCCGCTCGGGGGCGAGTTCGTGCGGGTGGATTACTGCTACGACATCCCCCGCATCCTGCACTGCCATGTGAACCCGGCGAACCTGCGGTACTTCCGGGGCGGCTACAGCCGGGCCGTGATTGATTCGGTCGTGGCGCGCCGGACCTTCACCTTCGCCATCAACCACACCGACAACGCCGTGCTCATGGACCTCTTCACCTTCGGGGCCTACGGCGGGGCGTATCTCGGGCCGGCGACCTACGGGCAGTTGACGAGCTTCAACCTCGATTGCGTCACCGTCGGGATCCACAAGCTTGGCGACGGCACGTTCAACCGCAACTGGCAGATTTCCCAGGGCTCGATCATCGCCAACACCGGGCCGCGCGTGGAGGACATCCATCCCATCATTCTCGAAGGCCAGGGCCACACCGCGCTGGCCAACGTCGAGGCCTTCTCCGGCGGCAACGGCGCCCTCACCACCCTCAACCGGTCGCAGGACTTCCTCCTCGTGCGCGGCGACCAGCGCCTCACGGCGACGCTGGTCGGGTGTCGGATGCGGAACTACGCCGCCGCCGATCCCATCACCGTGGAGAATCCCAAGGCGGCCCTCCGGGTGGTGGCCTGCGTGGACAAGGACGAGCGGTTCGTGGACCGCACCATCGCCCCGTAGCCACCCGGTCGCGCCGCGCGCCGCGCCGGGTCGGGGGACCCGGCCTACAGCGGGCGGATGCGTCGGTTGTAGGCCGCGTGCCCCCCACGCGGCGAGGTGGCTGTAGCCGTGCACTGCGGACGGCGGTGCGCCGGGTCGGGGGACCCGGCCTACAGCAGGCGCACGCATCCGTTGTAGGCCGCGTGCCCTCACGCGGCGACATTGCCTACCGCGGTTCATGGCGCCGGCACGCGGTTCGCGTGCCGGGATGGCCGACCGGAGGGCAGGGGAAGGGCTCGGCGGCGGGGGCGTGAAATTTTTTTGAAATTGGTGTTTGCAGACGCCGCTCGGCCGCGTTTAATCACCGGCCCTCGGTGCATCCGTAGCTCAATTGGCTAGAGCATCTGACTACGGATCAGAAGGTTCCTGGTTCAAATCCAGGCGGATGCGCCATTCTTCTCTATCAACGGGTTACAGCGGTTTTCGGTACCTTCGGTTTCCGGCTTACTTTCCCGACCTGCGCCACTTCTGCGCCACTCCGCGGGAATCTCGCGCCCGGTCCATGCCGGTGTCCCCGACGACTCCCCTGCCGAATGCTGCGCCAGCTTCGTCCCGGATCTCGGGTCCGTGTTCACCATGGGGTATCGCCTGCCAGGTGGCCTGTAGGGGCGATGGGGAGGGCCGGGGCTTCGATGTCCCGCTGGCGAGCGTTGCCTCCGGGTTCCGGGTGATCCGGGCCGGCCACGACAACTGACGCCGGAACCGCTGAACGCCGCGCCCCAAATCGCGCAGGACGGGCCGAGGCGCCAAGGTGGGGTGGCGACGGCGGGCA
>CAZSOV010000257.1:0-11697 GCA_964608505.1 uncultured Verrucomicrobiota bacterium
GCGCGAACCGCTCCTCCGCCCGCGCCGCCGCGACCGCCGCCCCGCCCCGCCCCGCCCGCCTGGGCCCGGGCCATCCGCGCCGGATCATTCACATGGTGGCGGACGGCATGAGCCTCGGCACCCTGAGCTGCGCCGACCAGCTCTCGTGGCTCGAACGCCAGCGCGGCCTGACGTGGGTCCGGCAGTTGAGCCGGCCCGACGTTTGCCCGGCGTTCATGGACATGCGGTCGCTCGACTCCCTGGTCACGGATTCCGCGGCCGCCTCTTCGAGCTGGGGTTCCGGAACCCGCGTTCGCAACGGCACGCTCAACGTCACGTCCCGTGGCCATTCCCTCGTGCCCCTCATGGAGCTGTTCGGCCAGGCCGGCTGGAAGCGCGGCCTCGTCACCACCACCGAAATCACCCATGCCACTCCCGCCGGGTTCACGGTCTCCAACGAGGACCGCGGAAAAGGGGAACAGATCGCCGAACAGTTCCTCGCCGCGCGCCTCGACCTCTACCTCGGCGGCGCCCAGGACCATTTCGACCCCGCGAAGCGCAAGGACAAGCGCAGTCTCTGGGCCGAGTTCGGCTGGGAGGGCTACGTGGTGGCGAAGACCCGCGACGACCTCGCCCGGGCTCCCACGCACCAGCCCTGGCTGGGCACGTTCTCCGGGGGACACCTGCCCTACACCCTGGATCACCAGGAGAGCGAAACCCTGCGCAAGACCGTTCCCGACCTTCCGTTCATGGTCGGGCGCGCCCTCGCCAAGCTCGAACGCGAGGACCGCTTCCTCCTCCAGATCGAGGGCGGCCGCGTCGATCACGCCTGCCACAACAACGATGCCGCGGGCGCCCTCCGCGATCAGATTGCCTTCGACGAGGCCATCGACCTGGTCCTCGAGTTCCAGCGCCGCCACCCCGAGACCCTTGTCGTGATCACCACCGATCACGGCAATGCCAACCTCGGCCTCAACGGCATGGGCACCTCCTACCGCGACAGTTCCAAACACTTCCGCCGACTCTCCCGGGTCAAGGCCTCCTTCCCGGAGATTCTCAAGCGCCTCAAGGAGGCCAAAACCGAGAAGGACTCCGCCACGATCCTCGCCGACACCACCGGGTACCAGGTGGGTACCAAGAAACTCGCCCAGTTCCTCCCCTTCGTCACCGGCAAGGGCAGCACGCTCTTCGACCAGATGAACTCCGACGTCGCCGCCCTCGGCCAGTTGCTCGCCAACCACCTCGGCATCGGCTTCGTCGGCACCACCCATACCTCCGATTACGTCCCCCTCCTTGCCCTCGGCCCGGGCTCCGAACGCTTCCGCGGCTTGGTCCGCAACACCGACGTCTTCCGGCACTACACCGACTTCGCCGCCATCGATTACCGCAATCCCGAGGAACCCCTGCTCGCCGTCGATTCCGCGCCCGGTCCCGTCGAGGACATCGCCCGCTACGCCGTCGCGTGATTCATGAGCGAAGCCCCGACGCCTCCGGTCGCCGCGTGCGGCCCCGTGCCATGCCCCTCCCGCGGGGCTGTCCGGGTTGAATCCGCCCCCGCGCCCCATCGTCCAAGCCCGCATATCGAGGCCCAGGCCCGCGAGACGGCTCCGACCCGGCCCGGTTCCCGGGCCTTTCGCCGCCCCATCTCCCAAGCCATACTGGCGTCCGCGTCCACCCGGACCACGATCCACAACCCAGCCCCCCCGACCCCATGAGCCCTGCATCCACCCTCACCCTCACCTCCCTGCTGTCCCTGGCCGGCGCCCTCTCCCTCTCCGCGGCATCGCCGGGTTGGCCCAATTATCGGGGCCCCAACCATGACGGCATCTCGTCCGAGAAACTGCCCGGCACCACCTGGCCCGCCGCCGGCCCGAAGCAACTCTGGAGGACCGTCACCCCCGCGGGATTCAGTTCCATCGCCGTCGCCGAAGGCCGCGCCTTCACGCTCGTTACCCGTGCCGTCGAGGGCGTCAAACGCGACGTCCTCGTCGCCCTGGATGCCGGTTCCGGCAAGGAACTCTGGGCGGCGAATCTCAGCCCCTCCAAATACGACGGCGGCGGCGACTCCGGCACCTCCGACAACAAGGGCGGCGACGGCCCCCGCTCCACCCCGACCGTTACCGACGGACGCGTCTACGTCCTCGACGGCAAACTCACCCTCCTCTGCCTCGAGGCCGCCACCGGCAAGGAGGTCTGGAAGAAGGATCTCGTCGCCGAACACGCCGCCCGAAACATCGCCTGGCAGAACGCCGCCTCGCCCGTCCTGGACGGCGACCTTCTGTTCGTCGCCGGCGGCGGAGAAGGACAGGCCCTGCTTGGCATCGATCGCCGGACCGGCAAAACCGTCTGGAAGGGCGAGAACGACCGCATGACCCACGCCACCCCGGTCGTCGCCAACCTCCTCGGCGAGCGCCAGGTCCTCTTCTTCACCCAGTCCGGATTGGTCGCGGTCCGGCCCCGGGACGGCACCGTCCTCTGGCGCCAGGCGTTCCCGTACAAGACCTCCACGGCCGCCTCGCCCATCGTCGACGGGGACCTGGTCTACTGTGCGGCGGGGTACGGCGTCGGTGCCGGAGTCTATCGCATCGCGAAGGACGGCACGGCGTTTAAATCCACCGAGGTCTGGCGCGCCGAAAACAAGCTGCAGAACCACTGGAGCACGCCGGTCCTGCACCGTGGTCACCTGTACGGCCTGTTCGGCTTCAAGGAATACGGCGCCTGCCCCCTCAAGTGCATCGAGCTCGCCACCGGCAAGGAGAAGTGGAGCCAGCCCGGCTTCGGCCCCGGCAACGTGACCCTCGTCGACAACCACCTCGTCGTTCTCGGCGACGCCGGCCAACTGGTCCTCGTGGAGGCCTCCGAGGCCGCCTACCGCGAGAAGGCGCGCGCCGACATCCTCGACGGCAAGTGCTGGTCCACTCCGTCCTTCGCCGGCGGTCGCGTCTACGCCCGATCCACGAAAGAATCCGTCTGCGTCGACCTCGCCGCGAAATGACGTGGGGTTCGGGGGCAGGCTAGAGCCCGAACTCCATCCGCATCCCCTCCAGGAACTCGTTCAGCCGCTTCGGCGACACGGGCAGCGAGGTGCCCAGTTCCTGGGCGAACACGGAGACCTTGTACTCCTCGACCAGCCAGCGGAATTCCTCCGCCGCGCGTCGCCCCTCCTCGGTGATCTGTTGCGCCGCCCGGATCCGCTCCAGGGCCTGCGCAAACGGCGCGATCAGGGCCGCGCGCTCGCGGTCCTTCAACGGGTTCGCCGTCGCCCGTTCCGCCCGCAGCAGCAGAGCCTTCAGGTACCGCGGCAGGTGGCTCAACCGCTCGTAGGGCAGACGCTCCAGAAACCGTGCCGGCACGAGCCGCGCCAACTCCGCCGCCATCGGATTCACCGGTGCCGCCGCCGGGACCGCGGGCTTCGCCGCGGCCGCGAAGATCAGCTGCGAAAAGTCCTTGAGCGCCGCCCGTCCCGCCCCGGCCGCCGCCGGCGTTCCCGCCCCGGAACCGGGCGCGGCTCCCACCTTCTGCTGCACCTGTTGCCGCGCCTGCAACACCGCCGCCACCCGATCCACCATGGCCTGCGCCAGTCCAGGAATCCTTCCGCGGGCCGCCTCCAGATCCTTCCGAAACGCCGCCTCCGTGAAGGCGTCCGGCACGACCGCCGGCAGGATGTGACGTTTCAGGTTCTCGAAGGCGGTCTCCTGCAATTCCGCGCCCGTTCCCAGCGGCGCGTAGAGCGCGTCCAGCTTCGCGAGTCCCTTCAGGTCCCGCTGCAACCACCCCAGGTCCCTGCCCAATCCCAACTCCACCAGCCGGCGGTACCCCGCCCATCCCGAACTCCGCGCCGCCATCTCGGACCTCAACAAACGCACGCTCACCACCCCCTCCTCCAGCACCGGCGCCGGGAACCCGTACACCTCCACCCCCTGCACCGTCCCCACCACGACCTTCCCCGGCAGATCCCCGAACGTCCACCCCGTCACCGCCGGTTTCTCCCACTGCTGCGCCACCCGCTTCCAATCCACGCTCTCCTCGGTGGGCTTGACCTTCACCTGCTTCACCACGTCCTGCACCTGCCTTAAATCCCGCCCCGCCGCGACCGGCTTCGCGTCGCCCCCCATCACCTCGATGCGCGGACGCAAATGCGCCGGCACCGCGTCCGGACGCCAGTCCGACACCGGCACCGTGATCCCGTACCGTTCCTTGAGGAACCGGCTCAGGTCGTGCAGCAGCGTCGGCCCCTTCGGCTCCAGGTCCCGCACGATTTCCTCCACCTTCGGCGCCATCGGCTGCAGCACCCGCCGGTGCGTCTTGGCCAGCGTCCCCAGCAACTCCGCCACCTGCTCGCCCCGCAGGCTCGGGACCGCCCACGCCACGCTCGCCTCCGTCACCCCGTTCACCAGTTCCGCCGGCAACCGGATCGTCACCCCGTCCCAGGCCTCCCCCGGCGCGTAGGCGTAACTCAGTTTCACCGCCTGCCCGCCCAACGCCACCGCGTCCGGAAACGCCACCGGATCCACCTCGTCCACGTGGTTGCCCGCGAGATCATCCTCCTTCGCGCACAGGAATTCCGGCCCGCCCTTCTCCCCGATCAGGACGTTCAATTCATCCAGCGAGGACACGTTGCGGATGCGCTCCCCGTAGAACTGGAACAACGCCTCGTCCACGTCCCCGCCCCCGCTCCGGCGCATCCGCGTCCGCCAACTCTCGATCTTCTGCCGCACGCGGCGGTTGTGCTCCAGAAACCGGTACTGCGGCGGCACCGCCGCCCGCGCCGGACCCCGCCCGCCCACCAGCGGCACCTTGCGCACGCCCGCCCGCCGGTCCTCCACCTCGCCGTCGTCCCCGGCATCGCCGACCGCCACCCGTCCCTCGCCCGGCAACAGGTCCTCCTCCACCAGCGCCGACCGCAGGAAGATCGCCGTGGCATCCACCGGCTCCAGATTGCCGTACGCCACCTTCCGTCGCAGCACCTCGAGTCCGTACAGCGTCACGACTTCCTCCACCATCACCCGGCCCGCCGAACGACTCCAATGCGGCCCGCGATGCGTCACCTTGCACAGGTGCGCCCCCAGCTTCGCGATCCACTCCGGCTCGATCCCCGCCAGCGTCCGCGCGAACAACTGCGAGGTCTCCACGATCTCCCCCGCCACCACCCAGGCCGGCTGGCGCGTCTTCGGCACCGGGGCGGACGCCGGGCCCTTGCCGCCGCCGGGCAGGCGCTTCGGCTGCGCCGGTGCCCGCTCGTGCAACGCGGATCCGGGAAACACCGCCACGTCCCGGTTCCCCGCGCCCCGGTACACGTTGCGCTCCTGGCGCAACCCCACGTGCCCCAGCAACCCCGCCAGGATCGACCGGTGGATCGGCCCGTACTCCGCGCTGCTCTCGCTCAGCCGCACCGTCCCCAATTCCTCCAGCGCCTCGTGCAACTGCGTGTACAGGTCCTGCCATTCCCGCATGCGCGTGTAGGACAGGAAATGGGCCCGGCAGTATTTCCGCCGCTGGTTCTGCGTGCGGAGCTTCTCCCACTCGTCGTGCACCGCGTTCCACAGCTTCAGCAGCGTCAGGAAGTCCGACCGCGCGTCCACGAACTGCCGGTGGGCCGTCGCCGCCGCCTCCCGCTGGTCCAACGGTCGTTCCCGTGGATCCTGGATGCTCAGCCCCGCCGCGATGATCAACAACTCGTGCGTCGCGTGCTCCTCCTGCGCGTGCAACAGCATCCGCCCCAGCGTCGGGTCGATCGGCAACCGCGCCAGGTCCCGCCCCAGCGGCGTCAACTCCCGCTTCTCGTCCAGCGCCCCCAGTTCGTGCAACAGCGCGTACCCCGCCCGGATCGCCGCCGGGGTCGGCGGATTCAGGAACGGGAAGGTCTCGATGTCCCCCAGCTGGAACGCCTTCATCCGCAGGATCACCTCCGCCAGGTTCGCCCGCTGGATCTCCGGCTGCGTCTGCACCGGGCGCTCCCCGAAGTCCGCCTCCGAGTACAACCGGATGCACACCCCGTCCCGTACCCGTCCCGCCCGGCCCTGCCGCTGCCGCGCGCTGCTCTGCGAGATCGGTTCCACCGGCAGCCGCCGCGTCCGCGTCCGCGGATTGTACCGGCTCACCCGCGCCAGTCCCGTGTCGATCACGTACCGGATGCCCGGGATCGTGAGCGAGGTCTCCGCGATGTTCGTCGCCACCACCACCTTCGTCCGCTGGCTCGGCGCGAACACCCGCTGCTGGTCCGCCGCGCTCAACCGCCCGAACAACGGCACCACCTCCACCTCCCGCCCGAACCGACCCTCGATCTGGTCCGTCGTCTCCCGGATGTCCCGCTCCCCGGGCATGAAGATCAGCACGTCCCCCGCCCCCGGCGTCGTCAACGCCTGCTCCGTCGCGCGCACCGCCGCGTCGATGTACGTCAGGTCCCCGCGCTCCTCCGATTCGCTGTCCAACGGCTGATATACCACCTCCACCGGATACATCCGCCCCGACACCTCGATCACCGGCGCGCCCCCGAACGCCCGCGAGAACTCCGCCGTGTCGATGGTCGCCGACGTGATGAGCAGTTTCAGGTCCTTCCGCCGCGCCAGCAGCCCCTTCAAATGGCCCAGCAGAAAATCGATGTTCAGACTCCGCTCGTGCGCCTCGTCCACGATCAGGGCGTTGTACTCCGACAAGTCCGGGTCCCCCTGCATCTCCGCCAGCAGCATCCCGTCCGTGACCAGCTTGACGAACGTCTCCGGACCCGTCCGATCGTCGAACCGCACCTTGCTGCCGACCTCCCGCCCCCAGTTCACGCCCAGTTCCTCGGCAATGCGCCGCGCGATGGACAACGCCGCGACGCGCCGCGGTTGCGTGCACCCGACCATCGCCTCCACCCCCAACCCCGCCTCCAGGCACATCTTCGGAATCTGCGTCGTCTTCCCCGATCCCGTTTCGCCCGCGATCACCACCACCTGATGCTCCCGGATGGCCGCCACGATCTCGTCCTTGCGCTGCGAAATGGGGAGTTCGGGCGGATAGGACACCCGCGGCACGTTGCCTCCCCGCCACTCGCGCAGCGCAGCCGACTTCCGCGCCCGCTCCAGCAACCGGTCGATCAGCGCGTCGTGCCGGGACGCATGATGGTGATCCCGCAACACCCGCACCAGACGCGCTCCCAGCCGCACCCAATCGTGCAGCAGACAGCGCGGCAGCAGCGTCTTCAGTTCCTCGACCCGGGGATCGTTCATGTCCTCCCCGCCATCCTCCGGAAACCCGCCCCGATCACCAATCCCAGAATCCGCCGGTGCGCGCTGCTGAACGCCAGCCCCTCCAGTTCCTCCAGCGTTCGCCACTCCCCCGCACCGCCGCTCCGGTCCGGCGGCCCCTCCAACGTCCCCAGATACACCCGCTGCGTGATCCGGTACCGCGTGATTGAGTGCCGTACCACGCCCAACGCCACGCATCCCTCCACGCCTCTTCCGTGCAGACGCCGAGCCACGGACCAAACCTCGGCTTCGTCCGGCATGCCCGTCGCCGCCCGTTCCTCACCCGGGAACTCCCAAAGCCCCCCATTCACCGCCCCCGCGGGTCGCTGCCCCACCCGATAACGGTTCCCCGACCGTGCCACCACGACCAGATACTCGCGCCGGGTGGTCTCCGCCCGCTTCGCGGTCTCCGGATACGCCTCCGCCTTCCCCGCCTTCCCGGCCGCGCACCACCGGAGCACGGGACACCGTGGGCACCCCGGGGCCCGCGGCGTGCAGACCGTCGCCCCCAATTCCATCAACGCCTGGTTCAACCTCGAACTCGCGTCCGCAGCTCCGGTCCCGAACGCCGCCGCAACCACCGCCTCCGCATCCCGCCACAGCCGTTCGTTCAGGGCCTTTCCCTTCGGATCCCCGCCCAGCGCCTCCCATCGCGTCAGCACCCGGATCACGTTCCCGTCCAGAATCGGCACCGGCCTCCCGAACGCAATCGAGCCAATCGCCCCGGCCGTGTACCGCCCGATCCCGGGCAATGCCAGAATCTCGGCCTCCCCTTCCGGGAACCGGCCCCCGTGCCGCTCCAGTATCGCCCGCGCCCCCGCCTGCAAATGGCGCGCCCGCCGATAATACCCCAGGCCCTCCCACAGCTTCAGTACCCGCTCCTCCGACGCCCGCCCCAGCGACTCCACGTCCGGCAGTTCGCGCATCCAACGTTCCCAATACGGAATCACCGTCTTCACCTGCGTCTGTTGCAGCATGATCTCCGAGACCCAGATGCCGTAGGGATCGCGGGTCCGGCGCCAGGGCAGGTCCCGCGCGGACACCGCAAACCACTCCATCAATCGCTCCGCCCTGATCTTCGCGTGCCGCACGTGGACGATCCTCCGCGGTTCCACGCCCGCGCCCAATCCGAAATCCCCTCGGCACGACTCGTCGACCCGGAATCCTCACCCCCGGGCCAGCACCTCCACCAGGTACCGTAATTCCTCCTGCACCGCCTCCTCCCCTTCCACGGTCTGCCCGATATCCGCACGCACCAGGTCCCGGAACCGCCGGCGCAACCGGTGGATCACGACCTTCACCGCACCCTCGCTCAACCCCAGCCGCGCTCCCGCTTCCGCCTGGCTCATGCCCGGCATCTCCCCCGCCAGCCAGGGTTTCAACACCTCGAATTGCGCCCCTCGCCCCTCCCCCCGCAACTCCTCCTCGAGCGCCGTCAGTCCCCGCTCCATCACCGACAGCGCCCAGTCCCGGTCGAACACCGCGTCCAGCGGCGGCGTGGCAGGATCCGCCCACCCGCGCTCCGACTCCCCGCTGTCGCCGCCCGAGTCCTCCCACGATTCCGGGACCTGTCCCCCGCCCCGCTTCAACCGACGCTCGCGATCCCTCGTGTCCGCCAGGAAGTGCTTCACCGCGCCCAGCAGAAACGACCGGAATCGCCCCCGCGCCGGATCCGCGCCGTCGAGATTCCCGTGCGCCAGCAACCGCGCGAAGAATTCCTGCGTCAATTCCCGGGCCGTGTCCGGACCGCGCCCATCCCGAAGCAGGAACCGATGCACCGGCCCCCAGTACGCCTCGCACAGTTCCCCCAGGGCCGCGCGGGCCTCCGGCGTCTCCCCCCTCGCCCGCAGGACCAGCGTCCAGCGGGTCGCCGCGACATCCTCCCCTCCGCGCCGACACGTCATGCCCGGCCTTTCGAGGATCGCCACCCTCCGCCCGGACCCCCGACCCACGCGCGGACCCCACTCTGGATTCTCGGACGGAACGCCATGGTCGATGTCTCCTCCGCCCGCCTAGCGCTGCATCCCCCCCGGCAACCGCGGACGCGGTCCCACCACCACCTCCAATCGCAGGCTCCATGTTCCGGAGCCGACTCCCGGCTCCGCGGATGGCTGATCGCCGTGCAACAGCACCCATTCGCGTGCTCCCGGCATCCGAATCTCCCGGTTCCGGAAGGGCTCGATGACCGACCACTTTACCCCCGCACCGACCGGCGCCGGGAACGCGTCCTTGCCCCCGCCAAACCGTCCTGCGTCCCAGCGCCAACTCCAGTCCGCCATCGGTCCCCTTTCCACCCTTCCCACCCCCGGTCCGACGGGATCCGACACTGCGAGGGTAAACTCTCCGACGGCGTGTTCGCCCGCCCGGGTCAGGATCTCCGGCATCACCCACCGCGCGACGACCGTCGCGTTGCTCCGCAGGGTTAGGGTCGCCAGCACCTCCTGCCCGGGAGCCACCGCCAGAGCCCATCGATAACGCCCTGCCCCCTGCTCCCCTGCCCCCGCCCTGCTCCTGCCCTCCTCGTCCCCCCGCGCCGAGTTCGGACTCATCTCGAACAAGGTTCCAGGCATTGCCCCGTGCCATTCCGTGGCTGCCTTGGCCACGCCCGTCAACACCCCGCCGACCACGAGCAAAACCGCGGGCCACCTCCATCCCCCCGTCGCCACGCCGCGTACCCACCTCGACAGACCAACGGCTACCAGCGCGTTCAGGACCCCCAATCCCGTCGCCACCCCCAGCACGATCCCGGCCACGGGAACGGACAGCGATCTCCCCGGCTCCCACGCCCACGCCAAACTAGCCACGGCCCGCTGCCAAGTCGGTATCAACACCCCGGCCAGGACACCGTCCCCGATCACGCATGGGATCGCGAGGGCCGCAAAAACCGCCGCCGCGGCACCGCGGCGCCCGTCCATACTGGATCTCAAATCCGCACAGGCCACCCAACCCAGGACCGTCCCAGCGATGCCTGGAATCAGAACGAGAAGGAGAATCCCCAGGAACAACCAACTTGCCCTCCGCGAGGACAACATGACCACCCGTCCCGACTCCCCCGACATCTGACTCGCTTCCATGACCACACCCATCAGGAACAGAAGGACCAGCGGCACCAGGATCCCTCCCGACAAACCGGCCAGCGCCGCCCCGACCACGGCCATCCACGACCGCCGCCCACGAACCAGCCCCGGGACTGCTCTCGCTCCCCCGCCCGGAATGGCCTCGGCCCCCAAGCCCGCCCGGGGCGGTGCGGGCGCCGACGGGGGCGCCGGCGTGTTCCGAATCGCCTCCACGCGCGTCCCGACTTCATCCGCCGTGGCATACCGTCTCTCCCTCTGCCGCTCCAACGCCCGCAACACCACCTCGTCCACCCTGCCGTCCACCGCGCACTTCTCGGACGGCAGCGGGTACCGGCCCGTCGGCAATTCCCCCGTCAGCAGTTCGTAAAAGACCACGCCCAGCGAATACACGTCTGCCCGGCGGTCGACGCTCTCCGGATCCGCCAATTGCTCGGGCGCCATGTACTGCGGCGTCCCGACCGACGCTCCGGCCTGCGTCAGGGTCACCGGTTCCCGCGCCGCACCCATCAGCTTCGCGATCCCGAAATCCACGATCTTCACCCGGCCCTTGGCGGTCAGCAGAATGTTCTCCGGCTTGATGTCCCGGTGCAGCACCCCTTCCTCGTGCGCGTATTGCAGCGCCTCGCAAATCCGAGGCACCAACTCCAGCGCCTCCCCAGCCGAAAACCTGCCTGCCTCCATCGCCTGCCGCAGGTTCACGCCGTCCACCAACTCCATCACCAGATAGCAATACTCCCCTGCCCGTCCGAATTCATAAACCCCCACGATGTTGGGATGACTCAAACGCGCCAGCACCCGCGCCTCCCGATGGAATCGTTCGAGAAACTCCGGCTCCGTTCCCAACTCCGGCCAAAGCACCTTCAACGCCACGTCCCGACCCAACGCCAGTTGCCGGGCCCGATAGACGAACCCCATCCCCCCCTGCCCGATTGCTTCCAGCAACTCCAACTGCGGAAACACCGCCTGCAACGACGCCAACGAGGGCGCTTCCCGGCGCAACCGCGGCGCCGACCCGGCTTCGCTTGCCGTCGCCACGCCTCCAAGCACGCACTTCGGGCACAGCCCACGCGGAGCGTCGACGGCAATCGGCACGCCGCAGCGCGGACAGGTCGGGGAAACCACTTCGTTGTTCATATCCTCCCGTTCCTGAGGCATCGCCGGGTCGAGGTTACGACGGCCACGCACCTAACCGAACACCCTCTTCTTCAAATCCCTGAGGACATACGCCTCCGCCCCCTCCAATCCCCGCACCCGCCGCGCCCCGTCCTTCCGCTTCTTCCCGAACCGCTCCCGATGCGCCCCGAAAATCCCCTCCACGTACTCCCGACTCCCGAACGCCGCGCCCGCCGTGAAGTAGCGCACCCGACACCGCAGGTACTCGCCCACCGGTAACTTCCCATTCCCCTCCAACA
>CAZSOV010000258.1:0-8393 GCA_964608505.1 uncultured Verrucomicrobiota bacterium
GACAGCAGGAACGGGCGGGACACCTTGGTGGTACCGTCGTCGGCAAAGATCGTCAGGCTGGCCTGACCGATGGCGCCGTCCGCCGGGAACACCGTGGCAACCACTCGATTTCCGCCGGCGAGGCTGAACAACACGTTCTTGATCAGTGCCGGATTGGACGCGCTCCAGGTAAACTTGAGCGTGTTGAGCGCGGAGTCCTTGTCCACGATGTCGAGGGTGACCAGCGCATTGATATCGCGCTGGGTTACCTGGTCGGGAATCAACCCAATCGTGGGCGGGTCGTTCAGCTCGGCGATATCGACATTGAACGTGGTCGTTCCGCTGCCGAACTCGTCACGCGCCGTGACAGTGACCGTAGTCGCACCGGTTGCGTCCGGAGCCGGAATGAGAGTCAGCACCCAAGCGGATCCGCTTCCGAGGATGTCGATCTTGGCGATCTTGGTCGGATCGGCACTCACGGCCTCCAACGTCACGTTGGAAGTGTCGGAGCCGCTGACCGAGACCGGAACCTGCTTGGTGTTGTCCTCGACCATCACCTGGTCGGCGATGGCGGCGATGTTCAGCACGTAAGGAGCGCCGATCTCGATGGCCACGGTCGACTTGGTCGTTACCGTGCCGTCGCTCACGCTGACTTCAATGCTGGTCGTACCCTGCGCCCCGGTCGGGCGGAAGGACAGTACTCGTGCGTTGCCGCCCGCTGCGACGTCCGCGGAGCCAAAGCCCGTGTCGAGGACCTTCGCGGTTACCACCAGGTCCGCACCCGCGGTCTCCTGGTCCGTAACGCTGAACGGAATCGTCTTGGTCCGGTTGGCCGGAGTCGTGGTGGTCGCAGGGAGGCCGGCGATGACCGGTGCCTGATTCACCGGCACCACGGTCACACCGAACGACGTCGACGAGCTGTTCGCCCCATCGGTCGCCGTCAGGGTCACCCGCCCCGTCCCCGAAGCGAAGGCGACGGGAGTGATGGTAACCGAGCGGGTCGAACCGGTCCCGGTAACGGGCCCGACAGTGAACACCGCCGCTGCATCACCCGATGCCGTAGTCGTGACGCTGGTCAGGGCCGTGTCATCATCCGCGACCAAGAACTGGACCGTGATCGGAACATTCTCGTCGGTGATCTGATCACCAATCGCTCCGATGACAGGCTCCGCGGTGTACAGATTCAACACCCAGCCGGCCAGAAGACGTCCACCATCCGGGTTGATGTCGTCCACGATATACAGCTTCCATTCGCCGTTCGGGTCGATGCCGCGGAAGACCGAGAGGTCCGCCGAATAAGGTCCGGCAACCGGGCCTCCGGAACCGTCGGAGGCGAACGGATCATTCGCGCCCTCCTCGTTGGTCGGGCGATAGGAACCGCTGCCGATAGGTTGATTCGGGTTGTAAGGCAGCGGGTTGCGGGTTGCGCCCGTACGGCTGTCTTCGAGGGTGAGCCAGACGCCGCCAAGGCCCTGACCACCACCAACGTCGCTCATCAGGACCGTGCCCTTGCCGTTCGGCCCAACCAGCAGGATGTCCAGATCCGCGGGATAGCTATGCACGAGTCCCGCGAGCGTCACGCTGATTCGAGAGGTGTTACCCTTCACTCCGCTGACGAGAATCCTCGAAGGATAAGTCGCCGCGGTGTTGTTGTCCCGAATCACGATCTCGCCGGTGTTGGCGAACTGGTTGTTCAAGGCGCGATTGACCACGACCGTGAACCTGGTTTCCGCGACGAGTCCGTTCGCGCCGGGTTCCTTCACCCGGAGCGTGATCTCGCTCTTCCCGGTGGCATTGCCAAGGGGCGCGATGAACAGTGTATTTCCTTCGAAGATCAGGCCGCTCAGCGGAATCACCGAGGTGTCCCCGGATTCCTTCTCGAAGATCAGGTCCTTCTTGGCGGTTTCGGCATCACCGTAATCGAACGGAATGCCCGCGCTCAGAGCGCCAGCCGAGATGGTCTGATTGCCCACGCGGGTGATGAACGGTGCGTCGTTCTGGCCGGTGTAGGTCACCGTAAACTTCGCACTGACCGTCTGCCCGAACGGGAGGTTCTTCGCGTTGATCGTGATCTCCGCCGCGCCGAAGGCGTCCTTAACCGGAACACCCACGACCTGATACTGCGAGATCGAGGGATCCGGGTTTGCCGAGAACGTAAGACCGCTCGCCGGAAGGACCAACGGCGCACTCGAAGCACCGGTGAACTCATACCCCGTGGTGTTGGTGAACTTCTCCTCGATGACGTTGAAGAACACGGTCACAGGGCTGTCCTCGACCAAGGTCTGATTCGGTGTCCCAACGAACTCGATGCGCGGGCGCGTGGTGATGTAGAGGGACCAGGAAGCAATCTCCCCGGCGTCGCCACGGGTATCGTCCACGACGTACAGCTTCCACTCGCCCTTGGAAGCCGTGCCGATGAACTTGGTAATGTCGGTTTCGAAGGGCCCGGTAATGTCGGGGAACGTGTCGTTGCCTTCGTAATTGGCCGGCTTGTAGCTGCCGGTGCCCAGCGGACCCAGATCAGGGATCTGCGGTTGGCCGTCGGCGAACGTCAACGTGACGCCATCGGCCTTCTGCGAACCGCCCGCGTCGCTCATCAACACGACCTTGGTGCCGCCGGGAGACACGAGCAGAACATCCACGTCGTCCGGGTAGTTGTGCTTGAACCCGGTCAATTCAACCCGAATCTCAGATACATCGCCCACGAGTTCGTCGGTGGCGATGACCGAGGGATAGGGACTGGCCTTGGCGACCGAGGTGCCAAAGTCATTGATGGTGATCTTGCCATCCTTGTTGGTGAATTTGCGTTCGCGGCTGGGACCAACCGAGACGCTGACCTTCTTCTCCCCGATTCCGCCGGCCACGTCGGTGGCCTGAATTGTCAGAACGGCGGTGCCTTCGACCCCCAACTCGGGAGTAAAGGAAACCGTCCAAGGATTCGCATCGCCGTCGCAGCCACCGCCACCGGCGCCCACGACGTCAACGCAACCCGCGGCCTTCGTGACGGTGATCGAGGAGTCCTTGATCAATTCCTGTTTGTCGGACTTAACGGAGACCTTGAACTCGTCGTCGTTGTCCGGGTCCGTGAATTTGAACGAGAAGGACTTGGCCTTGCCCGCAGTGGCGGTCTGCGCCGCGACGTCGGCAATCACAGGCGGGTCATTCTTCTGAATAACGTTCAGCTTCAACACGTTGACGCCGATTCGGTCGCCCCCGGGATGATTGGCCAACGTGCTCTTGTCGGTGGCGGTGAACGTAATGTTGACCGAATAGTTCCCGCCGTCCGTCGAGCCCGGCTTCGGGGTAATCGTCACATCAAGAGTACGGCTTCCGATGGGATCGACCACGTTGCCGGCTCCGGAGATCTTGATGTTTCCATTCGGGACCTGGTCCTGATTGGCGGAGGTCACCTCGAGCTTGATGGCGTCCAACGGCACATCCGGATCCGTGATTTGCACGGGAATGATGATGCTGGAACCGTCCTGCACGGTGCGTTCATTCAGGCGGGAGACGATAGGATCGTCGTTTCGAGCGAGGATCTTGGTCGTCACGACCACGGACATCTTCGGCGCCTCGACACCAGCCGCAACATCGCGGGTGATGGTGAGTTCGAAGGTCAGTTTGTCCGATTCGTCGAACGCATCTCGGGCGGGAAGGACCGTGAGCAGACCACCGGAGGCGGCGGGAATCTGGATTCCGGAAAGCGGAATCTTGTTCACGTCCTTGGAGGTCGCCGTGATTTTGTAGGTCGTGGCAACGGACGGATCGTCGTCCCCGAAGGTAAGAACGGTCTGATTGGCCCCACCCACCGGGTACTGATCCGGATCCTCGGTAAAGGTCAACGAGCTGGAGGCGACGTTGATCCAAGGAGTGGTCACAATACGGAGGGTCCAGCCATTCGAGATGCTGCCGGCACCCACGTTGGCGTCATCCAACACGAACAGCTTCCATTCGCCGTTCGGATTGATGCCCTTGAACGCCTCGGCGAAGCTGAGGAAGTTACCCGGAGTCACGTCGACCCAAACGTCCGGGGTGGAATCGAAGTTCCGAGGCTTGTATTTGCCGCTGCCCAGCGGACCGTCGTCGCGCATGTCGGTGCCCGAGTCGGTGAATTCCAGGGTCAGATTGTTGACCGGAGAGCTGCCGCCCGCATCCGACATGAGGACCATAACGTTGCCATTCGGGGCCTGAAGCAGGATGTCCACATCGTCGGGAGCGGCGTGGCTGAAGTTATCAAGCACCACGGACACGCGGTGGACGTTCCCCTTCAAGGTACCGGGCGGGATCGTAATCACCGACGGATAGGGATTGGCCTTCGCAGGAGCACCGGCCGCCGTGCGATCCGTGATGGTAATCGGGTTCAGGTTGGAGAACACGCGGGCAGTCGATTCCTCCGTGCCAGGAGCGTTGTTCACCTTCACGTTGAACACCTCAGTGACGCTTTCGCCGTCGGTATCCCGCACGGTGACCGTGATCGGGATTTCACCAACCTTCCCGACGGAACCAACGGTGCGGAGCGTGATCACGCGCTGACCGAGGTTCTCCGAGTAGGTGATCAAGGAATCAGGAATTACATCCTGGTTGGCGGCACCCGAAGTTGCGGTTACGACGAGGTCCTTCAGAGGCGTCTCGACATCCCCGACGTTCACGGTGATGGGCGGGAAGGCCTGACCGGCGAAGACTTCGAAGTTCGCCCTGTTGGCGTCCCCGACCGGGAGGGTCTCCAGACCCTTGATCTCGCTGATCGTCGGCAGATCGTTTCGCGAGGTGACTTGGAAGACCAGGTTGCTGGTGGTGGTCGACTTCGCGTCCTTGATACTGAAGACCAAGTTTGCGGTCCCATTTGCGTTCGCATTGGGCTTGATCCGAGTGGTGATCACGCCGGGGGCGTTGATCGCCAACGTCGCCGGACCATTGGAGACGATGTTTGCCGCCAGATTGGCCACGATGGAGTCGCTCAGGGAGAACAGGGAGGAGTCCACGAGTTTAAGCTCGGAGTCCACGTCCTGAACCTCGAACAAAACGTCGGTAAACCCAGCATCCTCGTCGACGGTCACCTTGGCAGGCACGCCGAGTGCGCCCAAAGACTTGATCGTCGGGGGATCATCCACGGCCCTGAAGACCACATCGTAATCCCAGGAGTGCACGAACTTCTTGTCGTTCGTCGTGATCCGGATCTTGACCGTGCCGCTCTTGTTGGCCACAGGCGTCAACTTGAGCGTGCGTGTCATCGTATCGCCCGTGACCACGATGCTCGCAGCATTGTTGGCGATGATGCTCGGATCCAAGGATTGCACTGTGACGGTGATGTCCTTGGGAGTCGCGGCGGAGTCCGTATCCTCGAGCTGAATCGTAAGGTTCAGGGGAACGTCCTCATCCGAGAACACGGATCCCAAGAGGCGCGGGAATGCGGCAGTCTCAAAGGCGAGCGACCAACCACTGGCCACGCCACCAGCCTCGGTGAAGGTGTCGTCGAAGGCATAGAGGGACCATGTTCCGTTGGGAACCACGCGTGAGAACACGTCGAGATTCGGATCGATCCCGCTAATCGCGCCGATGCCAGGGAGGGAGACGTTTGTCGGCTCGTAGCGAGCAGGCCGATACCGTCCCGTCACAAGCTTGCCGTTGCCCGGATCGGGGGCTTCGCCGTTAAAGATAGGCGTCGCAGCCGCCTGGTCGAATTCCAGCAACACAGCGGAGCCCACGGGAATTCCGTTTCCACCGCTGCCGCCGATTCCGCCGGCATTCGCCATGACGGTGCTCATCACCTTCCCATCGGGGCCAACCAGGACGAAATGAACGTCGTCCGGGTGGTCATGGTAGAAACCATGCAGGCTCACATACACCTTGCCGACGGTGCCGAGCACGCCAGCCACGGGGATGGTCGAGGGATACGGATCCGCGGTCGCATTGTCACGAATCGTGATGGCAGCGCCTCGGTTATCGAACACCAAAGTTCCAACGCCGGTGGCACTGTACACGAAGGTATCCTGACCCGTTCTGGCATCCTTCGCATCGGCGCTGGTTTCCTTGTCAAGAGCCGAAATCGTGATGGTCACGCTCGGTACCTCGTTCGCCCGGTTGGGCAGGATGGTAAGGATCTTCTTCGTCGCATCACCCGGGAAGGCAGGATCGGCGGCAATGATGAGGTTCGAATTCGGCAGAGCGGCAGGGTCACTGGAGCTTGCCGATACGGTGATGTTGGCGGCACCCGTTTCGATATCGGACACGGTGAAGGGGATCGGTCCCAGAATCCGTCCCGCGCGAATGTTCTGGTTGCCAACATCGGACACGACGGGAGCGTCGTTAACTTGGGTAACCTTGAACGCGAAGGTGCGGGAACTCTCCTTGATGACGGCACCGGGGATTCCGAAGTCGCCCATGCGAATCGTGAGGCGCAAGGTGCGCGAGGCATCCTTGGCCACGCCAGGAGCATTGTCGGTCGGGACGATCGTCAACTTGCGTCCCTTTCCTTCGCCGGTGACCGCGTACGATTTGACAAGCGGTCCCAGACCACCGCCGACGGTGTCTTCCAGAACGATCTGGGTGGCAACACCAGGCTGGTCATCGCCGAGGTCGATGCTGATTTCCTTGGCGGTATCCTCCGGAGTTTCCTGGTCGCTGATGGCGGCGAGGGACGGTTCGGTTTCGAAGGTCAAGACCCAGGAACCAATACCGTCGTTGTCCTTGGAATTGCCGGTGTCATCCACGACATAAAGGCGCCAGATACCGTTCGGAGAGAGACCATTGAACGCCTCCGCGAGGGTGTTGAAGTAAGTCAGACCCGCCACATCCGGGAGGACGTCACCGTCGCCGGCGTCGATATCGGTCGGTTTGTAGGTTCCCGACACCAAGTTCAACGCATCGAGACTCGGAAGTGCATCGTCCCGCAGGATGAGCTGGACGTTTTCGCGCCGGACGTTGCCGCCCACGTCGCTGGCGAGCTTCACCGCGCGATTGTTCGGGCTGACAAGGATGATATCCAAATCCGACGGGAACTTGGCGTCCACGTCGACGAGATTGACGATAGCCTTGCGAATATTCCCCACAACCCCCTTGAACTCGACGGCTGCCGCCGCGGAGCCGTACGGAGAAGCCTTGGCCACGCCGCCACCGGCGCCCGCGTCGTTAACCGCGATAAGCCCCCCGTGCAGTTGGGGACTGGGCGCGCCCTTGACGTCGAGGCGGAGAATGGTGCTGCGGCTGAGTTTCGTGCCCGCATCCGGGACGGCACCCGTGACATCGTTCTTCTGGCCGCTGTCTTCGACGGTCAGGGTCACATTCACGGTTCCGGACTCCTGTCCGGCCGGGTACATGGTAATACGGCGCTTGACACCCTGAACCTCGCCGGGGCCGGCCGGAATCTGTTCCAGGAAGATATTCTGCGGGGGCAGCAGCTTCAGGTTGTCGGTCTGGGCGGTCACAACCAGGTTCTGAGGCAGCGTTTCCGAGAAGACGCCGGTGGGGACTTCGTTGACCTCGAAGGTGATGGGTCCGGAAGCCTGACCGATGTAGATCGTTTCCTTGTTGATGGGCGTGATCGTCGGGGCGTCGTTGACGGCCTTGATATTGAACAGCGTTTCAACCCGGGTGACGTTATCGAGGTTGTCCGTCGCAATCACCGTAACTTTGCCGGAGCCAAACGCATGTGTCTTCGGCTTGATGGAGAGAGTCGCGGAGAGCGATCCAATCGGGAGCGTGGCACCCGGCGTCAGAGTCGCATCCACGAGGGTAACGGAGGTGTTTGCACCGTCGATAGCCAGGGACTTGATCTGCCCATCATGATCCGTAACGGACAGCGTGAAGAGCTGCGCGGAACCCTCCTCGGAGAAGTCCAAGGTGGAGGTCGGCATTCCGTTGATGGTCGGCTTGGTGAAGAGGTTCAGGATGAAGCCGCTCTTGATCTCACCCGCCGTACCGGCATCGACGTCCACCGCATAGAGGCGCCACTTGCCATTGGGGTTGACGTCGGCGAACGCGGCCAAACTCGCCTCGTAGGGTCCGTTCGGAATGCCGCGACCGATGTTTCCGCCGACGTAGTCGAAGGGGCGGTAGGTGTTGCCGCGCAGCGACGTGATAATGGGCGCTCCGTTGGGAACGTCGACCGCGGCAACTGCCGGGTCAGAAGTGAAGTTGATGCGACCGCCCACGACGGGGAATCCGCCGCCGGCTCCGCGCATCAGGACTACGCGTTTGCCATTGGGTCCTTCGAGAACAAGGACCGTTTCGTCAGGAGCCGCATGATTGAAATTCGCGATTGAGACCTCGACCTTGGCGACCCTGGAGGCGGCGATGCCGCTCACGGTGATTTCCGAAATGGCGGCATTGGCGGAATTGTCCGCCAGGGTGATTGCGGCGGGATTGGCTACGACGAACCGATCCGTGGCCGGGGAGACGACCACGCTCACGGCGCG
>CAZSOV010000258.1:8493-11677 GCA_964608505.1 uncultured Verrucomicrobiota bacterium
TGGCCTTGGGCGATCTTGATCACGTTGGTGGAGTCAAATCCACCGGCCGGGTTCGGCCCCTTGAGATCGGTGATCGTCGGAGCATCATTCTTGGGCGCAACCTTGGCCAGAATCTGCTTGCTCACGCTACGATTGCCATCGGACACGTTGATGGTCATCGGCACGCCGGCGGCCGAATTGGCGTTCGCCTTCGGCATGAGCTTGATCTTCCAGACGTTGCCTTCGGTGGGCGCGATGATATCCCAACCTTCGCCCTTGTCCTTGTCGAAGACGTTCTCGTCGGGCAAGCCCGTGATCGAGATGCGTCCGGCGACGTTGAACGCGGAGTTCGGGCTATCGGTGTCCTCGATGGTGATCGGATGTTCGTAAGGCGCATCCTCTTCCATGTTAATGGTGCTGACCCCGGCAAGTTCGTTCGTCATGGAGATGACGGGGTCGAACCAGACGAGGACCTGCCAGCGGCCCATGGAGCCGCTGTCGCGGAGGCGGTCATCCAGCGCGAAGAGCTCCCAAGTGGTGTTCTTGGCGTCGATGTCCTTGAAATTGTCAAGGTTCGAGCCGGTGAGCGCCACATCCGCGGCGAAGGCGTCCGCCGCCTCGCCGAACTGATCGCGGTTGGTCGGCTTGTAGATTCCGGTCGTCACGGCCGGATCATTGGGCGGACTGCCCGCGGGAAGGTCGGCGCCCGTTTGAGAGAACGTGAGGCTGATGCCTGGGGCCGGGACGCTCTGATTGATGGCGACATCGCTCAGGAGGATGACGGTCTTCGCGCCAGGACCTCGAAGCAGGATGTCCAAATCCGCGAGGTAACTGTGGCTCAGATTCGGCAGGACGATGTTGATCTTCTGAACGGCGCCCTTGACGGGTTTCCCCTGGTAGGTATCGGGGATAGTGACCTTGTTGGCAGTGCCATAAGGCGAGGATTTGCCGGGGAGGACATTGGCAGGGTTGCCGGGGTCCGCGGTGGCATCGTTGAAAGTGGTTTCGCTACCGGCCGTAAAGATGGCCTGTCCGAAGACAGGCAATCCGGCCAGCAAGCCCGCCAGCAGTACGAGACGGCTGGTAAACCACGAGCGTGAACGTGGATGTTGCTTCACAACGCTATTCATAGAGGTTCCTTAACGGGACAGCTTCGACGGGGGGGAATTAACTTGTTTGGCAAGCCTTTGGCAAGACGAATTGTGGAATGGGCACGACGGGTGCCCACGAAAGGTGGGTACCGGACCGGCTATGGGTGTTGAGCATAATCTGTGCTTCTGAGCCGCTGCATGTCCACCTGCCGAACCGGGGGCGGTCGGAGGCGGGGATGACCTAACTGATCCGGAGGGACCCCGGTAATTCCCCGATGGCGAGAGCGGCGGACTTTTTCCGCATTTTCATCCGACATGTTCATTCCTGATTCGGTCGGAAACTCGCACGATCACGCGCCCGGACGGCCAAAGCCGCGTTCCGGCGACGGGCGCCGGGAAAGCGCCATCGGGTCCTAGGAGGCGGAGGTTACGGTCGCGGGAAAAGGGTTGCAAGGAGCGAGTTGGGTTAGACGCCGTCCGGTTCGTTTCGAAAGGCCTGGGCCAGAGCGATGGCATGCCGCATGGCCCGGGATTTGTTGACGGTTTCCTGGAACTCGCCTTCCGGCGTGGAATCGTGAACCCAGCCACCCCCGGCCTGCACGTACGCGCGGCCCTCCTTGATCAGGGCCGTGCGGATGGTGATGCAGCAGTCGAGGTTGCCATTGAAGCCGAAATAGCCGACGCAGCCACCATAGGGACCGCGGGTCGTCCCTTCGAATTCGGAGATGATCTGCATCGCGCGGATTTTGGGGGCGCCGGTGAGGGTTCCCGCGGGGAAGGTGGCCCGCATGAGGTCATAGGTGGAGTGAGCGGCGCCAAGCCGACCCTCGACCTGCGAGACGATATGCATGACGTGGCTGTAGCGCTCGACGACCATGAGATCCCGCACCCGCACGCTGCCGTAGTCGCAGACGCGTCCGACGTCGTTGCGGGCCAGGTCGATGAGCATGACGTGTTCGGCCCTTTCCTTGGGGTCGGCCAGCAATTCCTCTTCGAGCGCCCGATCCTCCTCGGGCGTCTTGCCGCGACGCCGGGTGCCCGCGATGGGGCGGATCTCGACGTTCCGGTTCTCGCAACGGACATGGATTTCGGGGGAGGCACCGACCAGGGCGAAGCCCTCCAGTTCCAGGAGGAACATGTAGGGGGAAGGATTGACGGAGCGGACGGCGCGGTAGATGTCCAAAGGAGGTGCCGTGACGTCGGCGCTGAAGCGCTGCGATCCGACGACCTGGAAGATGTCGCCGGAGCGAATGTAATCCTTCGAACGGACGACGTGGCGGTGGAATTCCTCCGGGGCCTGGTTGGAAACGAATGCCAGCTCCGGAACCTCGGCGAGAAAGGACGCGGGACGCCCCTGAATGGGCTGCTCGAGCAGCGAGACGATGCGGTCGATTTCGGCCAGCGCGTCGTCGTAGGCGTCGTCGACGGAAGCGGCGTCGGCCAGATTGGCATGGACGATCACGGTCAACGTCTGAGCCACGCGGTCGAAGACCAGAACCTCGTCCGCGATCAGGAAGTAGAGCGTGGGGGTGCCCAGTTCGTCCCGGGCAGGCCGCGGAACGACGGGTTCGAGATCGTGGATGAACTCGTAGCCCAGGAAGCCGATGGCTCCCCCGGTGAAGCGGGGCAGATCGGGCACCTCGACGGGACGGTAGGCGGCCATCAAGCGCTCCACGACGGCGAGTCCATCGCGTACCTGGGTGGAATCCACCGGCGATGGCGCCGGCGTGACGGTGTAGGTCGCCGTGAGCCGACCGGATTCACGGACCTCGACCCGCGCTCCGTCCTGACGGACGACGGCGCGTGGAGAGCAACCCACAAAGGAGTAGCGCCCCAGGTGTTCGCCGCCTTCGACCGACTCGAGAAGGAACGATTCGCCCTGGCCGCGGATCTTGGAATAGGCGGAAAGGGGGGTTTCGAAATCGGCCAGGAGGCGGCGCCAGACGGGGACGAGATTTCCGCGGGTGGCAAGCTGGCGGAACTCCTCGCGAGACGGCTGGTACATGGCGCGCGCATTGAAGCATTCCCGGGGCCGAGTTCCAGCCCGGAACGCGGTCCCTGCTCCCCAGGGCCGTTGACAAAGTCCTGCTTGGAACCGCGATGTGGGGCCGGCG
>CAZSOV010000259.1:0-11646 GCA_964608505.1 uncultured Verrucomicrobiota bacterium
GCGGTCCACGATGCGGGACACACAGTGGTAGTAGGCGAACGGCAGGTCCGGCGGGGCCTTCAGACGCGGTCGCGGCATGGGCAAAGGATGCCCCATCGCGGTCGCCCTGCAATCTTATAAACCGCGGGATTTACTATTATGATCGCGCGACTGGCAGCCGACGACGGCAGCTACGGGGCGGTGCCGTAAGCGGCATGGGTATCCAGGAGGTTCAGGGTCTCGACCAGCAGGGAGACGGGATGGACCTCCACCCGGTCGCACTGGAACAGCGTCAGGATCTGGCGCCCGGCCGCGGTGGTATGCCAGCCCTTGAGCTGGACGAGGACGCGCTCCCGCACCGGCGAGGTGTAGTCCCCACGGAACGCGAAGAGGAACGGGACGAAAGGGGGCGAGACGAGGAGCGGCTTCAGTTCCCGGCCCACCTGCGGGTTGAGTTCCACCATGACGGCAAAACCGCGTCGGGTAACGAGACAGGCATCGGTCTGCCGGAAGAACACGGGCAGGACCGCACGCGTCAGCTTGTTGAAGCCGTCAATCCGCCCGAAGTGGTTCGTGAGCCGGCCTTTCTGCTGCGCGAGCAGCAGGGACTCGAGCCAGATCGGCGCCACCCGGGTCCGAGGGCTCTCGTGAACCGTGAGGCTGCGACCCCGCAGATCGTCGAGTCCGGCGAATCCACGGTCGCCGCGAACGAGCACCACGTACTCGTCGCGGAAGGAATCGTTCTGCACGCCGAGAATGCAGCGATCCACGGCGAGAAGCTCGCGCAGCCTCCGGAACTCGTCGGTCGTCAGGTTGATGGCGTCCAGGCTCTGCTGCTGCAGAGCGGCCCGGATCTCGACGAGGGACCGAAACACGCGTGGTTGCGGATCGACCGCCAGCGCCTGGTCCTCCGCCAGGACCTTGCTCCACATCTTCACCGCCGCCACGGCATCGTTCTCGTTGACCTCGCCGAACGTCGACGACGAGAACCCCAGCCGGAACGGAGCGAGGTCCCCCGAGGCGCCCCGCGTCGCGTGGATCGGCGTCAACCCGGCCACCCACCCCAGGCCCACGCCCAGGAGAAGTCGGTACACGGCCCGGATTCGCTGCCCGCGCCCCACCCCGGCCCGCACGACTCGCGTCGCCGGACGTTGCTGCGGACGGTTGGCCACCCGGTCGTCGCTCATGCTTCCAGCTCACGGGAGCCCGTCCGGTCACCGGACACCCAGGGGGCGTTCCCGACGAAAATGACGGCGGGACGACACGCGTCACCGCGCGATGCTCCACGGCTCGGACTTCACGAAGCCACAAGCCGGGGCACCGTGGCACACCGTACCCGGTATTATCGGCGCGAGGACCGCACGCTTGAGCGACCCGATGCACGCGAGGACCCCGCCGCGCCGGCGCGGCGATTCCACGTGCTCTAGACCGCCGCGGGATCCATCCGCGGCGGTGCCTTGGCATAGGCCTCGAACTCGTGCCGGAAATGGGGAGGGACCAGGGCCTTGAACCGCGCGGCGTCGTCCTGGTCGTAGTCGGCTTCGAGGACCTGCGCCACGGCGTGCAGCCGGGCGATGACGGCGGACCGTCCATGCGGAATGTGCAGATCGAGTTGCTCCCGGATCGGGCGCAGGCGGGTGCCGAGCTCGTCCATCAACTCGTCGATGCCACGTCCCGACTTGGCGGACACGAAGACGGCATCGGGATACTGGACCCGGAACCGCTCGACGGAGACATCCACGCCGAGGCAATCGGTCTTGTTGAAGACCATGAGGATGGGTTTCTCGGCCGCGTGGATCTCGGCCAGCACGGCGTTGACCGCGGCGATCTGCTCGTCGGCCTTGGGATGGCTGACATCGACGACGTGGAGGAGGAGATCGGCCTCGACGACCTCCTCGAGGGTGGCCTTGAAGGCCTCGACAAGGCGGTGGGGGAGCTTCCGGATGAAGCCGACGGTGTCGCTGAGGAGGACGTTCTGGTTGGTGGGCAGGCGGAGCCGGCGGGTGGTGGGATCGAGGGTGGCGAAGAGTTTGTCCTCCGCGAGGGCGGCAGCGCCGGTCAGGGTGTTGAGCAGGGTGGACTTGCCGGCATTGGTGTACCCGACGATGGAGGCCAGGGGCCACTGGTGCCGTTTGCGACCCTCGCGCTGCGTGGCGCGCTGGCGGCGGACGGCTTCGAGTTCCCGGATCAGCTTGTCGATGCGCTCCTGGACCTTCCGCCGATCGGCCTCCAGCTGGGTTTCGCCCTCGCCGCCGCGCATGCCGATCCCGCCCTTCTGCCGGGAAAGATGCGTCCAGAACCGCGTCAGGCGCGGCAGCAGATGCTGGAGTTGGGCCAACTCGACCTGAAGCTTGCCCTCGCGGGTGCGGGCGCGCTGGCCGAAGATGTCCAGAATGAGCTGGGTTCGATCCAGGATCTTCAGCTCGAACACGGTCTCGAGATTGCGGCTCTGCGCCGGCGACAGCTCGTCGTCGAAGATGACCGTATCCACCGCGTCCGCATGGCAGCGTGCGGCGAACTCCCGAGCCTTGCCCGGCCCGATGAACGTCCGGGCCGTGATCTTCTCGACCCGCTGGGTGCCGGACCCGGCGATTTCGGCCCCGGCCGTGGTAGCCAACTGGCCGAGCTCGGCCAGGGAATCCTGGACCTCCCACTCGGTGTGGGACTTGAGGTGGGCGCCGATGAGAAAGGCGCGTTCGCTGGTCTGGACGGCGTTTTCGGAGACAAGGGCCTTCACGGATTGGGAACTGCGGTCGGGAGTTGGTAACCCAGGAACCGGATTTGTCCAAGAGCAGCTTCGCGGCGTCTTTCCCGGAGAGGAGCGCAACCGCCCCCAAAGACCCACGAAAGGGGACCGCGCCGTCCGTCATGTCCTGGACGTGGCGTTGGACACGCCCGCCGGCGCGCGACCGTGCGTGGCACGCCGCGCCCCGTTCGGCCCCGAAGCGGCGCGAACGCCCTTCTTGCCGCGTCCACCCTGCCCATCGCTTGACCTGACCTCGACGCGCTGGGCACCGTGGCCAACATGGACATGAAGGTCGCCGTTCTCGTGGTCCTGGCGTGGTGGGCTGGTCCCGGCAGCAGCATCCTCCGCGGCGCGGACGCGCCGCTCCCGCGGGTCGTCGTCACCACGGACGACACCGTGCTCACCCGATCCTGCGAGATCGTCATCCCGCCCGGCACGATCCTCGCCGACGCCAATACGAATGGCGTGCTCCACATCGGGGCCGACGACATCGTCGTGCGGTTCGCCCGGGACAGCGTGCTGCAGGGAGCCGCGCCCCGACCGGACCGGTGGGACGGACTGCGCGGGATCGGGATTCGGGTCAACGGACATGCCGGAGTGACGGTGGCCGGGGCGCGGGTGCATGGGTATTTCAACGGCCTCGTCGCGACCCGTGCACCGCGACTCGTGATCGAGGGCGGGGATTTCTCGGACAACTACCGGCAGCGGCTGGCCTCGACGCCGCAGGCGGAGGACGGGTCGGACTGGCTCTTTCCCCATAACAACGACGAGGTGAAATGGCGGCATCAGTACGGCGGCGCCGTGTGCGTGGAGGAAAGCGACGGACTCATCCTGCGCGGCGTGCGCGTCCGGCGCGGGCAGAACGGCATCCTGCTCGACCGGGTGAACGGCGCGCGGGTGTACGACAACGACTGCTCGTTCCTGTCGGGCTGGGGATTGGCCCTGTGGCGGAGCAGCTCGAACGTGATCGCCCGAAACGCCTTCGACTTCTGCGTGCGCGGCCACGTGGAGGGGGTCTACAACCGGGGCCAGGATTCGGCCGGCATCCTCTGCTTCGAACAATGCAACGACAACGTGATCGCCGAAAACTCCGCCACCCACGGCGGGGATGGCTTCTTCGGGTTCGCCGGTCGGGAGGCGCTCGGCGAACACTGGATGGCCCGCGAACGCGATCGCCTCCGACGCGAGACGGGCAGGACGGAGGTCGACGATCTGCTCCGCGTGCCGCCGGAGGTGGCGATCCGGTTCAGCGCGCTGGGCTGCAACCGAAACCTGCTGCTCGCCAACGATTTTTCCTACGCGCCCGCCCACGGGATCGAGATGACCTTCAGCGAGGGCAACATCTTCGCCCGCAACCGGCTTGTCGAGAATGCCATCTGCGGCGTCTGGGGCGGCTACTCCTCCGCCACCCTGATCGCCGAGAACGAATTCACCGGCAACGGCGGCATGGCCTATGGACTCGAACGCGGCGCGATCAACATGGAGCACGCCGCGGACAATCGGATCCTCCGCAACACCTTCCGGAACAACAAATGCGCCGTTCACCTCTGGTGGGACAACGACGCCTCCCTGCTCCGCTCCCCGGGCGTCGCCGGCAACGCCCGCGGCGTCTCCGGCAACGTGATCGCCGACAACGACCTGATCCTCGCCCCGGATCATCCCTTCGCCGCCCCGCGCGGCTCCGAGAAACTCATCGGCCTCCACCTCCGCGACGATGGAACCAACCACGTCCGCGATAATCTCTACCGCCCCGGGCGCACGGAGCTGACCGCTTCCAACGCCGTCGAGCGCGTCGTCAAGGCCGGTGCCGAGCCGTCCGCGACGGGCGAGGTGCCGGCCTACCGCATCCCCACCCCCGACCTGCCCGGACGCAACCGCCCCGTCGGCGCCCGTCCCCACCTCCGCGGACGTGGCAACATCCTCATGGACGAGTGGGGCCCCTGGGACCACGAGAGCCCGCTGGTCCGCCCCGCCGCGGGCGCCTCCGGCGAAAGAGTGTACGAGGTCTTCGGCACCACGGTCCGACCCGCCGTCGAAATCACGCGCGGCCCCGTCACGGCCAGCGTCGAGCCCCTGACCAATGCCTGGCGCGTGCGGTTGCGCGGGCCGGACGGCGCCAGCGCCTACGCCGCGCGCCTGACGGCACCCGGCTTGGACCGCACCCTCTCCGGCACCCTGGTGGTCACGTCGTGGGACTGCCGGTTCTTCCCGTGGCAGCCGCCCCTGGATCCCCGCGAGGACCTGGCCGGCTGGCGAAAGCTGGCGGACGGCCCGGACGCGGTGCGGGTCACGATGTCGACGCTCGACTTCCCGTACGGTTGGGGTGGTCCGAAGGACCAGAAGCTCGGGGCCGAGGCCCAACGGCGCGCGCCCGGGGGCGATCGCTTCGGCATGCGCGCGACCACGCGCCTGACCCTGCCCCGGGGCCGCTGGCGGTTCCGCACGCTGAGCGACGACGGCATCCGCGTCGCCGTCGGCAGCACGCAGGTGATCGAGAACTGGAATTGGCATGGCCCCACGACCGACCAGGGCGTTTACGAACAGACCGCGGACGGACAGGTCGAGATCGAGGTCGAGCACTTCGAAATCGACGGATATGCCGTGCTCCGTCTCGAGATCGAACCGGACCGATAGCCGGGCCACAGGCAACTATTTGCTGACGAACAGGGTGGTTCCCGCGTAAAGGTCAGCGGTCCCGGCGCTCGTCCGCGAATCGCCGGTTCCATCATGCCCTTGCGCATCGACGCCTATGGTCCCGACGCCCTCCTGGTCCGGCATTCCGAACCCGGGGACGCCCTGGCGTTCGCGCGCGGACAGACGCTGGAGCGTCATCTCGAGGAACGAACCCCGATCGGCCTGCTCGAGGTGACGTCCGGCTTCGAGACTCTGCTCCTCGAATTCGTACCGGGGACCCGACCCGACCCGTCCGCCCTGGCCGAGGCGTTGACCGCCGTGGCCAAGGCCGCCAAGGCCGCCCCCAAACCATCCCGCGTGGTCGAGATCCCGGTGGTCTATGACGGTCCCGACCTCGAACGCATTGCCGAACACACGAAGCTGAAAATCGACAAGGTCATCCAACTCCATCTCGCCGGGGAATACCGGGTTCATCTGCTCGGGTTCTCCCCCGGGTTTCCCTACCTCGGCGGACTGGACAAGCGCCTGCGCGTGCCCCGTCTCGACACCCCCCGCCCGCGCGTGGCCGCGGGCTCGGTCGGCATCGGCGGTGAACATACCGGCGTTTATCCCGTCGCCACCGCGGGCGGCTGGAATCTCCTGGGCCGGACCTCGGCTCCCCTGCTGGTCCCCGACCGCGCCGTGCCCGGCTCGCGGGAGGCGTTCCTGCTCCAACCCGGCGACGGCGTCCGCTTCGTGCGGGTGGAGCGCCTCTGATGACGGCGAACCGCCAGGCCATCTTCGAGGTCCTGAATCCCGGGGTGGGCCTTTCCTTGCAGGATTTCGGACGCCGGGGTTGGCGACGCTTCGGCGTGCCTCCCGGCGGCGCCATGGACGAACACGCCGCCCGCTGGGCGAACGTGCTGCTCGGCAACCGACCCGACGCGCCCACGCTCGAGATGCTGCTGCACGGAGCCCGTCTTCGCGCACTGACCGCCATCGAGGTGGCCCTGACGGGCGCCGCCGCCAACACGCTTTCCGGCGGGGATCCCCGGGGCTGGGGAACCTTCCTGCTGAATCCCGACGACGAACTGCGCCTGCCCCCCAGCGAGGCCGGGGTATGGACCTATCTCGCCGTGCCGGGTGGCTTCGTGGACCAGCTCTGGTTCGGCAGCGTCAGCGTCTTTCCCCGTGGCGGACTCGGCGGCCCCATTCCCGCCGGCACCCTCCTGGAGCGACGCAAACCCGTCCCCCCCGGCCCCCAGCCCGGAATCACCCGCCGCTGGGTGCACCCGTCCGAACAACGGGATTATCTTCACATCCCCCCGATCCCCGTCTGGCCCGGTCCCCAATGGAACCTCTTTTCGGAGGATGCCCGCTCCGCGTTCTTCGATCAGGACTGGATCATCAGCCCCAGCAGCGACCGCACCGGCTACCGGCTCGCGGGCACCTCGATGGGCCCCGCCACCGCCACGATCCCCAGCGAACCCGTGCTGCCCGGCTCCCTCCAAGTGCCGCCCGATGGCGTGCCCATCGTCACCATGCGCGATGGCCCGACCGTCGGAGGCTATCCCAAGCTGGGCCTCGTGGACCCGGCCCATCTGTCGTGGCTGGCCCAGTGCCGGCCCGGTCAACGTGCCCGCTTCGCCCGCTGGCACGGCCCGACCCGTGGCCCCCTCCCGCCCCCCGGGTCCAACCCGTCGTAAGCCCCATCCCATCCCGCCGTGCCCGCCCCGGTCCCGGCCTCCTCCACGTCCCCCGCTCCCGCCATGAACCCGGTGCCTTGGGACCTCAACTGTGACTTGGGCGAGGGCGAACCCTTCCTCCAGACCGCCGCGCTCATGGCCGTCATCGATTCCGCCAACATCGCCTGCGGCGCCCATGCCGGCGACGACGCCGGGATGCGCCGATGTCTCGAACTCGCCGGACGCCTCGGCGTGCATGCCGGAGCCCATCCCGGTTTTCCGGATCGCGCGAGCTTCGGCCGCGCCACCTCCTCCCCGGGTCCCCTGACCACCGAATCCCTCGCGGAACTGCTCGAACCCCAGGTGGGGCGCCTGATGCAGCACGCGCGGGAACTCGGCGTACCGTTGCACCATGTCAAACTACACGGAGCCCTGTATCACGCCGTCGAAGGCGACCCCGCCCTCGCCCGCTCCTACCTGGGCATCGTCGCCGCGAACTGGCCCGGCATGACCGTCTACGCCCGGACCGGTGGACACGTGGTCGCGGCCGGTCGGGATTCGGGCTTCCCCGTCTGGTCCGAAGCCTTTCTGGACCGCGGCTACCGCAATGACGGCACCCTGGTCCCGCGGTCCGAACCGGGCGCTGTGCTGCACTCCGCCCCGGCCGTCCTCCAGCGCCTTCGCGATCTGCGGGCCGGCGGACGTTGCCGCTCCGTCGAGGGCGCCTGGATCGAGCTTTCCGCCCGGACCTGGTGCATCCACGGGGACTCCCCCGACGCCGTGGCCCTGCTTCGCGCCGTGCGGAACGAGTTGCACGGTCCCTCCTGAACAGGCGGTTGCCTCGTGTCCCGCTCGGAAACGGGACCGGACCAGACTAGGGCGCGTTGGTTTTCGACATCGAGGCACGCTCGTTGATCCAGCGCGTGTCCCGCGGAGCGCGGCGGGCTCCGGCACTGCCAGGACGCAGGGTGTCGGGGTCGAGCCAGCGCTTCACCTCGGCATGCCCGTCGGCAAAACCCAGTCCGCTGGCGCCGTTGTGGTAGATCGCCGGCATGTTGCCCCAGTTGTCGTAGTTGTTCACGAACACCAGCAGGTAGCCGTCGTCGATGCTGTCCTCCCGTTCGTCAATGAACACGAACTGGGACGAGGGCCGGCTGATCTCCGTGAGCTTGCGGTACGTCCACCAGTTGGCGCGCTCCAGATCGGCCGTGTGCCACGAGTTGCCGTTCATGCACCCGTTCATCGAGATGCTCCGGGTGCGCGGATGCCGCTGCCCGCTGATCTTCACCATGAAGTTGTCGGCCGGACATTTGTAGATCGCGACGGCGGGATTGTACGGATACAGCAGCCCATGCGGAGGCTTGAGAAGGTTGACGTTGGTGCAGTCCGACAGGTTGACCGGCCCCGCCGTCGTGTGGATCCACCCGCCCACCCAGCCGCCGCGCGCCGTGCCATCCACGTTCGGCGGCAGCTTCTCCTCGTGATCGTCGGCATACATGATCCAGGCCAGCGAGAGTTGCTTCTCGTTGTTGATGCACTTGATCCCGTGCGCCTTGGTCTTCGCCTTGGCCAGTGCCGGCAACAGCATGCTGGCCAAAATCGCGATGATCGCGATCACCACCAGCAATTCGATCAGCGTGAAGGCGCGTGCCGCCGAACGTGGAACCTGGGGTTTCATGGATGTCTCGGGATGGGGATCGTGGATCTTGAACCTTGAATCTTGAATCTTGAGACCCGCGGCCCGCTCCGGACCTTTCGTCCGGGGCCGCTCCAGTCGGGTTCACTCCCGCCGCAGCGCGCGGTCCTCGCCGCCGATGTGGAACGTGCCCGATTCCGGAACGCCGTCCGCCCCGAGCTTGAACGTGAACTCGCCGTCGAAGCTCCGGATGTAAAACCGATCCCGGGCGGCCGCATGCAGCGGAAACGGGACCCCCCGACCGACGTTCCCGATGACCGCCTCCAGCAGGTTGCCGTTCCGCGCGATCCGGATCCGCAGGTCGTCTCCCGCGCGGTACGTCCCCGCCACCTTGTCCAGCGTGCCGCGGTCGTACACGAATTCCGGACGCCGGGCGTCGCCACCCAGCTCCCGCACCCAGAGATTCCGGTAACGGACGGGATTCCCGTGATCCTGCAACGAGAGCGGCAGCTTGTCCGCGTGGCGCGCATACGCTTCGCGCTTCAACCATCCGGTCGGTCCGACCAATTCCACGTGGTGCTGCACCAGGACCCCGTTATGCAGGACCGTGAAGCGCGCCGGCGACTCGACCTCGCCCCGGTCGTTGAAGCGCGGCCGGGTGAAAAGGATGTCGTACGTCTGCCACTGCCCCGGCGGGCGCGAAGCGTTGACGAGCGGGGGATGCTGACCATACGCCGCCGCCGCCTGGCCGTCCGCATAGGTGACGTTCTCGTAGGAGTCCAGCACCTGAACCTCGTAGAGCCCCATCAGAAACACGCCGCTGTTCCCCCGTCCCTGGCTGCGGCCCGCGGGCGGGGTGGGCGTTGCGAACTCCACGTGCAACTGGCAGTCGCCGAAGGCCTGCACCGTTCGGATGTAGCCGCTGTTCTTCGCGCATTCGAGAACCCCCTCCTTGTTCACCCACTTCGGCTCCGATCCGTCGAGGCTGACCCAACCCGCCAGCCCCTCCGCCGGAATCAGCGCCGTGGCGTCCGACGGCGGTTTGCCCACCCGCTCCGGCGTGCTCGGCGTCCCCGGATCCACGATCGCCGGACGCGGACGACTCCAATCGTGCTGCGGCCAGTCAAAAACCGAGGCGGCCCTGGAATCCGGAACGGCGAGCGAACCGGAAACCAGGACAACGGCGAGTGCCGCGCGAACGGAGAACGTGCAATGGGAGGAACTCATGGCGGTGAACCGGAATGATCGGGGAACAGGCCGAGCATGACGCAACCCGCGCCGTCATGCCAGCCCCCGGTTGATCCCCCCGCGGCTGGCGCGCAGGGGAGGGGAAGCCGGCGAATCGGCGGCGCCACCCCACCCTCGCGGTTCCACACCACACCGGACCCTGTCCTGTCAATCGCCCTGCGGCAAGCCCCGGGCCACTCACCCCGCCGCGGTCTCGGCCGGGGCCTCCACCCCGGAGAGCGGAAGGGTGTACAGGCAGATGGGATAGCGGGAGCAGCCCCAGAACTGGCTTCCCGTGGCCGGACCCCGCTTCGCGGTGCGTATCAGCATCTCGGATTCGCAGCGCGGACAGAACTTCCGCGTGTCGTCGAGCAGCGCGCGCAGCTCCGGGTCCGACTCGGCATCGGTCGTTCGCAGAAGGTCGAGAATTTCCTGCTCGCTCCACAGCGAAATTCCGTATTCCCGCGCCTTCAGGCCCGCGTCCTGAGTGTAGCCCCGCAGCGCCAGCAGCAGCCCTTTCCGAAGGCCGGCCCCGGTCATCGCCCCGAGGAATTCCCGGACCGTCTTCGGGTTCACCTTCCATGTCTTCCAATGCTTGCATTGCACCGCCGTGCGTTCCCCGTTCCTCTCCAGGATCAGGTCGATGCCATCGTCCGCCCGGGCTCCGCCTCGTCGCTCCACCTGATAGCCCTTCTTTCGAAAGGCCGCCGCCATCAGCTTCTCGAACTGAAACCAGTCTATCGCGTACAGCCGTTCCGCGAGTTCCCGCCGCGCCGAGGTCGGGACCGAAACCCCGTCCGGCCCGGCGGGCCATGGCCGCACCGCGGATTCCGGACAAACCGCCGCTTCGGGCCGGACCGCGAGCTCCCCCGCGTCCCGGTCCCGCGCTGCGGGATGCGACACGACCGAATCGAGCGCGATGACCCGGATGTCCTCGTCGGAAATCGCCGGCGCGGAACCCCTCCCGGCACGCCGGATCGGCAGCCAGACCGCCCCGACCGCCAGCAGGGCAAGCAATATCGGGAGACCGATTCGAGTAGGCGAAAACACCACCCCCAAACTCAGTAGCAAGGCACCCAGAAGTATTCCCAGTAATGCCAGTGACAGGGTGAGTCCGGACGAACCCGAGCGACAGCGAATGGGCATGTTACGACGGCTCCCTGGAGAGGGAGCGTTGTCGCGCGCGTCGCGTCTCGCGGACGACTTCCTATCTCCTGCCTCACCCCGAGTGTCTTGGCAATCACGAAGAAGCCAGTGAGGTCGCTCTGATCGAAACAGCCTCGCGGCGCGATGCAACGTCGGACGCCCACGCCGGATCCCCCGCCACGCGGACCGCCGGGACGAATGTGCAGACGGATTTGCCAAGGAACGGGAGGGCCAACGCGTCCGCGCGACGCGACAATCCTGGCGCGCTACCTCCCTGTCGCGCGGAGTCCTCTCCGGCTCCTTCCTGTCCGCCCTGCCGCTGCCCGCCTGTCCGCCCTCTGTCCGCCCTCTGTCCGCCCTCTTCGTGACTCGAAGGCATCCTCTGCGGCGATTTGGACCCACCGCGGGCACCGGACCACTCTCCGCCGCCGCAGGAAACCGCCGAGGCGAAAGGTGCCAGGGCGAGGTGCTAGTGTTAATCCAATCCCGCGGTTTTTCTGGTTGAACCAAGAACGCGGGTTCGCCACCGTTCGCCCATGCCGCGACCGCGTCTGAAGGCCCCGCCGGACCTGCCGCTCGCCTACTACCACTGTGTGTCCCGCATCGTGGACCGG
>CAZSOV010000260.1:0-11616 GCA_964608505.1 uncultured Verrucomicrobiota bacterium
TGCGGGGTTCGTTGTCGCGGGAGGCGGTGGTGGGGGTGTTGGAGGGGAACGGGAAACTGCCGTTGGGGGAGTACCTGCGGTGTCGGGTGCGGTACTTCACGGCGGGAGCGGCGTTCGGGAGTCGGGAGTACGTGGAGGGGATCTTCGGAGCGTACCGGGAACGGTTCGGGAAGAAGCGGAGGAGCGGAGCACGGCGGGTGCGTGGGTTGGATGGGACGGAGGCCTATGTGTTGAGGGATTTGAAGAAGGCGGTGTTCGGATAGGGATGGCCCGGTGGGAGGAGGGACGGCACCGCAGCGGCATCCGCTCGGTACCGGAGATGCTCCGCAGGTCCCGCCCCGCCCCGTCCTCCCTCGCGAACTCCGGGCGAGGCCGGTTTCGCACACACTTCGGGACGGGCGCAGGCAACGCCCGCGCAAACTTCCCGCTTGTCGGCGTCGAGGCTCCGGGCGCTCCATGGCGTCATGCCTTCCGCCCCGGGTTTCGCCACCGACCGCCGCGCCTTCACGTTGATCGAACTGCTGGTCGTCATCGCCATTATCGCCATCCTGGCGGCGATGCTCCTGCCGGCGCTGGCCTCGGCCAAGGAACGTGCCAAACGCACCAGTTGCACCAACAACCTCCGGCAGATCGGCATCGGGCTTGCCCTCTACGGGGATGACCACGAGGACCGGATTCCGCCGGCGCTGTTCGATCCCGAACGCAACGCCGGGTCCGGGCCGTGGCAGGGGTATCTGGTGTTCGAGGGAGCCGAAGGTCAGGCGGCGGATCAGACCCGTCCATCGAATCTCGGGTTTCTCTACACCGCCCGGATCATCTCGAGTCCGAAGTCCTTCTATGACCCGAGCCTGCGGCATCCGGAGTCGCTGCCCATCAAGCTCGAGATGAAGAACTACGAAAGCCGCACGGTTCCCTGGCCGCGGGTGTCCGGCGGGCGCGTCCGGATCAACTACATGTACTATCCGCAGTCGGACCTCCCCCTGGCCCGCGGCCCGAGCAACTGGGTGGAGACGGCGGTGAAGGCGAATCAGTTTGTTGCCACGCGCACCATCGTGACGGACCTCATTTACACGCGGGCGACGATTCCGCACGTCTCGACGAAGAATCCGAACGGCCTCAACGCCCTGTGGGGCGACAGCCACGTCAGCTTCGGCACCACCAAGGCGGCGTTCGCGCCGGCGCTCTGGGATGCGGGGGAACACCACGTCAACCAGCAGAATCCGGGCGACAACCCGACCAAGTTCCGCAACATCGTCGCCCTGCTGAAGCCATAGTCCGCCCCCACCCGCTCGACTCCCCCATGGACCAACGCCATGCTGCGGGTCGATTCATGCACGACACGGTCCGCGTTCAGCTGCAACCCGCCGGGCGTTCCCTGGTCCTGCCCACCGGCGCGTGGCCCCGCGACGATCTGTTTGCCGCCGGCGTCGAGTTTCCCTGTGGAGGGCGTGGGCGATGTCGCGGGTGTCGGGTCAAAGTGCTGGCGGGCGATCTGCCGCCCACGCTGGATGACACCCGGCGGTTTTCCGCCGCCGAGCTGGCGGAGGGCTGGCGGCTGGCCTGCCGGCTCCGTCCGGAGGAGGACTGCACGCTTCAACTGGCGCAATGGGAGGCGCCCGTACTCGGGGACGACACCCGGTTCGAATTCGTCCCGCGCGCCGGCACCGGGATTGCGGTGGACCTGGGCACGACGACGTTGGTCGGGCAGCACGTGGATCTGACCACGGGCCGGGTGCTCGGCGTCCGGTCGGGCTTGAACGCGCAGGCCCGGCACGGGGCCGACCTCATGAGCCGGCTGGATTTTGCTGGCCAGGGAGACGGCGCGCGCCGGTTGCGGGACCTGATTCGCGGGCAGGTCGGCCAACTGGTCCGGGAACTGCTGGCCGACGAGGGGGCGGAATCGCTCCGCGAGATCGTTCTCGTGGGCAACACGGTGATGCACCACCTCTTTTCGGACCTCCCCACCGAGAGCCTGGCGCGGCACCCGTTTGAACCCGCGGATCCCGGCTGCCGGAGCTTCTCCCCCACCGACCTCGACTGGGCGGGTCTGATTCCCGGCCTCTCGTCCGGCGTGGGAATCCATTTCCTGCCCTGCCTGGGCAGCTTCGTCGGCAGCGATCTGCTGGCCGGGCTGCTGGCGACCGGTTTGCACGAGTCCGAGACACCGGCGGCGCTGGTCGACCTGGGAACGAACGGGGAGATCATCGTGGGGAACCGTGAGCGCCTGTTGTGCGCCTCCACGGCGGCGGGTCCGGCGTTCGAGGGGGCGCGGATCCTGCACGGCATGCGGGCGGCCACGGGGGCGGTATCGGAGGTGTACATCACGGACGACGGCCTCCAGGCCCATGTCATCGGGGGCGGCACGCCGCGCGGCATTTGCGGGAGCGGGCTGGTGGACGCCGTGGCCGGAGGGTTGGAGTTGGGATGGATCCAGTCGACGGGCCGCCTGCTCGGAGGGGAGGCACTGTGCATCGCGCCGCCGGTCGAGGTCTGCCAGTGCGACGTTCGGGAGCTACAACTGGCCAAGGGGGCGATCACCGCGGGCCTGCGCATCCTGGCGCAGCAGTGGGGGACCACCCTCGAACGGCTGTCGACCATCCACCTGGCGGGCGCCTTCGGAAACTACCTGAATCTCGACAGTGCCCGGCGGATCGGGCTCCTGCCGGTCCCGGCCCGGCACGTCCGGCCCGCGGGCAACACGGCGCTGCACGGCGCCAAGCTCGCCCTGTTCCGACCCGAAGGGGCCGACCTCGATTTCGCCGGGATCCGCGCGCGCCTGGAGCATGTCCCGCTCAACGACGCGCCGTCCTTCATGGATGTCTATGTTCAGGAAATGGGGTTCCCGTCGGCGATGCCGTGAGTCCTTCCCCGACGCGAGCCCGTCCCGGTACCCCGGGAAGTCGTCCCAGCCTGGCTTGACTTCATCCCGGGGTGCTCGCGGTCCGGACTCCGAAGCGGAAAGTCGATTGCATGCCTGAAGCCCCCGCCCTCGCCGCCGCTCCGGGCCCGGCCTTCCGGCTCTCCCCGCTGGCCCGGGGATTGCGCGCGATCGGGGTGACGCTGGCGGTCGCGACGGTCTTCGGATTGCTGCTCGCGAGCCAGTTCGTGCTCGCGATCACCAGTTCGGGACGTTCGGTTCCGTGGCTGGCCGCGATCTACAACAACTGCCTCGACATGTACGTCTGGGCATTGCTCGTTCCGGCCATTTTCTGGATCTCGCGCCGTTTCCCGCTGGGACGCGAACGCCTCGGGCTGCACCTGGCCGTTCACCTGGGTGGCCTGGTCCTGGCCGGCGGCGTCTACGGCGTCCTGCAAACGTTCGTCTCGGAAAACCTGGTCCCGGAAAGCCTGCGCCCGGGCCGGTTCCTGCGCGGCCCGCGGGAGCCGGGGCGGGATCGGGACCGGGACCGGGAACGCGAGCATTCCCGCGAGGGCCCCCGCGGAGGGCCCCGGGATCTCGAGGGGCGCCCACCCTTCGCGGACGGCCCGGGCGGTCCGGGCGGTCCGGGCGGCCCTCCCCCGGGACCGCCACCGGAAGGATTCCGTCCGCCCGGACGCCTCGAGTTTGGCTGGGAACGAGGCCGGTTTCGGCCGGCGGCCTCGTTTCCGGACCGGGCCCTGATCAATTTAACCTTCCGCTGGCATCTGCACCTGCTGACCTACGGCGCGGTGGTGGGTGCGTGGCATTGGCTGGCCCAGCAACGGCGGCTGCGCGAGCGGGATCGCCAGGCCCAGGAACTCTCCCGCCAACTGGCCGATGCGCGCCTGCAAGCGCTGCGAATGCAGCTCAATCCGCACTTTCTCTTCAACACGCTCAACGGCATCGCCACCGTCGTGCACCGCGACGCCCAAGCCGCCGACGAGATGATCTCCTCCCTCAGCGATTTCCTGCGCCTCACCCTGAACACCGCCAACGCCCCCGAATCCCCGCTCCGGGCCGAACTCGAGTTCGCACGGCGCTATCTCGACATCGAGAAATCCCGCTTCGGGGACCGGTTGACGGTGGTCGAGGATTTCCCGACGGAATGCCTGACGATTCCTGTGCCCACGTTGATCCTGCAACCGCTGCTCGAGAATGCCATCCGGCATGGCATCGAACGCTCCGAACAGCGGGGCACCATTTCCCTCGGTGCCCGGCGGGAGGGGGAGGTCCTGGTCCTGGTCGTGTCCGATACCGGTCCCGGGCTCCGGACCCCCTCCTCGACGCGTCCCGGCATCGGGCTCGCCAACACCCGCGCCCGGCTGCGCGAGCTCCATGGCGACGCCGCCGAACTGCGCCTTGCCGAGCGGTCCGGGGGCGGCATCGAGGTGGAAATCAGGCTTCCCTGGCGAACGGCCCCCGCCTGAACCTCCCTCCCGCCATGCCCCTCCGCGTGTTGATCGTGGACGATGAACCCCTGGCCCGCGAACGGGTCCGGAACTTCCTCGCCGACCTGCCCGACCTGGAAATTGCCCGCGAATGCACGAACGGGACCGAGGCCCTCGCCGCCATCGGCGAGCTTCACCCCGACGTGGTGTTCCTCGATGTCCAGATGCCGGGCATGACGGGATTCGAAGTGCTCCGGGCGCTGCCGGAGGAGATATGTCCCGCCATCGTGTTCACCACCGCCCACGACGAGTTCGCGCTCGAGGCCTTCGAGGTCAACGCCACCGACTACCTGCTCAAGCCCTTCAAGCTGGCCCGCTTCCAGCAGGCCGTTGAACGCGCCCGCAAGGCCGTCGATTCCCGCTCCACCGGTCCCACGAACCAACAACTGGCCCGGTGGCTGGACCAGCGCTCCCCCATTCCACCCGGGCAGCGGCGGTTCATGGTCCGCACCAACGACCGGGTCATCCTGGTCCGGCTTGAGGAAATCGACTGGATCGAGGCCGCCGGCAACTACGCGATCCTCCACGTCGGCAAGACCAACCACATCCTGCGGGGCACCCTGAGCCGCCTCGAGGAACAGCTGCCCCCGGACATCTTTTTCCGCGTGAGCCGCTCGGCCTTTGTCCACCTCCAACGCGTCAAGGAACTCCAACCCCTGCCCGGTGGCCAGTACGTCGTCATCCTGCATGACGGACAGAAGGTCACCATGACCCGGCCCCTCCGCGAGATGCAGGAACGCCTCGGTCTTGTCTGATTCCGGCTTCCTCCCGATGCGCGAATCGCGAAGCTTGACCGACACACCGTACGCGCGCCGCGCCCCAGTGACGACCCTCTCATGAAGATCGACCCCACCTCACCGGAAACTCCCTCCATGACCACGACGCCCTCCCCCGAAAACCGGTCGGGCAGCCGGGGACGCCCGAACGAAGTCACGCGTCCGGTCGGGCCGAGTCCCGCCCGGGTCCCCGCCCCCACCGCTGCCCCGCGAGGAGCGGATGCCGCGGGTTCCTTCGCTCCGTTTCGCGGCCTCGTGGCCTGCCTCGCCGTCGGCGCCACGCTCCTGACACCCCCGCTGCGGGCCGCGACCGCCGCCACCAACGCCCCGACCGCCCCCGCGACCACGCCGACTCCGACCTCCCGCGCGCTGTCGCTCCACGACTGCGTGCAATCGGCCCTCGCACGAAACTTCGACATCCAACTCCAGCGTCTCAGCCCGAAGCTCGCGGAACTCCGGCTTCACCTGGGCTACGCGGCGTTCGATCCCAATTTCTCGGTGGGCTATACGCTCCGGTCCTCCTCGGAAGCGGAGGGCATCGACAGCCAGAACCGCCCGGTACCGCCCAGCCAGTCCGAATCCGACAACTTCAACGCCCGGTTGAACGGCAGCCTGCCCGTCGGCATGACCTACACGCTGTCGGGCACGGCGAGCGACACCTACGGCACCTCCCGCAACGTGCCCTTCGAGCGCAGTCAGGCCAACTGGACGGCGTTCGAGTTGCGCCAGCAACTCCTGCGCAACGCCTGGATCGACGAAACCCGCGTGAACCTGCGTCTCCGGCGCAAGGACATCGACGCCTCCCGGTACGCCCTCGCCGAAACCGTGCAGACCATTGTCGCGCGGGTGGAACAGGCGTACTTCGATCTGGTCGCCAACCTCGAAAACGTGAGGAACTCCCAGAAGGCCCTGGAACTGGCCGAGCGCCTCTTCCGCGAGAACCAGCGCCGCGTGCAAATCGGCACCATGGCCGATCTCGAGGAGAAGGAGGCCCAATCGCAGATGGCCAGCAGCCAGGCCGCCCTCATCGCGGCCCAAGCCTCGACCACCCTTGCGCAGCAGCAGCTTCGGAGCCTCCTGACCGACCAGTACGAAACCGAGGGAGACCTGGAGATCCTGCCGACCGATCCCCTGGACCTCGGCATTCCCGACCTCGATTTCGCGGTCAGCCGTGCCCGGGCCCTGGAACTACGCCCCGACCTGAAGCAACTCGCCATCACGGTCGAACAGCGCCAGCTCTCGAACCGCCTGAACCGCAACCAGCTTTTGCCCCAGCTCGAGCTCCTCGGCAACCTGGGCTACGTCGGCGCCGGCAGCGAGTTCAGCGGCGCCCTCGGCACCGTCTCGGAGGGGAGCGCGCCCTTTCACACGTTCGGCGCGACCTTGAGCTTCCCGCTCAGCAACCGCCGCGCCCGCACCACCTACCGCATGGGCCAGACGGAAACCCATCAGGCCGAGTTCCAGCTCCGCCGCCAGCGCCAGGCCGCCATCGTCGAGGTCGACGACGCCATCGTCCGCGCCCGGTCCGCCTACGAACGCGTCGGGGCCACACGCGAGGCCCGCCAGTACGCGGAGGCGGCGCTGGCCGCCGAGGAGAAGAAACTCAAGAGCGGGCGCAGCACCAGTTTCGTCGTCCTCCAGATCCAGCAACGTCTCACCGCCGCGCGCCTCGAGGAACTGCGCGCCCAGACCGACTACAACAAGTCCCTGAGCACGCTCCGCCTGCGCGAGGGCCGCACCCTCGAACACCACCGCATCGAGCTGTTCGACAACGCGCCCCTGGTCGTCCCCGGGAAGTGAGCGGGGCGGGGCGCCCCCGCGTCCCCTCACTCCAACCGCAGCCGCAGGAACGACGGACCGACGCCGGGCTTCAACGGAACGGCGTTGCGCGGCGGCGTTGCCGGCAGGTTCGGCAACCACGCCTCGAATCGCCCGCCCACGTCGCCGGCCCGCTCGACGGTGTATCGCCGCCCGGCCACCGAAGCCCAGACGAGCTCCAGTCCGGGTTCGCGTCGCACCTCGAGCCGCAGCGCCGCGGGATCGGTGCCGGCCAGGTACTCCTCGACGTCCGATTTTCCATCCCCATCGGAGTCGAGGCTCCCGCCCCCGGCCAGGTCGCCCAGGTGCGCGAGTTCCCAGACATCGGGCAGGCCGTCGCGGTCGACATCCGGCTCCACGATGTCGAGCACGACGCTCTCGACGACGGAGGTGGCGTTGTGGAAATGCAGGAGCAGGACGCGGGGCAGGTCGAGGAAGGTAAATCCCCGGGCGGCCGCCTCGATGCGGTTGAAATCCACCTTCACGCCCCGGCCCTCGTCCTGGAACGGCGTGCCGCGCAGGCCGTGGGGGGTGGCATCCACGACGGGGACCCGGGCGTCGAAGGCAACCCAGGCCGTGCGTTCGGCGCCGCTGTTGTAACTGCCGCGATAACGAAAGCGGCTGCGGTTGGTGGACAGCCCGAGGCTCGACGCGCGCACCGAGTGCAGCAGGGTGGAGGCGAGCATCGGCGCGGTATCGCGGTAGGCGGGGGGAAGCACGTTGAGCGGTCCCGCGGACGAGAGGTTGTTGGTCCGTTTATTGTCGTCGCGCAGGACGGTTTGGAAATCGTCATCGACCTCTCCGAGGGGTCCATGGGAGAGCGGATCGAGATAGACCAGCCCGGACTCGTTGCCATTGAGCAGGGTGAAATCGACGCGGGCATCGTCGTTGAGGTCGATCTCGATGCTGGCGCCGACCAGCGGGTGCTGCGGCGTCAGCCAGGGCGCGGCCAGGGCGAGACCGAAGTAGAGCGTGGTGTCGCCAAGCGCCTCCGTGCGGTGAAAATCGCTGGCGGCGCCGACCGCGGCGATCCGACTGGACGACGCGCCCCACAGCAGGGCTGCCACCAGCGGGGACTCGTGTCCGGAGTCGCCGCGGGTGGGCAGCGGGATCGTCGACGTCCGCGAGGAAGGCAACCCGACCCGTGCCGCGGCGTGATCGAAGGAGGTTCGGGGCTTCACGACGACCAGCCATGGCAGATGCACCGCCGCGCCGCTCGTCGCATCGGTCACCCAAACCTCGCCGCCGGCCTCGGGCAGCCGGGGTTGACGTCGGGGGTGAACTCCCTGCGTCAACCCCGCTCCCGCCGGATCGGGCTCGGCGAGGCGCGTCGACATGCCGAGCGGAACCACCTCGAGTCGCAGGTCGACCCGGGCGAACCCTCCCGGGGGAAGCACGACGGAATCGAGCGCCGGAATCAGCCGTGCCCCGGCCTGCTCGACGGCGTTGCTCACGGCGATCCGGACGGTCGCCTCCCGGGCCTGGCGGTTCACGATGCGAAGCGACCGGGTCCGGACGGCCGGCTCCGCGATGTCGAGCAGACCGAACGACAGCGAGACCTGTCCCGAGTCGTCATCGACCCGCGCCATCAACGGCGCGTCGACCGCGGCCATGGCCTGGACCAGTCCGGCGCCCGTCCAGGTGTGCGGATACGGGCGGCCCGCGGGGTCGCGCAGGGGCAGGGCGGTGTTCATCAACGCGGCCTTTACGTCCTCGGGGCTCCAGTCCGGGTGGGCCTGTCGGACGAGGGCCGCGGCCCCCGCGACTTGCGGGGCGGACATGGAGGTGCCGGACAACGGCACGACGCCCGAGCCGGTGGCCGCCCGCGCCGAGAGGATGCCGTAGCCCGGCGCCGCGATGTCGGGCTTCAGTCTCGCGATGGCCAGCGAGGGCCCGCGCGAACTGAAGTGAGCGGGCCGTCCGATCCAGTCGGGATCGGTCCGGGCCGTGGCGTGGCGCAGATTCACCGAAAGCGCGGTGCCGCTTCGGGCCATGATGGCCCTGCCCAGGCGCTGGTTGATGCCGAGCACCGGGATCCGGAGGTCGGCAGGCGCGCCCAGCGACCGGTAATCGGCGAAGACTCCGTCGTGCGGGAGGATCAGGAGGACCGCCACGGCGCCGGCGGACTGGACGCGACGCACCTTGTCCAGAAGGCCACAGGAGTCGGCCTGGACGAGGGCGACCTGGCCGCGGAGCGCGTCCGAATTGACGAGGGCGGTGCAGGCGGCGAGGGGGTTCGCGGCGACAAGCCGCGCGGAGACGGGGGGAACGTCGGCCAGAAGCGGGCCAACGCCGGTGTCGAAGAGATCCGGGATCGTCCAGGGTCGCTCCACGAGTCCATGGAAGGTCGCAAGGTTCTGGTGAAACTGATCGCCGGCGGTGGCCGCGACGGAGATGGCGCGTTCGGCGAGCGCCGGCGGGCCGGTCACGAAGGCGGTGTCGCCACCGTTGCCGCTGGACCCGACGACGACGACTCCCTGGGCGACCAACCGGTTGACGGCGGTTTCCCAGGTCCGATTCGCGAAGTCATATCCGAAGGTCGTGCTGAGGGAGAGATTCACCACGTCGAGACGGTCGCCGAAATCCCCGTCCTGATCGGGATCGAGCGCCCATTCGAGGGCGGAAACCACGGGCGAGGCATCGACGTCCCCGGCGCCAAACACCTTCAGGGAATAGAGGCGGGCCTCGGGGGCGATGCCCGGGGGAATGCGGAAACCGGAAACGTCGCCAAGAGTCGCGTAATCCCCGCGGAACGTCCTCCCGTCCGCGGTCACGCCGTACCCGGCCGCGATGCCTGCCACGTGCGTGCCATGATAGCGCAGGTAGCTGTCGATGGGGTCCGGATCGGGTCGCGGCGTGCGGGCCGAGGAGGAGGAGCCGAAGGGATCGTAGTTGTCCCCGACGAAATCCCAGCCCCCCGCGACCTTGGCGGTGGGAAAGCTGCCGGCCTCGAGAACGCGCGGGTTGTCGCCGGCCACCGCCGCGGAGGCGCCGGTGCCGCCGAAGTGGGCGTGGTAGTAGTCGATGCCGCCGTCGATGATGCCGATCTTCATTCCCTGCCCGGCGAGGTGTCCGGCGGAGATGGCCCGTCTCCAGAGGTCGGCGGCCTGGATCATCCGTGCATCGCCCAGCGTGGCGGCTTGCTGGCGAAACCGGAGGGAGGGGGTCACCGCGACGACGCCGGGAAGCCGACGAAGGTCATCGACGCGACCGGCGGGAAGGCGGAGGGCGACGGCGTTGAGCAGGGTGGCGTGGCGTCCCACCAATTCGGCATCGGCGGGCAGTCTGGCCTCGAGATCCGCGTGTTGCCGGGCGAGTTCGAGGCGGCGGGATTGCCGGAGCGACGTGGTGGAGGCCAGGAGGCGGCGTTCGGAGGAACCGAGTTGGGCAAGCGCCGGTCCCTCCAGTTCGACGAACACGGAGACCGGCGCGTCCGCCAGGACTCGGAGTGCGGCCAAGGCCAGCGCCGCGGACGCAACCCAACCGCACCGGATCGCGCGAGCGGGGAGCCGGAGAAAGAGACATCCAAGCATGCGCGTCGAGAGTACCACACGGCGCGCGATTCGATAACAGGGGGGAAACGTCGTACCCCCCCTTGCCCCGCCCGGGAGCGGCTCGTGGCTTCAGAGCTCCACGAGGAGGCATTCGGGGGGACAGAGGAAGCGCACGTTCAGAAAGAAGGTACCCACCCCGCTGCTGACGTGCAGCGGCCCGCCGGCGGTCTCGTAGCGGCCGAGCTGGTACTTTCCCGTTCCCGCCGGCGTCACAAGGGCGCCCAGGAACGGGAGTCGCACCTGACCCCCATGGGAATGCCCGGCGAGCACGAGATCGAACCGTCCGGGCACCCGATCCGCCCAGGCGGGATAATGAACGAGGGCTACGTTGCGCGGCATGCCGCGGGACGGGGGCAGATCGGCCTCGGACCGGCAGGCGAAACCGCTCACCCGGGTCCGCTGTCCGGGAGGTTCGACGGCGCGATCCACGAGCCAGCCGCCCCCGGTCTTCCCGAACGCGTCCTGGACCTCGTCGAAATCGATGCCGCTCCAATAATCGTGGTTGCCGGGCACGCCGTAGAGGGGAACGGGAAACCGCCGCAGCGTCTCGAGCAACTCGGGTAGATGCCGGGCCTCCTCCACGAGATCGCCGCCAAAGAGGGCGAATCCGGGCCGCTCCCGTTGGATCAGGGACACCACGGCATCGAGAAGCCCGCGATTGCCCTTGAAATGGAGGTCGGTGAAGAAGGCGAAGCGCGTGACCGGGGCGGGACTCAGCCGCAGCCGCCGCGTGCGCAACCAGCGGGGCTCCCAACCGAAGGCGTCGAGGGCGGCGAGGGGAAAAGCACCGTAAAACAGGCCGCGGAGCCAGCGACGACGCGATCGGGCGGAGGCCGCGACGGTGGCACCACGGAGGGGAAACATGCCGGGTGGGACCGCGTCCGGGGGAGGCCCGTTCAACCGGAGCGACCGGGTCCGGCGGAAACCGCGGCGGCCTCCGGCGGCAGGTGCTTCAACCCGGCCAGGGTCGGATCGACCTTGTCCGCGATCTTGCCGTCGCGGATTTCGATGCGGCGGGGAGTGAGGGCGGCGATCTCGGGATCGTGGGTGACGATGATGATGGTGCGACCTTCGGCGTGGAACCTTCGGAAGGTGTCGAG
>CAZSOV010000261.1:0-11526 GCA_964608505.1 uncultured Verrucomicrobiota bacterium
TGGCGGACCAACCCGACGTTCTGGTGTCCGGACAGCTTCGCCAGCTTGGCCAGCACCCGTTCCGGCGAGGGTCGCAGGTCCGGCTCCGGCTCCTTCGGGACCTCCACGAGCACGTGAAAGTGATTGGACATCAGACAGTAGGTGAGGATGCGAACCTCGCAGAATTCCTCGGCCTCGCGCAGCAGTCGGACAAAGTGCTCCTTCTCGGCGGGCCCGAAGATGAAGCGACGATCCACGACCCGGGAGACGCAGTGATACACGGCGGCGGGATGATCGGGCGGGGCGAGCAAACGACCGGTCGGCATGCCCCAAACCCTGACGATCCTCGATACCTTCATCCAGTTAAAAATCCCGAAATGTAATTGATAGGCTCGTGCCGAGGACTCGAAACCGAACGGGGTTGTGAACGAACCTGGGGTGCCATGGCGTCGGTGCGGGCGACGAAAAACCCGGATGCCGGCGCGGTTCGCCCTTTGGGATCGGATCTCCACCCCACCTCGAAAGGCCAGTGATGAAGGCGCTCCAAATGAAAAGGGCCGGGATATTAGACCAGAAGGCCGGGATAGTTCTGGAAAGCTAGGGTATCACCGCGGGAGTGGCGTTTGGATTCATGCCGGACGAAGCGCATCCCATAGTCGTCGCAGGGCGTCCGCGGCATCTGGTCCGGGTGGCCGTCCGCCGTAGGCTGCCTGAACGTAGACCCGGACCGCGTCGAGGACGTTGTCGGAGAGGTCGGGAGTCGACCTTGCCAGGTCCTGCGCGAACTCGACCGGTGTGCGGTCGGGGCGACGTGGTTGGCCGGCGTCGGCTGCCCAGGCCTCGAGGGCGGCGAAGGTGTACGAGGCGAGTTCGACCGGCGACATGCGGTTCGCGCGTCCGGAGGAGAACGGATTGTCGAATTCGGGGAAGGCACGCCGTCGCGCGGCGGGGGAGGGCGCGGTCCCGGGCGGGGATTTCGACCGAGCTCGCACGGCGCGGAGGGCGGCCAGCCATGCCGGGCCGAAGCGATGGACGAGCAGGGCCACGACGACGAGGGCAAGGGCGTAGGAGAGCCATCGCAGGGCTTCCGGAGGGGGAGTGGGAGTGGGTAGGGATGCCTCGGGCGGGGAGGGGGCGGCATGGGATCCGGAGGATCCGGGTCCGTCCTGACCGGAGGCCTTGGATCGGGTGGTGTCGGTCCCGGCGTTGGAATCGGGTTCGGCGGCGGGTTGGCGGCTGGCTTCGGATGGACCGGGCCGCTCGGCCGCGCGCTGGGATGGTGCGGGACGTCCGATGCGCCGACCCGGGCCATCGGCGGCTTCGCCGGGCATCCAGGCGTGTTCGGAGGCTTTCTGGGGGCGTTCGTGCAGGCCGAGGCCCAGATGGGCCAAGGTCGCGAGGCCACGGGGGCGGGGCAGGAGCAGGGCGCCGAGGAGGACTGCGCCGATCGCGACCGTGCCGAGCATCATCCACGAGCGGGCGATGACCGGAGGCATGACGAGCATCCGTTGGCGAAGGTATCGGCGAAGGCCAAGGAAACTGGTGGAGAGGAGCAGGGCGAGGGCGGAGGCCACGAAGACGGAGGCGAGCAGGAACCCGCGGAGTCGCGCGGGTTCGTCGGTGGCGGGGATGAACCACTGTCCGAGTCCGAACACGGGGAGTGCTGCGAGGGAGAAGTAGATGACCCAGACGCCGGGGGCGTGGGGTGGGGGAACCGGATCGGACGCGGGGGCGGAGGAGGGGGCGATGCGGTGCCTGGGGCCGGTTCGGAAGCGGCGCAGGCGTCGCGCGAATCGATCCAGGAAATGCGACGGGCGCCCGCCGATCGGATCGTCGGGGGAGGGCTCGGCTTCGAGGCCGGTTCGTTGGAGAAGTCCCTCGCCGGAGGCGTCGGTCTGATCGTCGATGAGCGTGCAATCCCAGGTGAGTTTGGCCGCGCACCACCAGATGAAGGCAAGGATGGCGAGGGCGCTGAGCGGGGCGCCCAGGAATTGGCAGAGGCGAAGGCCGGTGGCGGCGCCGAGTACCAGGCCATAGAGGCCCCCGTAGGAGGAGCCCTGTTCGATGGAGATGCGCGAGACGAGGACCGCGGCGACGGTGAACCAGAAGAGCGTCCAGAGAATCTGGCCGGTGAAGGAGCCACGGTACCCGATCTCGACCAGGAAGAAGTTCAGGCTGCCGACCATGAGCATGATCAGGACGGGACCGATGGCGATGCCGAGGTAGTCGGCGATGGTCTTGTCGGGGCGCCGGGGGCCGGCCACGGGGTGGGAATAGGGGAGGCGGGGCGCGTTCATCGGAGGACGTGCTCGGCGCAGAGCCGTTGGAGGCTTTCTTCGTCCTGGACTCGACGATAGGAAATCCCTTCGGCGAGGAGGCGTTCGGCCCATTCGGGCGGGCTGGCCCAGTCGTGGAGGTCGGTCTCCTCGAGGCTCACCAGGATGGCGATGACGGCGAACCCGCCACGTCGGAGTCGGCCCAGGGTGGCAGCGGTTTCTTCGGTGACGCGGGACAGCACGGCGGCCACGGTCGCATGGCGGGGCAGGCGGGATTCGGTCTCGTGGACGAGCTCGGAAAAGGCGAGCCCGTCGGTGAGTTCCAGTCGCGCGAGGGAATCGAGGATGTGCTGGAAGGTCCGGGGGCCGCGCCGGGTTTCCACGGTGACGGGCTGGAGGCGGTCGTTGGGGTCGAGGCAGGCCAGGCTGGAGCGGGCGACCGCCCGGGAACGGAACTCGTGGCGCCAGCCTTCCGTCCGGATGCGGTCGGCGGCATCACGTCCGTTGGTGACGAGACCGACGGGTTGGTTCTGCAGGTAAAGGGCGTGGGCGAGCGAGGCGACGGTGGTGATGGCGAGTTCGACCCAGGTCCCCTCCGGCCCCTGCAACTCCGCGGTGACGTCGGAGGCGCCGGCGGCGGCGAGTTGTCGTGCCAGGTGGCGGTCGAGGACGGGGCGGTGTCGGCGTTGGACGAAGCTGTCCCGATGGAAGTCGAGCAACAGGGTGGCGCCGGCGACGCAGGACGGTTCCAGCACCTTGCTGTGCAGGGCGCCGGTGCGCGCGGTGGCGCGCCAGTGGATGCGGTTGAGCGGATCGCCCGTCGCGTAGGGTCGGACGCCCGCGATGCGGGTGGGGTCCTCGTGCAGCCGGTGCCGGAGTCGGATCTCGCCGACGGGCCGGCGCGACGCGAGGTCGTATCCCGTCAGGGGAACGGGGCGGGGGCGAACGAGGACGAAGCACGGCGTGGACGCGATTTCGTAGCGGCGATGGAGGCCGAAGAGATCGCCGCTTTCGAGGAGGAGCGGACCGAACTGGTAATAGCCGCGCAGGAGGAACTCGACCTCGTACCGGATGACGTGCGATTCGCCGGACGCGAGGGTCGTGACGGAGACCGGCGCGAGGCGGGCGCGCAGGCGGGGCGGGTGCTGGCGCAGGGCATCGGCGGGAAGGCCCTCCTCGACCAGGAGCCAGGGGATGCGCCCGGGGCCGGCATGCCGGATCGTGACGGTGACGGAGGCGCGTTCCCCGATTTCGGCGGTTTCGAGGGTGCAGGTGCGGTCGACCTGGACGCGGCGGACCCAGCGGAGGGCGGTGTGGCGGCTCCAGGCGAGCAGGGCCAGGAATGCGTAGAGCGCGTAGACCACGTACTCCAGTCGGAGCACGAGGGCGACGGCCAGGGCGGCCAGCGCTCCGAGCCAGAGGTTCATCGTTCGGCGGCTCCCGCGGCGAGGGTGGGCACCGGCACCTGGTCGAGGATCTGAGTCAGGACCGCGGCGGACGTCGATTTGCGAAGCCGGCTTTCCGGTTTCAGCACGAGGCGGTGTCCCAGCACGGCGGGCACCATTTCCTTCACGTCGTCGGGCAGCACGAAGTCGAAGCCCTGGATGCCGGCGAGGGCTTGGGAGGCGCGGAACAGGGCAAGGCTGGCGCGGGGGCTGCCGCCCAGGCGCACGGCTTCGTGTTCGCGCGTGGCCCGGACGATTCGGGCGACGTACTCGCGGACCTTGGCATCGACGTGCACGGCGCGCACGGCGTCCTGCGCGGCCAGGATTTCCTCGGCGGTGGCGGTGGCTTGGACGGATTCGATGGGATGGCGGAACTGCAGTCGTTCCAGCATCCGGTTTTCCTCCTCGAATCCGGGGTAGCCCAGGCTGAGTCGGACGAGGAACCGGTCGAGTTGAGCCTCGGGAAGGGGAAAGGTGCCCTCGTGGTCGATGGGGTTCTGGGTGGCCACGAGGAAGAACGGACGCTCGAGGCGGTAGTCCAGGCCGTCGGCGGTGATCTGACGTTCGGCCATGGCTTCGAGGAGTGCCGACTGGGCGCGGGGCGTGGCCCGGTTGATTTCATCGGCGAGCACGATCTGGGCGAAGAGCGGGCCGGGTCGGAATTCGAACTCGGAGGTTCGGGGGTTGAAGATGGAAGCGCCGGTGATGTCGGTGGGCAGGAGATCCGGCGTGCACTGGATGCGCTTGAACGAGCAACCGACGCTTTGGGCGAGCGCCCGGGCGAGCATGGTTTTGGCGACCCCGGGGACATCCTCGAGCAGGACGTGCCCCTCGGCGAGGAACGCGGCGAGCAGCAGGGTGATTTCGCGGCGTTTGCCGACGAGGACGGACTCGATGCTGGTCACGAGTCGTTGGGCGAGCGGAGCCACCGTGGAATCGCCGGGCTCGCGGGTCCGGGCGGACAGGGCGTGCTGCGGGGCCTTGGGGATGCGGATGCGGGGGGCGGCGGGTTCCCCCAGCAGGGTGGTCTGGCCGCAGGACGGGCAGGTCGTTTCCTGACCGGACATCTCCTCGGGAAACTCGAGCGGCTGGGAGCAGCGTTGGCACGTGGACTTGGACATGGACGGAGGGGGGAGGATGGCGAAGGGAGGGGGAATGGAAAGGGAGGAAGCGGCGCCCGGCTTCCCGCGTCGCGGACGACCCAGGCTCCGGTTGCGCCACGGAGGGCGCGAGGGACAACGTGAAGATCCGGGGTAGCGAGGCTAGTTGGGGGAGGCCAGGGTCTCGCGGAGGGCGGCGGCGAGGGCTTCGGGGGGATAGGGTTTGGCGAGCAGCGCGTTGAATCCGAACGCCCGATGATCGGCCATGACGGGGTCGCTCGAATACCCGCTGGAAACGATGGCCGGCAGACCGGGTTGGAGGGCGCGCAATCGGGGCAACGCCTCCTTGCCGCCGAGGCCGCCGGGGATGGTCAGGTCCAGGATCGCCGCGGCAAACGCCTCGTTGCGTTCCCGGGCATGGCGAAGCGTCTCGATGGCGGCCTCCCCGTCCGGGACGGCCACCACCTGGTAGCCGAGGCGCAGCAACGTGCGCACCAGGACCAGGCGGATGGGTTCCTCGTCGTCGACGACCAGGATGCGTCCGCCGCCGGGGGCGGGGATTTGGGCGTCCGGGGCGTCCGCGGTTTCCTCCGGGGGCACGGAGGCGGTGGGCGCGGCGGGCAGCCAGAAATGGACGGTGGTCCCGCTGCCAGGTTGGGATTGGACGGAGATGCGCCCGGAATGGCGGCGGATGATGGAGTAGGAGGTGGCGAGGCCGAGCCCGCTGCCGCGCTTTTTGGTGGTGAAATACGGGTCGAAGATCCGGGCGAGGTTCTCCGGGGCGATGCCGGGGCCGGCATCCACGAGCGAAACGTAGAGATACGGACCAGGCGCGAGGCCCTCGGGGGCATCGGTCCCGAAGACGACGTTCCGGGCGACGACGCGCAGGCGCCCGCCGTTCGACATCGCCTGCACGGCGTTGAGCGCGAGGTTGTGGAGGACCTGGCTGATCTGGCCGGCATCGATCTCGGCGGGCCAGAGGTCGGGCGCGAGGTCGAACTCGCTCAGGACGGACGAGCCGCCGGTGGCGAACCGGACGGATTCCCGGATGAGGGCCTCGAGGCGGGCTGGTTTGCGCACCGGCGCACCGCCCCGGGAAAAGGTGAGGAGTTGCCGGGTCAGGTCGCGGGCGCGGTTGACGGCGGTTTCGACCTCCGCCATGGACTCGCCGATGGCGGCGGAGTGGGGGTGGGAGAGTCGGACCAGGGACACGTTGGAGAGGATGGCGGTGAGGATGTTGTTGAAGTCGTGGGCCAGTCCGCCGGCCAGGAGCCCGATGGATTCGAGCTTCGAGGAGCGGAGCCGTTCGACCTCGGCCTGTTTGCGGGCGGAGATGTCGCGCAGAATTCCCTCCATGCCCACCGGTTGGCCATCGGGCGTACGGCGAAGCCGTGCCGTCAGCGAGAACGGGATCTCGCATCCGTCCCGGTGTCGCAGGACCACCTCGACATCGTCGACGTGGCCTTCGGCGAGGAGTTGATGGCGCGTGACCTCGAACTCACCGGGGCGGACGAATCGAGCGGAGGCGTGGAGTCCCACGATTTGGGAGGATTCGTATCCGAGGATGGCGGCGCAGGAGGGGGAGATGAGTTCCAGAACGCCCGCGAGGTCGGTCCGAAAGTACAGATCGGGGATGGCCTCGAAAATCCCGCGAAACCGGGCCTCGGAATCGCGCAGGGCGTCGGCCATGCCATCCGCCTGGATTCTCGCCAGAACGAGGGACGACGCGACGCGGAAGAGGCCCACACTCAGGGCCAGTCCGCCGAGGAGGACCAGCGTGGGCAGGGCGCGTTCGATCCGGCGATCGAATGCCGAATTGCTCGCGAAAAAGAAACCCCAGGTGCGCCCCAGCCCGTCGGCGTTGAACCCATCCATGAGGCTGGCGTGGCGGGCGGGCAGGGTCGTCTTCCGGTCCGGATAAATGCGGTGTTCGCCGGTGAAGCGGGTGCCGTCGAACACGAGGAGGTCGAGCACGCCGCTCCCGGTGCTCTCCACGCCGCGCCAGAAGGAGGAGGAGTCAAAGGAGGCGAAGACATAGCCCATCAGCCGCGCACGCCGGAGTTCCTGCGTCGCCGGAGTGACTCCGCCGGCGAACACCGGCAGGTACAGAATGAACCCCGGGGTGTTGTTCTCCGGGTCCAACGCGTACACTTCGATGGGGTCCGTCGCCATCGCGTTCCCGGTGTCGCGCGCCTTCTCCATGGCGGCGCGTCGGACGGGATCGTCCCAGGGATCCCAGCCGGAGACGACCAGGCCGTCGGCGCCCAGGTCGTCCAGGTACAGCACCGGAAAATGCTCCGGAGCATCGCCCAGCAGCAGCGGATTGTAGGTCTTGAACCCCGCTTCCCGCATGGACCGAGTGTGCTCCTCCTGCTCCCCACGGCGGACGCGGACGGCAAAGCCCACGTCCACGAGTCCGGGAACCCGGCTGCTGCCTGCCGGTTGCGGCTGCCGAAGATCCAGTCCGTCGAGGTATCGTCGAAACTCGTCCGGGGTCGCCACCTCCTGCGCGGAGAGGAACCCGCGCATGCCGCCGAGCAGGGCGATGTAGTAGGTGAATTGAAGCTCCATCTGGCCGCGGATGGCGGTGATGGCGGTCTGGAACTGGCCCACGCGCAGTTCCTCGGTGTAGCGGTCGAGGCGATGGTACAGGAACGGCACCGGGAGGGCGGCCACCAGGAAGACGAGGTAGGCGGCCCGCATTTTTCGCAGGTGCGCCAGGAGCGTTCGTGCGGACGGACCCATGTGCCTGGACCCGGCCTAACCTGACCCGCCGGGGGTGGCGAGTCGCAAGTGGCGAACCGGTCGGGACCGCGCTCCAGGTCCGCGTCGACCTTCTCCCCAGCCCCAGCCCCAGCCTCTGCCCGGGACCGGACGGGCTACTCCAGATAGTCGTGCTGCCGCAGGAAGGCCTCGAGCTGATCGGTGTCGAAGTCTCCCAGCACGAGGCCGTCGACCTCGATGACGGGAACGAGCCTCTGGCCCGAGAGTTCGATGGCTCGTTGCCGGGCTTCGAGGTTCGCGCCGACGTCGAGGATTTCGAACGCCCAGCCGCGCTCCTCCAGCCAGCCCTTGGCGTCCTGGCACCAGCCGCAAATGGGACGGGTGAACAGGGTGATTTGCTTGGGTTGCCGACGGATTTTCATGGGACGACGGGTTTCTCGGGGGTGGTCCGCAACGGCGCGTTCGTGGTTCCGGCGGGCGGTCGCGGACGGATTCGGCTGAGTCGATCCAGGGGATTGCCGGAAAGCCAGCCGGTGTACTCGACGAAATAGAGTTCGCCCCGAGCGGAGAGCGACATGGCCGAGGGACCACCGCTGAGGCCCGTCGTGATGGGAATGGTGTTGGTCACCGATCCGCGCCGGGAATCGACCTGCGCGAAACGTACCGTCCGACGCGAGAAATCGGCATAGACGAGTCCCTGGCCGAAGGCCCGCGGCCAGCCCGGTGGCGGTTGGGGAAAATACGGGCCCAGGACGACGCAAGCCGCGGAATCATGGGGGTACCCGAACCAGGGCCCCACCGCGTCGCCCAACGGGCAGGGCGTGTCTGCCAGCGTGTCGCGATGGCGTCCGTCGCACCGGGGCCATCCGTAGTTGGCACCCGGTGCAAGCCGGTTGATCTCTTCCCAGTCCTGGCGGCGGTCGTAACCGACATCCCCGATGAAAACCGCTCCGGACTGGGGGTCCACCGAGAGGGAGAAGGGGTTGCGCAGGCCGTAGGCGTAAATCTGGGGAAGCGCTCCGTTGGTGTTGACGAAGGGATTGTCGCGGGGAATCTCCCCGCCGGGCGTCACGCGCAGGATCTTGCCGCGGAGATCGCCGAGGTTCTGCGGGGCATTGCTCGGATCGTCGAAGAACCGGGGCGTCTCGTCGGGCTGGTTGTCGTCCCCGGTGCCGACATAGAGGCAGCGGTCCAGGGGATGGTACAGCAATCCTCCCCCCTGCGAGATCCCGTGATGGGCACTCGGGATGTCGAGCAGAACCCGCTCCGAATCGAGGGCGATCTGCCACGACACCCCGTTGGTCGTCGCCGTGAAGCGCGCGAGGCGATTCGTGTTGCCCGTCGCCACCATCGGCGCGCGGAAGATGTAGACATGTCCGTTGGTGAGGAACCCGGGGTCGAATTCGAACCGGTACAGCCCGCGTTGCGCGGCATTGTTCACTCCGAATCGGGCCACGAGGTGATTCGTCCGCGTCGCCTCGGACCATGACCAGAGGTAGCCACGGCGGCTGCTGAACCAGACGCTGCCATCGGGGCACGCCGCCACGTGCGTCGGCTCCGGAATCTCCCCCTGCACCAGGACCTCGTAGACGAACCCCGACGGCGCGGTCACGCCCCGCGCGGCCAGTCGCAGCAGATTGGTCCTGCGGATCTCCGACATCTGCTCCCGGATGAACTGGACCGCACGCGCCAGGTCGTCGCGGTGTTCCGGGGCGTCGGACGGCCAGTCGAAGACCATGTAGCCGTCGAATCGCTCGGTATCCAACTGGCTCAGCAGGCGGCGAAAATCGAACCGGCCCGTGCCGAAGGGGACCGGACGGGCCTGCGGTGTCAGGGCGTTGAGATCGCAGATCTGGATGCCGGCCAGCCGCGTGCGCAGATCCGAAAGGACGCGGAAGGGATCCAGCCCGGCCCGGACCACGTTGAGGATGTTCACGACGATGCCGAACCGGGGATCGCGTCCGCGCAGCGCCGACATCACGGCCTTGGGATCGACCCAAGCGGCTCCGGACCCGGGGCGGGACGTGCCGGACGCCGATTTCGGCCCGGTGAACAACGCGATGCCAATGTTGAACTTGCGGATCAGCTTCTCGAGATTGTCGAACTGTTCGGGCGGCGGATCGCCGACGAGCACCTGCACCTGCAATCGTTCCGCCCATTCGAAAAGCCGCGTGTTGGCGCTGTTGTTGTTGCTGAACCGCACCCGCGCCGCGACCAGCTTGGCTCCCGACGCCGAGGTCTTGCGGCGTAGATTCGCGATCTGATCCTCCGTCATCGCGTCGTTCACGACGAGATCGCCATCCGTCGCGCTCATCCCCTGACCCGCATGGAACTCCACCACCTGCGCACCGGCCTGTCGAATGCGGTCGATGGTCTCGTGCAACGTGAACTGCTCGAACGATTTTGTGGACCCGCCCACGGCCAGGCCGCCCACCAGGGAGGTCTCGGGCAGGCGCAGCTCCACGTTCGTTCCCGAGGCTCCAAACGAGCCCCACAACAACGTCCACCAGACCAGAAATAGGCGCCGAATCGTCATCCTCGCTGCCGCGCCCCAACCTAAACGGACGCGGCAGGGACGCAATGGCGGGAATCGCACGCGCTCGCGCGCTCCCGCGTTATTCCGGCTGGCGGGTCGTCGGAACCCGGGCAGTGAGGTCCCGTGACGTGGCCCGGAGCGCCTCACGTTCATCGGGCGTCAATCCGCACGGATCGAATCGCAGTCGATGGTGCAGATCCCAGGCCCGTTGCGTGCCTTCCAGCAGGTCGGGTGGCCAGCCTTCCCGCGCGAGGCGGTCGCGCCACTCCCCCAGGCTCTCGCCGAACCGCCGCACCCAGCCGTCCCGGAGCAGGGCCGTCTCCACCCGGAACCACTCCGAGTCCAGCCCCGGCCACGAGGGTGGCGGAGTTCTCGCCGCCTGCCTCGACCCGGGCGAAGGCGTCTCCCGAATGCGCCGAAATCGCCAGAGCAACACCGCGAGCAGCGGCACCGCCAGCCAGTAGGCCTGCCGAAGCACCCGCTTCTCCCCCAGCCACCACCACCGGGCCAGCGCGAACCGAAAATCGCTCCCCGCCCGCGCCAGTCGCGCGGACCAGCCTTCGGCCTGCCGCTGGGTGTCCAGCTCCGCCGTCGGAGTGGGATCGAAATCCTCCCAACGCCCGTCCTGCCACACCCGAACCCAGGCGTGCGCCTCCCGCTCCCGCACCGTCGCGACCTCCCCCTCGCGCTCCGCCGCGGCCACCAGGAAGCCCCGCGCATACCGTGCCGGTACCCGGCAGTGCCGGAGCAGCAACACCGCCGACGTCGCGAAGTACTCGCAGTGCCCGGCTCGCGTGCCGAGCAGAAACCTTCCCAGCGGCGTCAGCGCCCGCACATCCGCCAGGTGGATGTCCTTGAGATCCGTGGTGTAGCGAAACCGGTTCTGGAAATGCTGCGCCAGAATGCGCAACGCCTCTCCCGGCGCCTTGCCCTCGAGCCCGAGTTCCCGCGCTACGGCCTCGATCGCGGGGACTTCCTTCGCCGGAATGTCCGAGCGGTCCTCCTCGAGCGGCGGGCCCTCCCACGAACTGTCGACCCCGTAGTCCGCCCGGTACGACACCAGCCCCGCACCGGTCTGCGTCGAGACCGCGCCGAATCGGGTGCGTTCCAGGCGATCCACCGCCAGTTCCCCGAGTACCCGCGTGCCGGATGGCAGCGGCAGGAATCCCTCCGTCAATCCGGGGATCCACTCGACCGACACCGAACCGCTCCGCCCCGGGCGCGGGTCCAGCACCCAATCATCCCCGACGCTCTCCAGCTTCTCGCGCTCGGGCTGGAGGGCAATCCACGAGGCACCTCGCCAGGCGGAGTACGTTCCGACCCGGAGCAGGTCCGGCGGTGCTCCGCGCCGCGTGTTTCGCACCCGCATCACCACCCCGCTGCCGCCGCCGACCTCGCCGGTTCGCCCGATGGCCGTCGACGCGGTGCGCCCGCGCCCATCCTCGCCCCGCCAGCGGCTGACCCAG
>CAZSOV010000262.1:0-11508 GCA_964608505.1 uncultured Verrucomicrobiota bacterium
CCGACAGCGCGATCGTCTCCAGATCGCGATCATCGTCAATCAGCTCGCCACCCCGGGCCTGGGCTCCTGGATCGCCGGATACCGCGTTGCCGGCGTCGGACAGATGACCGTTGCCTGCACCGGATTCGCGTTCTTCCTGCGCGATTTCGTCGAGTTGCTCGTCGCGCTCTGGAACCTCGTGCTGGGCCGCCTCGATCCCGACCAAATCCCCGCCTTCAATCCCTCCCAAACCGGCCTCGTGATCTTCGCCCTTGCCTGGTGCTGGTCCGCCGTCACCAGCGTCCAGATCTTCCTGGCCCTCCGTCGCAAGTCCCATCACGAATGACCCGCGCGCGGCCCGGTCGACGAAACGCCACTCCATGAATCACCCGACCACATGGCTTGCCCCGGCCAAGGCGCCGGGCCGCCTGCCTCCGCGCCTCCACCCGGCCGTCCCCGACCGCCGCTCGAAGTCTCCACGCACGCCGCGCGCAGCGTTGCCGCGACGCATGCACCCGGCCCGCCTCCTCCTGCCCGCCCTCCTCCTCGCCTGCCTGTTTCCCCGCTTCGCCGAAGCGCAGGTCACCGCCGGACGGACGTACCGGCTCGACCGCGATCTGCCCTACCGGCAGGACCCCACCCTCTCCCCCGACGCGCGCGACCGCTGCTCGCTGGATCTCTACCGTCCCGAAGGCACAAACGGATTCCCCACCCTGGTCTGGTTTCATGGCGGCGGACTGACCGGCGGACGGCGCTCCGTTCCCCGCGCCCTCGAAAGACAGGGCCTCGCCGTCGTCGCCGCCGGTTACCGCCTGAGTCCCCAGGCCCAGGCCCCGACCTACCTTGAGGACGCCGCTGCAGCCGTGGCCTGGACCTTTCGGCACATCGCGGAGTTCGGCGGAGCCACCAACCGCATCTTCGTCGGAGGCCATTCCGCCGGCGGATACCTCGCCCTCATGCTCGGACTCGACCGCCGCTGGCTCGCCGCCCATGGCATCGACGCCAACGCCCTCGCGGGGTTGGTTCCGGCCAGTGGCCAGTGCATCACTCATTTCACGATCCGCAAGGAACGCGGCATCCCGGAAGGGCAGCCGCTCGTCGACGCCTTCGCCCCTCAGTTTCATGTTCGTCGCGACGCCCCGCCCGTGCTGCTGACCACCGGCGACCGTGAGCTGGAACTGCTCGGACGCTACGAGGAGAACGCGTACCTCTGGCGAATGCTGAAGATCGCCGGCCATCCCGACGTGCGCCTCCACGAACTCCAGGGCTACGACCACGGCGGCATGGTCGAGCCGGCCTTCCCCCTCGTCGTCCGCTTCATCCTCGATCCCCGCCGCCCGGCGGGGCGGTAGTTCCAGGGAGGAGGGGGGTGGCGGTGGCCGGCCTTGCCCGGGCCGGGTCGGCGTGCTAACCCTGCCGGCAACCCCTCCTAATTCATCCCATGAGCCACCCGGATTTCCGCTCCCGTGCCGCCTTCACCCTCATCGAACTGCTCGTGGTCATCGCGATCATTGCCATCCTCGCCAGCATGCTTCTTCCGGCGCTCTCCCGCGCGAAGATCAAGGCCCAGGCCATCAAGTGCGTCAGCAACCAGAAGCAGCAGTACCTGGGCTACCACATGTACGCGGACGACAACCGGGATTCGTTCCCCATGCACGCCGATTGGGGAACCGTGGGCGGGTGGGTCAAGCATCCGCGCCGGGCGCTGGTTCATGACACCCAGGGCGAAACCAACCGGCCCCTCAACGCCTACGTGACCAGCCCCGAGGCCTTCAAATGCCCCTCCGACAAGGGGGACAGCTACTGGGCCGCGGAATCCAAACCGAATTGCTACGAGGCCTGGGGCAACAGCTACCTCGTCATGTGGGCCCTCGACTGGTTCGGCGTGAAGCACGTCACCGGCGATTCCAAAGCCGCCGCCGGCAGCCCCGAGAGCAAACCCATCAAGACCACCGAGATCGCCGTCCGCGCCGCCACCAAGATCATCCAGGGCGACTGGCCCTGGCACGGGTCCCGCGATTCCGGCGACGGACGCACCCACGCCAGCGCCCGCGAAAAGAGCATGTGGCACAACAATCGCGGCCAGCGCGGCTGGAACATGATCTACGGCGACGGTCACGTGCAGCTCTTCAAGTTCCCCGCCAACTATTCCGCCGACTGGGTCAATCGCCCCGTCAACGTGGACTACCTCTGGTGGTGACCCGACCGGCGCCCGCACCGGCGGCGCCCACCGCGGGACCCGCCGGTGCGGCCCCGCGCGCCACCCCCGCCTCCAGCCCGGGTTGCGCCGTCCCAACCGGCGCCATGCCGCGGCTGCATGTTTCCCATCAAGAATCCTGTTGCTTCCCGGAGGGTGCTCCTCGATAGGCTAGGCCCCGTCACCCCGGATCTCGTCAGGACACTCGTGCCCAATTTTGGACCGGACACGATGTATCCATTCCGGGAGTGCGTGCCCATCAACCCAATCGAACCATGCAAACCCCGCATCCCACCCGGTCGCGCGCCGGCCTGCTGACCGCCGTCGCGGTCTCCGTCGCCGCCGGCTCCCTGGCCGCCCAGGCGGCCGGATTCCCAACGGTCGAAGCCAAGGACAAGATCAAGAACCTCGCCGGCGCGGTGCTCGGCGGTGCCCTCTACACCGACGATGCCGGAGGTCATTCCGGCAAGCCCGGCGACTACGCCATCGACTTCTCGCCCCGCTCGACGGGGCCGGTCCACGTGAAGGACATCAGCTTCCTGAACGCGGAGACGGCGACGGACGAGCTGACCATTTCGCTCTGGGTGAAGAAGTACGACACGGCGGACAGCTCCGCCTTCTGGCTCAACTCGCCGTCCAGCAACAACGGCCTCCGCGGCTTCCAGGCCCACGTTCCCTGGAGCAACAACAACATCTACTTCGACACGTCCGGCTGCTGCGGCGCCGACACCCAGCGCATCAACGCGGGCATCGACACGTTCTCCGGCTATACGGGCGACGCCACCTGGTGGACCGACAGCTGGCATCACTTCGTCTTTTCCAAAAAGGGCGAGACCAAGCAGGTCTGGATTGACGGCCAGCTCTTCCTCGAAGGCATCAACACGATGCCGCTGCCCACCGACTTCACCGAGATGTTCATCGGCGCCGCCACCGCCACGACCAGCCAGATGCATGGTCTGATCGATGACTTCGCCATCTACGGCACGGCCCTCCCCGAGGCCTCCATCACCAAGCTCGCCGCCGGCACCGCCCCCTCCGCCCTGGGCGCCGCCGATCAGCTCCTGGTCTACTGGGACTTCAACGATCCTCCCGCCGACGGGGTCTTCGTCTCCGTCTCGCCGACGCCCGGAGCCACGGGCGCGCCGCCGGATGGCGTCCGGATCGTGCACCTCGACGGCGCCGCCGCCTGGGATGCGAACAACGTCACGCTGAAGATCGACGGCCAGACCGTCCTGCCGACCTTCGTCCGCGACGGCAAGAGGGTGACCCTCACCTGGAAGCCCTCCACCCTGTTCCGGGCCCAGTCCCGCCACACCGGCAGCCTCACCTACCCCGCCGCCGGTGGATCGGCCACTTCCGACTGGAGCTGGGAAGTCGCCCCCTTCACCGCCGATTCCGTGGCCAGCTATGTCGGCGCGTTCACGGGCGGCTCGGCCTACACCGACGACGCCGGCGGACGCACCGCCAAGGCCGGCGATTACGCCGTCGACTTCTCCCGCGTCAACACCGGCCCGGTCATCGTCGGCGACGCCAGCTTCCTGAACAACACCTCCAAGGACGACGTCATGACGGTCGCCTTCTGGCAGAAGAAGTACGACACCGTGGACGGCTCGGCCTTCTGGATCAACGCCCCTTCCAGCGGCGGTTCCCGCGCCTTCCAGGTCCATGCGCCCTGGTCGAACAACAACATCTACTTCGACACCGCCGGCTGCTGCGGCGCCGACATCGAACGGATCAACGGCGACATCGCCAACTTCGCCGGATACTCGGGCGACCGCGCCTGGTGGAACGACTGGCACTTCCTGGTCTTCTCCAAGAACAAGGAAAACAAGCAGATCTGGGTCGACGGAGAACTCTTCCTCGAAGGCGTCAACACCGACCCGCTGCCCACCGACATCACCAACCTGTACCTGGGCAGCGACGGCGCCGGCGGCGGACGCATGCACGGCGTGCTCGATGATTTCATGATCTTCGGCACCGCGCTCAACGAGGCCACCGTGAAGCAACTCTACCAGGGCGCCGTCCCCACCTCGCTTCCCGCCAGCCACAAGCTCGTCGCCTATTGGAACTTCAACGACCTGCCCCCCGGCGGTCTGTTCACCTCGTTCTTCCCCGCCAACGGGGCCGTAGGCGCCGCCCCCAACCTGGTCCGGGTCCGTCACAAGGACGGCTCCGCCCCCTGGGACCTCACCAAGGTCTCGCTGAGCATCGACGGTTCTCCGGTCGCCGCGTCCGTCACCCGCGACGGCTCCTTGGTCACCGTCTCCTACGTCCCGAACCCGATCTTCGCGCCGATGACGAAGCATACGGCCGTCATTTCCTACCCCGACGGCGGCAGCACCGGCTCCTATTCCTGGGAGTTTACCGTCGGCAACTACACCAAGGATTCCCTCAAGGGCTACATCGGCGTGCTCGAGGGGCCTGCCAAATACTCCGCGGATGCCGCCGGGGCCACCGGCAAGGCCGGCGACTTCGCCATCGACCTCGGCACCGCCAACGCCCGCCAGGCCGTCCACGTCCTCGATGGCAGCTTCCTGAACACGGCGACCGCCAGCGACGAACTCTCCTTCTCCATCTGGCAGAAGCTCTACTCCGTCACCGATCAGGCCCTCATCTGGGCCATCTCGCCGTCCTCCTCGGGTACCCAGCGCGGCTTCTCCATCCACTCCCCCTGGAGCAACAACAACCTCTACTTCGACACCGCGGGATGCTGCGACGCCGCCACCCAGCGCATCAATGCCCCCATCGCCGACTTCCCCGGCTACACCGACGCCACCTGGTGGCAGACCTGGCGGCACATCGTCGCCCAGAAAAAGGGCTCCACGAAGGAGATCTGGATCGACGGCGTCCTCTTCCTCACCGGTGACAACACCAGCGCCCTGCCCACGGACTTCACCGAAATCTACCTCGGCTTCGATCCCCCGGACAACGCCACCGTCCGCGGCCTCATCGATGACTTCGCCGTGTTCAAGACCGCGCTCGTCGAGAGCGACATCGTCGCCCTGTCGAAGGGCACGCTTCCCTCCGCCCTGCCCGCCTCCAAGGGCCTGATGGCCTACTGGAACTTCAATGACGTGCCCGCGGCCCCGGTCGTGGCGCCGAAGTTCAGCGTGACCCGCGCCGGAAACTCCGTGACCGTCACCTCCGATCCGCAACCGCTGCCGGCCGGGTTCGTCCTCGAGACGGCCACGTCCGTCACCGGTCCCTGGACGGTCCAGGCCGGCGGCAACACGCCGATCACCGTCCCCGTCGGCGCCGGCAACGTGTTCCTCCGCGCCATCAAGCGCTGAGCCCACGCCTCCTTCCACGGGGGTGCCGACCCGCTCGGCACCCCCGCTTCAGGTTCCCTGCGCACAGGACCGGCTTCCCGCCGGTCCTTTTTCGTTCCGGACACCGCTCCCACCCCGCGGAGACGCCCTCGGACAATCGTCCCTTCGCGTCAGGCCCGCGCCAGCGCGTTCTCGCTCACGAAGAGATTCCGTTCAGCCCGAGCCGGCATAGCTCGCCCCGGACCGCTTGTTCACGCAGCAGTTCGTTGAGGCGGGCCAAGGCTCCGAGGATGGTTCCGCGATCCATTCGCCTGGATTCGGGACCTCGAGCCAAAGCGCCCTTCGCGATGACCCGCGACCCGCTCCCCGCCACAACGGCGCGGCGGCGGGCCGGGCCGCGGGGCGATCAAAGCAGGCGAAACCAGAGGCGAAACCGGCGACCCGGCCATCGCCGGCCCCACCACGCGGTTCCGCACCGGACCTGGTCCATCCTCCCGGCGCTGGACCCACGGATTCGAAACCAATCTTTGACCTGGAGCCGGGCAGCGGCAAAGACTGCCTCCGTTCCATCCATGTCATTCCTTGCCAAGCTAACGCCCTGGTGCCTCGCGGCCCTCGTCCTCGCCACCCCCCTGCGTGCCGAGGAACCCGCACCGCTCCAACTCGCCCCCGGCGAACACGTCGCCCTCGTCGGCAACGCCCTCGCGGATCGGATGCAGCATTCCGGCCATTTCGAGACGCTCGTCCACGCCCACTACCCGCAGCATCAGCTCGTCATCCGCAATCTGGCGGCCTCCGGCGACGAGGTCGTGATCCGTCATCGCTCCGAGAACTTTGGCTCCCCCGATGACTGGCTCAAGCGGGTCCAGGCCGACGTCATCCTCGCCTTCTTCGGCTTCAACGAGTCCTTCAAGGGTCCCGAAGGGCTGCCCCAGTTCCGCGCGGATCTGGATCGGTTCATCAAGGAAACCCGGTCCAAGAATTACTCCGGTCGAGCCAACGCCCGCCTCGTCCTCGTCTCCCCGGTGGCCACCGAACGCCATCAGGACCCCAACTACCCCGACCCGGCCCCGCTCAACGCCAACCTCCGCGAATACACGGTCGCCATGGCCGAGGTGGCCAGGGCCAACGGCGTCGGCTTCGTCGACCTCTTCCGGCCCTCCCTCGATTTCTACGCCGACGCCGCGCGCCAGGGACGTTCCCTGACGATCAACGGCTTCCTGCTGTCCGACGAGGCGGACCGGCTCCTCGCCCCGGTGCTCTTCCGCGGCATCTTCGGCGTCGCCGCGCCGATCGGGCCCTTCGAGAAGCTCCGCGCCGTCGTCAACGAGAAGAACTGGCAGTGGCACCAGCGCTACCGGACCGTCGATGGCTACAACGTGTACGGCGGGCGCTCGGCCCTCGCCTACCAACCCGGCAAGGGCGGCTTCGTCAGCGACCGCAACGCCTCCGAGCCCTACATCTCCAACTACAAGGTCATGCAGGAGGAAATGGGCCAGCGCGATGTCCTCACGGCCAATCGCGATCGCCGCGTCTGGGCCAATGCCCGCGGCACCGACCTCGTCGTCGACGACTCCAATCTCCCCCCCGTCCGAACCGTCCAGTCCAACAAGCCCGGCCCCAACGACGACCAGTCCCATGTCTTCCTCGATGGCACCGATGCCATCGCCAAAATGACCGTCCACTCGGGCATGAAGGTCAATCTGTTCGCCGACGAGAAGCAGTTCCCTGAACTCGTCAGCCCCGTCCAGATGGCCTGGGACACCCGCGGGCGCCTCTGGGTCGCCGTCTGGCCCAACTACCCCGAACGCACCCCCACCAGCAAGATCGGCGACAAGCTCGTCGTCTTCGAGGACACCAATGCCGACGGCAAGGCCGACCGGATGACGACCTTCCTCGACGACCTCAACGCGCCCACCGGATTCCAGTTCTACAAGGACGGCGTCCTCGTCGTCCAAGCCCCCGACATCTGGTTCGTGCGCGACACGGACGGCGACGGAAAAGCCGACTGGAAGGAACGCATCCTCATGGGGCTGGACTCCGCGGACTCCCACCACACCGCCAACGCCGTCTGCCTCGAACCCGGCGGCGCCATCTACCTCAGCGACGGCGTCTTTCATCGCACCCAGATCGAAACCGCCGAAGGCCCCCTCCGCAACAACGACGCCGCCATCTTCCGGTTTGAACCGCGCACCGGGCGGCTCGACAACCATATCCCGTACGGGTTCGCCAATCCGCATGGCCGCGTCTTCGACCGGTGGGGCAACGATCTCGTCACCGACGCCACCGGCAACAACACCTACTTCGGCCCCGCCTTTTCCGGTCGCCTCGACTACCCGGCCAAGCATCCCGGCATGAAGCAGTTCTGGGAGCGCCCCTCCCGCCCCTGCCCGGGAACTGGCATGCTGTCCAGCCGGCATTTCCCCGACGAATTCCAAGGCAATTTCCTCAACATCAACGTCATCGGTTTTCAGGGGATCTTCCGGGTCAAGGTCTCCGAGGAGGGCTCCGGTCTCACAGGCGAAACGCTCGAACACCTCATCTCCTCCTCCGATCCCAACTTCCGCCCCGCCGCGATCACCGTCGGCCCCGACGGCGCGCTCTACTTCTGCGACTGGCACAAGCCCCTCATCGGGCACATGCAGCATCACCTCCGCGACCCGAACCGGGATTCCTCCCACGGCCGCATCTACCGCATCACCTACGCCGGCCGCCCCCTCCTCCAGCCCAAACCCATCCACGGCCAACCCATCCCCGCCCTGCTCGATCTCCTCAAGGAAACCGAGGACGGCGTCCGCGAACTCGCCAAGGTCGAACTCGGCGCCCGCGACACCGCCCAGGTCATCCCCGCCACCCGCCAATGGGCGGCCCGGCTCGACCCGAACGACCCCGAGTTTGCCCATCACCTCCTGGAAGCCCTCTGGGTCCACCAGTGGCACAACGTCGTCGACCTCGACCTCCTCCATCGCGTCCTCTCCTCGCCCGACCATCGCGCCCGCGCCCAGGCCGCCCGGGTCCTCTGCTACTGGCGGGATCGCGTCCCCAGCGCCCTCGCCATCTTCCGCCGGCTCGCCGACGACCCGCATCCCCGGGTTCGCCTCGAAGCCGTCCGCGCCGCGTCCTTCTATCGCTCCGCCGAAGCCGCCGAAGTCGCCCTCGTCTCCCTCAAGCATCCGCAGGACTACTACCTCGAATACACCCTCAAGGAGACCCTCCGCCAGCTCGAGCCCGCCTGGCGCAAGGCCCTCGGCGAAGGCCGCCTGATTGCCGCCGACAACCCCGCCGGCGCGACGTTCCTCGTCCGGAATCTCAAGACTTCCGAACTCCAGAAGCTCCCCCGCATCCCCGCCGTCCTCGCGGAACTGGTCGCCCGACCCGGTCTCACCGATTCCGACCGCTCCGTCGCCCTCGGCGAACTCGCCACGGCCCGCGCCACCTCCCGCGCGGCGTTGTTGCTCGACCTCGTCGAGAAGGCTCCGGCCTCCGAGGCGCGCGCCACCGCGAACGGCCTGGGACGCCTCCTCCCCCTCCAACTCCCCGAGCAACTGCGCCCGCTCCGCGCCCGACTGGTCGGGCTCACCGGCCCGGGGGCCCCGCCGGAACTCCGCCCCGCGGCATGGTCCGCCCTCGCCGCCGCCGACGATTCCTTCGATCAGGTCTGGCCCGCCGCCGCGGCCTCGCCGTCCTCCCTCACCGAGTTGCTCGACGGCATTCCGCTGCACAACGACCCCCAGTTCCGGGCCAGGGCCTACGCCCGCGTGCTGCCGTTGCTGTCCCAACCCGAGGCGCACCTCCCCGCCGCGGCTCCCGCCACTCCCGCCGCTTCCGGCGGTCGGTTCGTGCGGATCGAACTTCCCCGCCGCGGCACCCTCACCCTCGCCGAGGTCGAGGTGATCAGCGGCGGACGCAACATCGCCCCTGCCGGCAAGGCCTCCCAATCCAGCACCTCGAATGACGGCACCGCCCAACGGGCCATCGATGGTCGGAAGGACGGCAGCTTCGGCTCCGGCACCCAGACCCACTCCCGCGAGGACGAGAACAATCCCTGGTGGGAACTCGACCTCGGCGCCGAGCACCCCATCGAGTCCATCGCCGTCTGGAACCGCACCGAGGGCAACCTGGGTCGACGATTGGACGGCTTCACCGTCGTCGTCCTCGACGGGGCTCGTCGCGAGGCCTACCGGAAGACCGGCATCCCCGCCCCCGCCACGAGCGTCAGCCTGCCCGTGCGCCTCGATTCCTCCGGCTCGCTCCGCCGCGCCGCCATCCGGGCCCTGGTCAGCATGGGTCACCAACCCGAGGCCACGTTCGCCCAACTGGCCTCCCTGATCGTCCAGGGCCACGAAGTCGCCGCCGCCGCCCAGGCCCTCCGCGTCCTGCCCCACGCCTCCTGGCCCCGGGAACAGGCCGCTCCCACCACCGCGGCGCTCCTTGCCTGGGCCCGGAACGTCGCCGCCGCCGATCGCACCCGCGACGATTACCTTCAGGTCCTCCAGACCGCCGGCGATCTGGCCGGACTGCTGCCCGCCGACGCCGCCCGCTCCGCCCAGGCCGCCCTCAAGGACCTGCGCGTCGCCGTCTTCATGATCCGCACCGTCCGCGAGCAAATGCGCTACGACACCCCCCGCCTCGTCGTCGAGGCCGGCAAACCCTTCGAGATCATCCTCGAGAACGACGATTTCATGCCCCACAACCTCGCGGTCGTGAAACCGGGCACCCGGGAAAAACTCGGCCCCGTCTTCGACAAGATGTCCCCCGAGCAATTGGACCGTCGCGGGCGCGCCTTCGTTCCGGAGTCCTCCGACATCCTCGCCGCCACCCGCCTCCTCGAGTCCGGTGCCCGGGAAACCCTGAAGCTCACCGCACCCGATGCCGAGGGTGACTACGATTACGTCTGCACCTTCCCCGGCCACTGGCCCGTCATGTGGGGCCGGCTCGTGGTCACCCGCGACGTCGACGCCTACCTCCAGAAGCATCCCGTGGCCCCGATCCCTGCCGCGCCCAAGCACGATCACCTCGAATAAGGGATCAGCCCCGCCTCGGCGACGACGGCGTACTCCGCCCCCGCCGAGCCGGGATCGCTCCGCATCAAACGCACCGTGGTCACCGGCCAGCCGGCGGTGCCTTGGAACGGGGTTCCTTCGACGAATTCCCGCAGCACCCGCCGCTCGCGCCCCGAAGTCTCACGGGACTTCAGGCGCGCCAGCGTCACATGGGGATGAAACGGGGGCTCCGTGGCCGCCACCCGTGGGTCCCGATAGGCGTCCGTCGCAGCCGCCACCGCCCGCTGCACGTCGCGCAACGGCGACAGGTCACCCGACACTCCCGCCCAGAGCACCCTCGGGTGGCGTGTGTCCGGAAAACACCCCAGGCCGGCGATCCGCAGCCGAAAGGCCTCGCACCCCTGCGCTGCCACGCGCACGGCGAGGGCCACCTCCGCCACCCGCGGCTCCGCCACCTCGCCCAGAAACGCCAACGTCAGATGGCACTGCTCCGGACGCGTGAACCGCACCGCGGGACCCAGCCCCAACCGCCGAATTGCCCCCTGCAAAGCCCCAGCCTCGCCTCGCCCCTCTTCCGTCGGCCAGATCCCCACGAACAAGCGCATCGCCGTCTCCTCCTCCGCTCATCGGTGTCGGCGGGATGTGCTTCCTTCTTCCCGCCTCCCCCGCGGCCCCTCACAACTCCGAATCCGGGTGCTTCTTCCGCATCTGTGGCGGCATTTGATCCACGCCATCGCGCGGCAGCTCGGAGGCGAACTGGTCCCGATCGTCCACTTCCTGCTTCAGCCGGGCCAATCGCGCCTTCAGCTCGGTCAACGTTCCCCTCGCCGCGGGGTCGCCGTACAGGTTCCGCATCTCGTCCGGGTCCGACCTCAGGTCGTACATCTCCCACTGATCCTTCTTCCAGAAATGGATCAACTTGTGCGTCGCCGTCCGCATCCCGTAATGCGCCCGGGTGTTGTGATGGCCCGGGTCGTGGTAGTAGCGGTAGTACACCGCATCCCGCCATCCCGACGGCGTCGCGCCCCCGAACAACGGCACCAGACTCCGACCCTGCATC
>CAZSOV010000263.1:0-3089 GCA_964608505.1 uncultured Verrucomicrobiota bacterium
TTCAGGATCCCAAGGATTACCGGTGGAGCGGGTACGGGGAGGCGATGGCGGGGAAGCGGGGGTCGCGGCTGGGAATCCAAACGCTGGTGACGGCGCTGCAACGGGGTCGGGCGGAGAGCGTGAGCCGGTCGTTGGAGGTGTACCGGAGCTGGTTGTATCGGGAGGGGGACGAACGGCGGGAGGCGACGGGGCCGGATGGGCGGGCGGTGCGCGGTGCGGTGAAGGCGACGGCGCTGGCGGAGGTGCTGGCGGCGAAGGGGCGATTGCCGTTAGGGGAGTACGTGCGGTGTCGGGTGCGGTATTTCTGCGATGGGGCGGCGCTGGGGAGTCGGGAGTTCGTGGAGGGGGTTTTCCGGCAGCACCGGGAGAAGTTCGGGAAGAAGCGGAAGGACGGGGCGCGGCGGATGAAGGGAGTTCAGGACGGGGGACTGTTCACGTTGCGTAACTTGCAGAGGAACGTGTTTGGGTGATCGAGCGGGCCAAGGAGAGGGGCTGGTTCAGGGATTGGGGCGGGACGGCGCTGCGGCATGGGACACGGGGGACCGTGGGGTTCGGTGACGGCGATCGGGGTGGGTCGGTCGCCGGATCGAGCCGCTGCGCGGGGCGGTGGGCGGCTTCGGCTGGCTGTTTCGACCCGGTCCGTTCGGGAGTTTCGAGATTCGGCTTGCCTGTCGTGCGGGGCGTGGGCTACGACGGCGCTTCACCCGATCTGATGCTTGGTATGAACGCCTCTTGGCGTAGCAAAGGCCGTTGGCTTGTCCGTTGCCTGGTCTTTCGCAACCGCGCCCTGGGGAAGTTCCATGCCGTTCAGGACCGACTTGAGCACGACTCGGGAGAGCATGCGGGGCGGCGTTTGGCGACGGCGTCCGGCAGACCCAGCACTCATCCATGAGACAACATCGACAACTCAAAAAGGCGCCACCCTTGGTCGTGGCGTTGGCCTTGGCGGGCGTGGTTTCGGCATCGTCCGCGACTTTCAATGCGAACTTCGCCTCCGATCCTGGCGGGACGGCGCTCGGGATCGCGGAGGTGGAGAGTGGTGTCCTGAAATTGACGGACCTGGACGACCTTCCCCCGAACGGGGAGAAGGCGCTGCCGCAACGGGGCTCATACGTTCTGCCCGACTTCAACAACGGCGCGGCCGTGCAGAGTTTCACGGCGACGTTCAAGGCGTCCGTCGGCGGCGGCAGTTCGCTGGGTGCCCAAGGCTTCAGCTTCGTTCTCTCCGAGGTGGGCACGGACGTCTTTCGCGAGGGCGGCGGCAACCTGCGGGGCTTGGTGGTCTCCTTCGACACGATCGACAACCTGGCCGGGTTCGAGGCCGAGGGTAATGAACCGGGGGATGCTCCGGGCATCATCGTGAAGATCGGCGGCGCCAAGGTCGCGGCCCGCCGCTTCAACGGGATCCAAACCTACCCGGCCAACGCCCCCTCCACCTCGGCCCGGTTCGCGAACGTGGAGGTCAAAGTGGATCCCGACGGGACGCTGGACGTGACCTATGACGGCACGAAGGTCTTCGACAACGTCGGCATCGGCTTCGTGCCCATCGTGGGCTCGTTCGGGTTCGGTGCCGGCACCGCGGAGCTTACCGCGGCGATCCGCAACAACCACTGGATCGACGACGTGAACATCACGACGACGACGGTGGGGTCGGGAGCCTACGTCTCCGCGACGGCGCCGGCCTCCCAGGGCGCGAGTCCGGATGCCGCGGTTTCGATTACGATCCGCAATTTGGCGTCGTCGACCGTCCAGATGAAGTTCGACGGGGCGACGGTGACGCCGACGGTCACGTCGCAGGGCGCCGACCGGGTGGTCACGTACGACCCGCCGGGGCTGCTCGCGTCGGGGTCGACGCACCGGGTCGAGTTGACGTACGACACCTCGAAATCGTTCGCCTTCGATTTCACGACGGCCCGGTATCTGACCATTCCCGCGTCGGCCAAGGCCAGGGCGGGCGCGGTGAACACCGGATCGAGCGGGTTCAAGGCGAGAGTCTACCAGGTCGTGTCTCCCGCGCCGAGCAGCGTGGCGACGGCCGAACTGATCCTCGCGGGCAAATCGGGCCCCAACATTGCCGACCTGAGCGGGGCGACGGGAGGTTTGTTCAACCTGAGCACGGTCAATTTCGACGATGACCAGGCGGGAGTGGGCACCTTCACGGTGGACGATCCGATTCCCGGCTATCCGGGGCTGACGCCGGACGGCAACACGGCGGACAACAACCTCGTGGTCGAGAGCATCGCCTACCTCGAGCTGCCGGCGGGCCTCGTGACGCTGGGCGTGCAAAGCGACGACGGGTTCGCGGTCAGCGTCGGGGCCGACCCGCGCGACGTCACGGCGCCCGTGGTGGGCATCGTCAATGGCGTGGCGAATTCGACCTTTTCGTTCGTGGTCGAGGAGGCGGGCATCTACGGCGTGCGCCTCCTGTGGTACGAGATTGGAGGCGACGCTCACTGCGAGTTCTTCTCGGTCAAGGCCGACGGCACGCGGGTACTGGTCAACGACCGCACGACCGCGGGCCATATCAAGGCCTACCGGGACCGTTCCATCCCCGGAGCGCCGTACATCACGAGCGCCAAGCCCGCGGCGAACGAGACCGGCGTCAGCGCCTCCCTCAAGGTCGACGTCGTGGTCACGGAGGACACGACAACCCTCACTCCGGCGTCGATTCAATTGAAGATCAAGGACACCGTCGTGACGCCGACGGTCACGAAGTCGGGCAAGGAGACGACGATCAGCTACCGGCACGCCGGGAGCGTTCCGGAGGGGACCTATCCGATCACCCTATCCTACGCGGACAGCGCGGGGAACACGGCGAGCAGCAGTTGGTCCTTCTCCACGGCGCCGGGTCCCTGCGAGAACGTCGCGGGGCCGGCGGCGACGGGGTACTGGGCCTTCGACGACGCGTCGCTGAAGGGCAGCATCGGGGCGGACATCGCCTACATCGATTCCTCGATCTCGAGCCATTACTCGTTCGGAACGAGCGGACAGGGCGCGGCGGCGGACATCCCCGGGGTGGACGGCAAGGCCATGAAGTTCCTGACCATTCCGCGGAACGACAACGGCGAGGACTTCCGGAAGACGGGCCT
>CAZSOV010000263.1:3189-11417 GCA_964608505.1 uncultured Verrucomicrobiota bacterium
CGAAGCGGTTCGCGAAGTACATCAACGGCGTGAAGCACCGGGAGGATCCGGCGGGCGATGGGGCGAACATCGACGGGCGCTACTCGCTGCCGTCCGAGATCTTCATGTTCAACGACGGTGACGACAACGAACAGAGCACGGTGCATGTCGGTGCGCTCCAGTTCCGCGAGGGCGCCCTGACCGACGACGAGGTGGCGGCCCTCGGCGGTCCCTCGGCGGATGGCATTCCCGCGCCGAAGGCGGCGGCCGCGAGCGGCGTGGCGGCGCAGTGGGAGTTCAACGGGAACCTCAATGCGAAGAAGGGTTCCAGCATCGCCTACATCGATCCCGCCCTCTCGGGTCATTACGCGTTTGGCACCAGCGGGCAGGGCGCCTACGCGGACATTCCCGCGGTGGGTGGCCAGCCGGCGCAGTTCCTCGTGATTCCCCGCAACGACAACGGCGAGGACTTCCGGAAGACGGGAATCCGGGTGCCGACCGGCCTGGTGGCCAGCGGCGGCGGGAACAATGCCAACGTCTGGACGATGGTGATGGACGTGTACTGGGGCGAGGGGCACGGGTTCGGGACGGTGTTCCGGACGCATGACCTGAACCAGAACAACGACGGCGACCTGTTCTGGCGGGCGTCGGACGGCTCGTACGGCAAGGGGTGCTGTTCGCTGTACGACGGCATCAACCCGGCGAACAGCCACCAGCGGCTCACGTGGGGCCGGGTGGTGTTCGTGGCGGACATGACGTCGACGCCGAAGCGGTTCGCGAAGTACATCAACGGCGTGAAGCACCGGGAGGATCCGGCGGGCGATGGGGCGAACATCGACGGGCGCTACTCGCTGCCGTCCGAGATCTTCATGTTCAACGACGGCGACGACAACGAGCAGAGCACGGTGTTGATCAACTCGCTCCAGTTCCGTCCGGTTGCGTTGAGCGACGCGGAAGTGGCGGCGCTGGGCGGCCCCTCGGCAGCGGGCATTCCCGAGCCGGAGACCGTGTCGCCCAACGTGAAGTCGCACTGGGACTTCACGGGCAACCTCAACGCGGTGGTCGGCGAATCCGTCGCCTATATCGACAACGGCCTCGCGTCGCACTACTCGTTCGGCACGAGCGGGCAGGGCGCGTCGGCGGACATTCCGGGCATGAACGGGCAGGCCGCGCAGTTCCTGACCATTCCGCGGAACGACAACGGCGAGGACTTCCGGAAGACGGGCCTGCGGGTGAAGCCGGGTCTGGCGCCGAGCGGCGGCGGGAAGAACGCGAACGTCTGGACGATGATCATGGACGTGTACTGGGGCGAGGGGCACGGGTTCGGGACGGTGTTCCGGACGCATGACCTGAACCAGAACAACGACGGCGACCTGTTCTGGCGGGCGTCGGACGGCTCGTACGGCAAGGGGTGCTGTTCGCTGTACGACGGCATCAACCCGGCGAACAGCCACCAGCGGCTCACGTGGGGCCGGGTGGTGTTCGTGGCGGACATGACGTCGACGCCGAAGCGGTTCGCGAAGTACATCAACGGCGTGAAGCACCGGGAGGATCCGGCGGGGGACGGCGCGAACATCGACGGGCGCTACTCGCTGCCGGCGGAGATCTTCATGTTCAACGACGGCGACGACAACGAGCAGAGCACGGTGCACATCAGCGCGCTCCAGTTCCGCGATGTCGCGATGTCGGATGACGAGGTGGCCGCGATGGGTGGCCCGACGGCGGGCGGCCCGCCGCTGACGGGCTCGGGGGCGGGCGCCTGCCTGCCGCTCGACAAGCCGGCGGTCGCGACCGAGTTGCACGGTGCTTCCGCGGTGACCGGACCGTACTCGCTCCAAGCCTCCGCCGTCGTGAACGCGACGGCCAAGACGATCACCGTGCCGCGCTCCGGCAACGTGATGTTCTACCGCATCCGCGGCGCGACCTCGGTCAGCATCAAGTCGGTCGCCGTCCAGGGCGCGAACCTGGTCATCTCGTACTAGCTACGGCTGGTTGGCCCGGACGACCCGGGTGGATCACGGGGCCGCCGGAGGAAACTCCGGCGGCCTTTCTGTTTCCGGAGGACGGCCCGGGACTTGCGGCGGGCTGCCCGATCCGGAAGGGTCCGCGCGACCTTCGGCGCGATCTCCCCGGGCTGGGCGCAGGCCGAAGGGACCTGGACGCATGTTGTTCAACTCGGACGAATTCCTGGTCTTCCTGTTGATCTTCCTTCCCTGTTACGGGTTGGTGCGGCGTTCGCTGCGCGGGAGGAACGTGCTGATCACGGTGGCGAGCTACGCGTTTTACGCGGGCTACGACTATCGTTTCGCTCCCCTGTTGCTGCTGAGCACGACGCTGGACTATGCGGCGGGAAGGTGGATCGCGGCGGCCCGAACGGCGGCGGCCCGGCGGGCGGGGCTGGCGGTCAGCCTCGTGGTGAATCTGGGTATCCTCGGGTTGTTCAAGTACGCGGGTTTCGCGATGGCGAGCCTCGCCGACCTGCTGGCGCTGGGCGGGTACGCGGTGACCTGGCAGCCGGTCGAGGTGGCGCTACCGGTGGGGATCTCGTTCTACACCTTTCAATCGATGAGCTACATCGTGGACGTGTACCGCGGACGGCTCGAGGCGGAGCGGAACCTGACGCGGTTCGCGGCCTACGTGGCGTTCTTCCCGCAGTTGGTGGCGGGTCCGATCGAGCGGGCGGAGCATCTGCTTCCCCAGTTTGCGCGGACGCTGCAGATCGAGGGCACGATGGTGGTGGAGGGACTGTCGCTCATGTTGCGGGGGTTCTTCCTGAAGGTCGTCCTCGGCGACTCGTTGGGGCGTCTGGTTCAACTGTCGCATGACACACCCGGGATTCCCGGCCCGATCCTGATCCTCGGCACGGTGGCGTTCGGGTTTCAGATCTACTGCGATTTCCTGGGGTACACGAACATCGCGCGGGGTCTCGCCCTGATCCTGGGCTTCCGGTTGAGCCCGAATTTCGACCGTCCGTACCTCGCCTGCAGTCTGACCGATTTCTGGCGTCGCTGGCACATGACGCTCTCGACGTGGCTCCGGGATTACCTCTACATCCCGCTGGGGGGAAGTCGGGCGGGGCGGGGTCGTCTCGTTCTGGCGTTGTTGACGACGATGGTGCTGGGGGGGCTGTGGCATGGGGCGCGGCTCAATTTCCTGCTCTGGGGCTTTCTCCATGGCGCCGCGCTGGTCGTGGTGCATCTCTGGCGCGGACGGGCCGGAGGCTGGTTCCGGTTGCCGGTCGTGGTCTCGTGGCTGCTCACCACGGGCGTGGTGTTCTACGGTTGGCTGCTGTTCCGCGCCGGCAGCACGGACGACCTCTACGCCTGGCATGCGGCGCTGGCATCGGATTGGTCGTGGCCACGGTGGGGGACGACCTATCTGGGTCAGGTTGCGCTGCTGGTGGTGCCCTTGTTCGTGGTGGAATGGCTGGCTGTCCGGGGCGTGTTCCAACGCGGATCCGGTACCGTCCGGTACCGGGGGGCGATCCTGCGCGACGCGGCGTTGTTGCTCGGCGTGCTGGTGTTCTGGACGGACGACCCGCCCGCGTTCATCTACTTTCAGTTTTGAAGAGGAAGGCATGAGCACGAAACCCGGCAACATGCGGGCGGAAGGGACCGACCGGAGGGGTGCGAGTCACGAGTATCGGCTCGCGCCGAGGGACCTGGTCGCGCCGGTGATGGCATCCGTCCTTGCCCTGCTCGCGTTCCTGGGCGTCGGGCCCGCCGCGCGCCTCGGTTGGATTCAACCGCGGGGAGTGCTCCTGAATCCCGACCGCGCCGGATTCGACTGGAAGCGGGAGGCCGCGGCGACCGGTCGCGGAGCCGAGGTGGTTCTGTCGGGCGACTCGTCGTGCACGACGGGAATCGATCCCACGTTGGGCGAGGCGGGGCGGTTCCGCGGCAGGATGGTGAACCTCGGCCTGGTGATCGACCTGCCGTGGTCGGCGTACGCCGACGCCTTGCGGCGGGGCGTGACCGCCCATCGGGACGGGGTGCGGAGCGCGGTGCTGTTGGTCTCCCCGCAACGACTGCTGCACCGGGTCACCGGACCGTATTTCGAGGAACTGTGGCACGGAACCTACGTGGTTCCGGCGCCGGACGGGCCCTGGTTGGCGGGATGGATGGAGCACGCGCGAACGACGTGGCGGGCGAGTTGGCCGTGGTCGTTCGTGGAGTTTCCGCTGCGTGGGGAAGGACGACAGTTCTACGGATTCGCCTCGACCATCGCCGCGTTCGTGGACGCCCACGAGGGCGCGTTCATCGATCCCGGGGCTTACCGGCCCGGTCGAACCCGGAACGACGTCGATCTGGCGGGCGCCCTGGCCGGGATGGAAGGTCTGGAAGAGTTCGGGAGCGCATGGCGGAAGGAGGTGCCGTTGTGGATGGGTTTGGCACCGATTCCCGAATCCGCGGCCGCGCCCGGTTTCGAGGCCGCACGCGCGGCGGCGGCAAACCGGTTGGTGGCGGCCACGGGGGCGGACGGGTTCCTGTCGGAGCTTCCGGGCGTGCTTCCGGATCCGCTCTTCGCGAGTCCGACCCATCTGAACGAGCGGGGGCAGCGCTGGTACACGCGGCGGTTGGCGGAGGCGCTCGCCCGGCGGTTCCCGGAGCCACGGCATTGAAACCGCGGGGACCGAAGTTCAGCGTCCAAGGCATGCAAGTGACGCTTCGCGCCTGGACCACGGCCATCCTGCTGCTGATCTGGCTGTGGGGTGCGTCGTGGACCGTGTCGGCGGCCAACGGCGCGGTGGCCACGGTCCATGAGTTCGCGACGCGGGCGGGCCTCGCCGCACTGGAGCGGGGCGGGAACGCCGTCGATGCCGCGGTGGCGTCGGCGTTGATGCTGGGGGTGGTGGACGGCGAGAACTCGGGGATCGGCGGGGGATGTTTCGCGCTGGTGCGCTTGGCGGACGGGCGGTTCTTGGCGTTGGACGGGCGCGAGACGGCCCCGGCGGGCGCCACGCGGGACATGTTCGTCCGGGACGGCAAACCCGTGGCCATGTTGAGTCAGGAGGGGGCGCTGGCGGTGGGGGTGCCGGGCCAGTTGGCGGCGCTGGACTGGCTGGCGCGACGCCACGGGCGGCGTCCGATGCGGGAGGGCCTGCTCGAGGCCGCGCGGGTGGCGGAGGACGGATTTCCGATCAGCGCCCATTACGCGGCGCGGTTGCGGGGCGAACTCGAGGCCGTTCGGCGGTGGCCGGAGGCGGCGGCCCTCCTGCTGCACCCGGATGGCACGCCGCTGCGGGAGGGCGAAATCCTGAGACAGCCGGATCTCGCGCGAACGTACCGCGCGCTGGCGAAGCAGGGGATCGCCTGGTTCTACCGCGGGGAGTTCGCCCGACGCGTCGACGCATGGATGAAGGCCAACGGGGGGATCCTGACGCGCCGCGATCTCGCGGGTTATCGTCCGCGGCTGCGGGAGCCGGTCCGGAGCCGGTATCGCGGGCACGAGATCATCGGGTTTCCGCCGCCCAGCTCGGGCGGGGTGCACGTGGCCCAGATTCTCGGCATGCTCGAGGCGTTCGACCTGGGCGGGATGGGGGCTGGCTCCGCCGATTTCGTGCACGTCACGGCCGAGGCCATGAAGCTGGCCTTTGCGGATCGGGCGTACTGGATCGGGGATGCCGACTTCGCGAGCGTGCCCCGCGGGCTGGCGTCGGAGGAGTACGCGCGGGATCTCGCCACGCGGGTGCGGCTGGATCGCGTGTCGAAGGTGAACGGGCCGGGGATTCCGCCGGGGGCGTGGACGGACGGGTTCGAGCGCGCCTCGAGGAAGCACACGACCCACCTGACGGCGGCGGATACGGAAGGGACGTGGGTGGCGTTGACGGCGACGGTGAACACGACCTTTGGCAGCAAGGTGGTGGTCCCGGGGACCGGGGTGTTTCTGAACAACCAGATGGACGACTTCACGGCCCAGCCCGGGACGACGAATTTCTTCGGGTTGGTGGGTTCAGAAGCCAACGCGGTGGCGCCCGGCAAGCGGCCTTTGTCCAGCATGAGTCCCACCGTCGTGTTGAAGGATGGACGGCCCGTTTTCACCGTGGGCGCCGCGGGCGGGCCGACGATCATTTCCCAGGCCCTGCTGGCCATCGTGCGGGTCGTGGATTTCGGTGAGGACCCGCGGCAGGCGTTGGCGGCGCCGCGATTTCACCATCAATGGCGTCCGGATGAACTCGTGATGGAGACCGGATGGGCGGCGTCGGTGGTGGAGGAGTTGGAACGACGCGGGCACCGGGTGCGGAAGGTGAAGGAGTTGGGGGCGACCCAGGCCATCGGATGGAGGGACGGGAAGTGGTTGCCGGCGGCGGAACCGCGCGTGGGCGGGGTGGGGCGGAGCTCCGAGTGAGGGCATCACCGAGCTCGCCGATCCGGGTCACGGCCTACTCGACCCGAAACGTCGGGGAACCGTGGGGGGCAGGCTAGTTCTGGCCGCCGTCGAGGATGCGGAAGAAGAGTTCGCGTCGACCGCGCAGCCCCGAGGCGTCCAGATCCGGAATGGCGTTGGTGAAGTGAAAGGACTGGATGCTCCACTGGACGAGGTTCGTGCCGAAGAACGCGTGCAGGGAATGGCCGGGCCGGGCCTGCAAGGGGAGGAGGAGCTTGTTGGTCGTGAGCAGGATTCCGGTCGGAACGACGCCGACGTCCGGGAGCGGCGGGGAGACCTTGGCCGGATCGAAGGCCTGGGCCGCGGCGCCGTTCCGGACGATGCGGATGGTCTGGAGCACGATGGGTTCGAGGGGCTTGTCGCCGGCGTTGCGCGGGACCTTGCTGATCTCGTGGACCAGGTCGAGGCCCTGGACGACCTCGCCGAAGACGGAGTGTTTGTTGTCGAGCCAGGGCGTGTTGGTGACGGTGACGAAGAACTGGGCGCCGTTGGAATCGACCCCGGAATTGGCCATCGACAGGGTGCCGGCCTTGGAGTGGCGGAGCGTCTCGTGGAACTCGTCCTTGAACCGGTAGCCGGGGCCGTCGGTGCCGAGCGCGTTGCGGGAGCCGGACTGGATCATGAACCCAGGGATGACGCGGTGAAACGTGATGCCGTCGAAGTAGCGGCCCTGGACGATGCGGGCGGTGGTGAAGTCGATCCAGTCGCGGGTGCCCTCGGCGAGCACGATGAAGTTGGCGACGGTGCGGGGGACCTTGGTGTACTCGAGGCGGCACGTGAACTCGCCCTTGGAGGTGACGAACTCGGCGTACAGGCCGTCCTCGGCGGGCGCCGCGGCCCGGGCCAGGGGAGAACCGAGGACCGCCGCGAGCGCGAGCGCGAGGCAGGCGAGCCGGAGGAACGGGAGGGAAGCGGCCCGGAGAGCCGGGGAGACACGGGCCATCGGTTCAGGGACGGGACGGGTCATGGGATTCGGATTCACGCTTGGGGCAGGTGAAGGCGGTGAAGGGACGGTTGCAGGGCCGGGGCGCTGATGCGGATCTCGTAGGTCTGTTGGTCGTCCACGGCACGGCGCCAGAAGGTGCCACCGGCCCGCTGGAGGATCAACCCGCCGGCCGCGATGTCCCAGAGTCGGACTCCGTATTCGACGTAGGCATCGAAGCGGGCCGAGGCGACGTAGGTGGTGGCCAGCGCCGCGGAACCCGTGATCCGGATCTTGCGGACGCGGTGAATGAGTTTCTCGAACACCGGCAGCATGAGGTCGAGGGTGTGCCGGTACTTGGCGAAACCGAGGGCCACGATGGCCTCGGCAAGCCGCGTGCGCGAGGCGACGGCGATGCGGCGTCCGTTCAGGCGGGCCGGTCCGTCGACGGTGGCGGTCCACAGTTCGTCCGTGAAGGGGTCGTAGACGACCCCGACGATGGTCTCGAAGCCGTCGGCGTAGGCGGCGTCGGACGGGCGTTTTCCCGGCGCGGCCCGCTGCTGGAGGGCGATGGAAACGCAGGCATGCGGAATGCCGTAGGTGAAGTTGACGGTGCCGTCGATGGGATCGACGACCCAGCGCAGCCGGCTGTCCGGGTCGCCGCTGGTGCCTTCCTCGCCGAAGAAGGCGGCCTCGGGCAGGGCCTTGCGCAGGGCGCGCTCGATGAGTTTCTGGCAACGGACATCGAGTTCGAGCTTGATGTCATGCTGGGAGGATTCGTTGACGCGCTTGGTGCGCCGCAGGTTGCGGAGCATCAACGCGCCGGCGGCGCGGGCGGCGTCGGTGGCGGCCTTCAACGAGGAGTTCAGGAACGGGGTTGGCATGCAGCGTCGGCGCGAGGTTCGGGGGGGAAGCTCCAAGCTCAAAGCTCAAAATCCCC
>CAZSOV010000264.1:0-11369 GCA_964608505.1 uncultured Verrucomicrobiota bacterium
GCGAGCGCGGGGCGTCGATGGAATAGCCGTTGGACTCGGAGTACCGGGCGACGTCGAGCCACCACCGGGCCCAGCGTTCGCCGTGATGGGGGGAGGCGAGCAGGGAATCGACGCGCTTCTCGTACGCGTCCGGGGCCGGGTCGGCGAGGAACGCATCGGTCTCCTCGGGGGAAGGCGGCAGTCCGGTGAGGTCCAGGTGCAGGCGGCGGAGCAGCGTGACTCGGTCGGCCTCGGGCGACGGCGCGATGGATGCCCGGGCGAGGCGGGCGTGGACGAAGGCGTCGATGGGGTTGGACGAGGAAGGAAAGGCCTTGTCGAGCGGGAGGCCGGCGACGGTGGGAACGGGTGGTCGGGCGAGTGGAAGGAAGGCCCAGTGGAGGTGGCGTCCGGGAGTTTCGGAGGCGGGGGCGGAGGCTCCGGCGGCGATCCAGGCACGGATCCGGGCGATGTCCTCGGGAGGCAGCGGGGGTTTCTTATAGGGCATGCGCGCCACCGACTCGTGGGTGCCCTCAACCAGTTGGAGAAGGAGGGCCGAGTCGGGTTCGCCGGGGCGATAGGCGGGGCCGAGGGTTCCCCCGCGGAGCGCGGCGGCGGCGGTATCCAGGCGGAGTTGACCCTTTTGCTGGTCCGCGCCGTGGCACGCGACGCAATGGCGGGTGAGGATCGGTTTGATGTCCGCGAGGTAATCGGGAGGTGCGCCGGGCGCGGGGGCGACGGCACCGGCGAGGAGGAGCAAGCCCAGCAACGGGGCGGGACGGCAGGTCCGGGCGGAACGGGGCATTGGGCTGGAGTCTAGGGGCGAACCGACCGGGGGCAACGTTTTGGTACCGGCAAGGCGAGGCGTACGGGGAATCGAGACCCCGGGTTTCGCGCGGGGGCGGCGGTGTAACCTGTCGGGCGGGGGCCGCGTCCGAGAAGTCAGTTCGTGGCAACCTCGGGGCCAGTCCCCCCACCCGGGAGGGTTCCGACCACGGATCGCCGGGCGGCCCGCTGGTTCAGGGTCTGGAGGCGGGATGCATGAAGCTGAGTCCGTGATTCCGGGTCAGCGTGGCAACCGGCAACAACGACGAGCGAGTCGGGAACAGGAGACGCAAGCGATGAAGCAGTGGATGATCTGGAGCGTGGCGCTGGCGGTGCTGGCGAGCGGGATGCCGGCAAGCGCGCAGGAGAAGAAGGCCGAGGAAAAGCCGAAGGCGGCGGTGGAGGCGCCGGCTCGCCCGGCACGACCGAACCGGCCCGGAGGCGGGCAGGGGGTGGACCGTCTGAAGACGATGACCGAGCAATTGGCGTTGTCGAAGGAGCAGCAAGCGAAGCTGAAGGTGATCCTGGACGAGGAAACGAAGAAGGTCCGGGAACTGCGGGAAGACACGGCGCTGTCGCAGCAGGATCGCCGGGAAAAGATGGCCAAGATCCGTCAGGACACGACCAAGAAGATTCAGGACGAGAAGGTGCTGACGGAGGAACAGGCCAAGAAGTGGAAGGAAATCCAGGGACAGCGGCGCCAGCGTGGCGCCGGTCCGGGCGGTCCGGGCGGCGGCAATGGCGGCGGCGGCGGGGGTCGCCAGCGTCGTCAGCAGGGCAACAACTGAGCCGTCGGAGCCGGTTGGTTTTCCCGCTAGCGGTGCGGGCAGTTGAAGAGCAAGACGGAATGAGTGGAGGAGCCGGCGGTCCGGCTCCTCTTTTCTTTTCTTCTCCTTTTTTGGCCCGGGACAGGGTCCGCGGCGGTCGGACCCGGCGGTTACCGGGAGCCGGACGGAATGTCGTCGGGACGGCGTTGTTCGAGTCGTACCCGAAGATTGTCGGCGTAGAAGCCGGCGATGCTGGCGAGGACGGGAAGGATGGGTCCGGCGACGAGGAACGGACGACCCAGGGGGGGGCGGAGGCTCACGCCGACGGCGAGGGCGAGGAGGCTGAGGGGAAGGGCGGCGAGAACGACCCAGGCGGCGAGGCGCAGACGGCGGCGGACCCAGGGGGAGCGGGAGTCGAAATGTTCGTCGACGAGCGTGACGAGGGAGAGCATGGCGAGCGCCCAACCAAACCACAGGAAACCGGAGTAGGCCGAACAGAGGCCGAAGAGGGCGGCGGCGGCGATGCAGGGGATGTGCCAGTTGGACGCGCGGATCTCGTCGGGGCTGAGGGCCCGGCGCCCGTCCGGGTCGCAGCGGATGGCGAGGGTGAAGAGCGGGCCGGCAAGGACGGCGGAGAGGGCGATGCACCACCAGGCGGCCTTGACGACCACGAGCGCGGGGGCCCAGTCGGGATGGAGCCGTTCCAGGAGGAGGGCGAGAAAGAGGACCCCGGCCATGCCCAACCAGATCAGCCAACGCTGAGCGGCGCGGAAGCGTCCGAGCCAGAGGAGCGCGCGGACGGCGAGGCCGTACAGGGAATGACGGGCGCGGAGGCACAGGACGAGGCCGCGGCGGGCGTCGTCGTCGGAGGGATCGACGCGAAGTGCTTCGAGGAAGTGATGGCAGGCCGCGGCGAAGTGGCCCTGTTCGATCAGGGCATAGCCATGGGCGTGATGGCTGATGGCGTGGTCGGGGTGGAGGCGGGAGAGGGTGGCGAGGGTCGCGCGGGAGGCCTCGTGGCGTCCGAGCTTGGCGAGAATCGAGGCTCGGTTGAACAGGCTCGCGGTGTTGCCGGGATCCAGGGCCAGTCCGGCGTCGGCGGCGGCAAGGGCCTCGTCCCAGCGTGCGTCCGCCATGAGGATCCGGGCCAGCAGGGCGTGGTTGTCGGCGTCCTCGGGAGCGAGACGGATGGCCTCGCGGGCGCTCTGGGCCGCGGCGGCGGACTCGTCGCGGTCCACCTGGATGGCGGCGAGGATGTAATGTCCGTACGGATCGACGGGGTCGAGGCGGACGGATTCGCGGGCGGCCTGGAGGGCTTCCTGGCGACGTTCGAGTTCGTTCAGGAACGAGGCGAGGGTGGCCCAGAGGAAGGCTTGCTCGGGTTCGCGGGCAAGACAGGCGCGGAGTTCCTGGACGGCCTCGGACGGACGCCCGGCGGCCTTGAGGAACAGGGCGCGCTGGAACTGCGGGTTCATCCGGGGAACGACCGGGGCGGAGCGTTGCGTGGAGTTGCGTTCGACGGGGCGCGTGGCGTGGCGCGGCGGGGGCGGTCCGAAGCGGGGAGGGGGCGGGCTAGGTCATCTTGAGGTACGCGGCGACGTCGTCGTAGAAGCCGCCTTGATTGGCATAGAGCGCGTAGTTGCGGGCCGAGGCGAACCACTCGCGGGTGGTCGGTTTGAGGCCGGAGACGGCGGCGAGGAGATCGCGGGTGGCGATGGGTCTCGGAACGCCGGCCTGCAGCGCTTCGCGGAGCTTTGCCTCGACGGCCAGGTCGACGACGGCTTTGAGGTCGGCACCGGAGAAGTGCTCGGTCCGGCGCGCGACGGCGTCGAGGTCGAGGTCAAGGTCGGCGATGGGTTTGCCGGCAAGTTGGAGGCGGAGGATGGCGGAGCGGGCGGGGAGGTCGGGAGGGGGTACGAACAGGATGCGGTCGAAGCGCCCGGGACGGCGGAAGGCGGTGTCGAGGTGCCAGGGGGCGTTGGTGGCGGCGAGGACGAGAACGCCCTCGTTGGAGGCGCGGACGCCGTCGAACTCGGCGAGGAACTGGTTGACGAGTTGGCGGGCGGCGTGGAGGCGGAGGTCGCTGCGGCTGTTGCCGAGGGCATCGACCTCGTCGAAGAAGAGGACGCAGGGGCGATGGCGCCGGGCGTTTTCGAAGAGTTCGTGGAGGTTGCGTTCGCTCTTGCCGAGCCACATGTCGAGCACGTCGTTGATGCCGACGTTGATGAAGCTGGCCTCGATTTCGCCGGCCGTGGCCCGGGCAAGGTGGGTCTTGCCGCAGCCGGGGGGACCGTAGAGGAGGATGCCGCCGCCGATGGTCTTGCCGTAGGCGCGGTAGAGGTCGGCGTGGGCGAGGGGGTGGATGATCTTGAGGCGGATTTCCTCCTTGATGGTGTCCATGCCGCCGACGTCGGAGAAGCGGATCGGGGGGCGTTCGACGGGCGGGGACAGGAAGGGATCGTCGATGGGTTGGGGGTGGGGGTCGGACGGGGCGGGGACGTGAAAGGGATCGGGATCGGGATCGAGATCGTCGGGGTCGTCAGGATCGAAGCCGAGGCGTTCGGCAAGCTCGGGATCGGCGAGGGCCGGGTCGAGTTCGAGGGCGCGGCGATAGGGTTCGAGGGCGGCGGCGGCATCGCCGGTGGCCTCGAGGATGCGCGCGTGGAGGAGGAGGGCGGAAGGGGGGGCGGACGAGGATTGAGTGATGGACTCGACGAGGGCGAGGGCGTGGCTGTGTTTGTTCTGGGCGAGGAAGGCGCGGGTCAGTCCGAGTTGGAGCAGCAGGCGACTCGGGGCGAGGTGGAGGGCGTCGCGGAAGGCGGTTTCGGCTTCGGCCGGAAGCCCCGCGTCGAGGAGGGCGTGGCCGAGGGTTTGGCGCAGGGCGACGTTGCGGGGTGCGAGACGCGCGGCCTCCCGAAGGTCGGCGAGGGAATCGTCATTCCCATCGGTTGGTTGGACATCGGGCACCCGCGAAGGGAAGCGAAGTGTGCGGCGCGTGTCAAAACCGGGGTGAGTTCGGGAAACGGTCGTGCTAGAGTAAGATCATGGACTGGCAGCAGACGGCCGCGTTGGGGTTGGTCGGACTGGTGGTGGGAATCTGGGCCTGGACGCGCCTGCGGAAGAACCGGGCCGGACGGGCCTGCGGCGGCGGTTGCTGCGGCGGGGAGGCGGCGAAGCGACGATTCGCGGCGGAGCCCCGCGGGGATGGAGGTTGATGCCCCGCTGATCGCGGAAGCCTTGGTTCGATCCGACCGGCAGCGGGGTCGTCCGGACGCAGCGCGGGCGGGCCTTCCCTGAGGCTCAGGAAGGGGCGCGGGAGGCCGCGGCTGCGGGCGTGGGGCCGGGAGCCTTGGCGAGGATCGCGCGGAGTCGGGCTTCGATCTCCTGCTGGCGCGCGGTCCCGAGAATCCGGGTGCCGTGGGGCAGGTGCACGGAGGCGGTGCGCATGTCGCTGAGGTGGAACGTATCGCTGGCGACCCCGCGCTCGGTGGCGATGCGGGCGAAGCCGATGTCGAGCTGGAGTTCGGCGAACGCGCGCGTGAGGTCGTAGAGGAGTCCGACCCGGTCCTCGGTGTCGACGGTGACGACGGTTCGCTGGCGGACGAGGGAATTGTCGAACGAGATCCGGGTTGGGAGCTGTTCGAGGGCAGGCGGGGCGAAGGGCGAGGGCGAGGGACGATGTCGGGAGATGAGGGGTTCGAGATCGAAGTTGGGCTCGCCGAAGACCCGGGCCAGGAGCGACTCGAACTCCTCGCGGGCCTCGCGTCCGGGAAGCCGGTCGCGGGCGGGGTCGTTGATGAAGAGGGTGTCGAGGGTGGGGATGTCGTCGCGGGAGAAGAGGCGGGCGTTGAGGATGTTGAGGCGGATGGCGGCGAGCGCGCCGGCGATGCGGCTGAAGAGGCCGGGGCGATCCCAGGTGCAGAGCTTGACGACGACGTAGCCCCGGTCGGGTTCGGCGTGCCAGTGGACGACCGGCTGGAGGGTGGGGCCGTCCTCCAGAAGGCAACGTTCCATGAACCGGTGGACGAGCTGGATGTCCGACGCGATTTCCCGGGCGGCATGGATGGAGAAGTAGCGCTCGGGGAGGCACCGGAAGTGGGCCGCGACCTCGTCGGCGTCGATTTCGGCGGGCAGGAGACGGCAGACCTCGTGTTCGAGCGGCGCGAGGTCGGGGGGCCCGGCGGCACGGGATTCGGCGGTGCCGGCGAGGACCCGTTCGGCGCGCCGGTGCAGGGTCCAGAGGAGGGATTCCTTGAAGGGGGTCCAGAGGGTCTCGGAGGTCCCCATGGAATCCGCGAAGGTGTGAAGAGTAAGGAGGTTGAGCTGTTCGGGGGTCTGGACCGTGGCGGCGAACTCGCGGATCACCTCGGGGTCGTCGAGGTCCAGCTTTTGCGACAGCCGGGTCATCAGGAGGTGATTGCGAACGAGGAACGCGACGGTGGCGGAGGCGGGAACGGGCAGGCTGAGCCGGCGGGTCTGCGTGAGGGCAAAGCGGGTGCTGTCGGCAGCGTGGTCCTTGGTCTTGGCGGCCTTGCCCACGTCGTGGAGGAGCAGCGCGAGGTAGAGGATGTAGGGGCGGTCGATGGAGCGGAAGATCTCGTGGTACGGCTTGAATGGGGGCGTCGGGGAATCCCAGATGCGATCCAGCATTTCGAGGCAGACGAGCGTGTGTTCGTCGGTGGTGTAGACGTGGAAGAACTCGAGCTGGACGCAGCAGGTGATCCGGCGGAAGGCGGGGATGTACTGGCCGAGAAAATCGGTGTCGTGCATGGCCCGGACGATGCGGGCGACCCCGCCGCGGTGGTTGAGGATCTCGAGGAAGGTCTCGTGGACGCGGGGATCGGCGAGGAACTCGGCATTGACGAGGCGGCGGTCCTGGCGGATGCGGTCCTCGAGATCGGGGTGGAGCACGAGACCGTTCTGCTGCGCGACGAGGAACGCGCGCATGAGACGGAGCGGTTTCTCCTGAAAGACGTCGGGTCGGGCGCCGAGCAGTTCGCCGTCCTTGATGCGGAAGCCGTCGACGGCGGCATCCGAGCGGCGGAGGAGGCGTCCGAGGGAGCGGAGGCGTCCGGGCGGCCGCAGGGCGAGTCGGCGTTCGAGGTTGCGGGTGATGAGGTGGAGGTTGCGGACGTGCTGGTAGTAATCGGCGAGGAAGCTCTCGACGCGCTTGGCCAGGCCGCGCTCGTGGTAACCGAGTTGGTAGGCGACGGCGGGCTGGAGGGCGCGGGTGAGGACGTCGGACTTGCGGGGGACCTGGTAGTGGAGCTCGTTGCGGACGCGCAGGAGGAAGTCGTAGGCCTTTTCGAGGAGCCGGTGGTCGCCGGCGGAGAGCTGGCCGCGATCGACGAGTTCGGAGAGGTCGCGGACGCGGTGCTTGACGGTGGCCATCCAGCGGAGGCTCTGGTAGTCGCGGAGTCCGCCGCAGCCGTTCTTGACGTGGGGTTCGAGCAGGCAGAAGGCGTTACCCCATTTGGCGCGGCGTTCCTCCTGGTTTTTCAGGCGATCCGCGATGTAGGCGTCCTCCCGGCCCTTGAGGCAGTGGTCGGCGACGACGACGCGCATCTGCTCGAAGAGGCGGGCGTCGCCCCAGACGAGGCGGGCCTCGAGCAGGGCGGTCTTGGACTCCATCTTCTCGTTCGCCACGCGCACGCAGTCGTCGAGGTCGCGCACGAGAGGCAGGCAGTCGAACCCGGTGTCGCCGGGGAACTTGTTGAACTCGACCATCACGGCCTTGAGGAGCGGGGAGGGGCCGCCGCGGTGGCGATCGTGGAGGAGGACGATGTCGACGTCGCTGTGCGGGTTGAGTTCGGAGCGACCGTAGCCGCCGAGGGCGACGACGCAGAGCGGTTCGCGGGGGATGCCCTGGGTGGTGAAGAAGGCGAGGTAGGCGTCGAAGGCGTGGCGCAGAAGCACGTCCATCATCTCGGCGCGGCGGCGGCAGACCTCGCTGCCGGAGGCGCCGCCGCGGTGGAGGATCTTGAGGCGCTGGGTCTCGACCTTGAGAAAGCGTCGGAAGGCGTCGGCGTGCTCGCAGGGCAGGCGCCCGGGCGGGACCTGCAGGCGTTCCTTGGCGCTGCCCGCCACTTTATCGCTCCAATTCGACACGGCGTCGCACGCTAGAGGGGGGCTTCGGTCGGGCGCAAGGGGGGAAGGCGCGGTCCGGTTCCGCGCTTGTTCCGCCCGGCGCGGAGGACGTAAGACAACGGGACCGACTATGACTATGGAGGACGCCGAAGGCATTTGCAGGATGGTGCGCGGGGTTTTGCGGCGCTGGGCAGGGTGGCTCGTCGTTCTGGCAGGGCTGGGACTGGCGGGGGGACCTGGTCCGGAGGCGGCGGGCGCAGAGAGGGAGAAGGCGGCGAACCGCCTCGCGGCGTCGGAGGTGGCGGAGGGCTGGATCCTGTTGTTCGACGGGGAGACGATGTTCGGCTGGAGTCCGCGGGGCGACGCGCAATGGCAGGCGAGCGAGGGGACGTTGAGCCCGAAGCCCGGGACCGGCGGCGGGTTCCTGTGCACGACGGCGGAGTTCGCGGATTTCGAGTTGCACGCGGAGTTCTGGATCGACGAGGCGGCGAACAGCGGGGTGTTCCTGAGGTGTCCGCTGGCGGGGGCGATCACCCCGACGACGGCGTACGAGGTGAACATCTTCGACGCGCATCCGAAGTGGCCGAGCGGGAGCATCAACGACGTGGGGCGGGCGACGCGCCGGACGAGGACGGTCGGGCGATGGAACGCGTACGACATCCGGGCGGAGGGCGACCGGCTGCGGATCCGGTTGAACGGTCGGAAGGTCCTGGACGTGGAAGACACCCGGTTGGCGCGCGGCCTGATCGGGCTTCAGACGCTGGATGGCAGGGGCGCGGTCAGGTTCAGGAACGTGAAGCTGCGTCCGCTGGGCGGGAAACCGCTGTTCAACGGAAGGAACCTGGAGGGCTGGCAGGCGGTGCCGGGCCATGCCTCGGTGTACTCGGTCACGCCGGAGGGTTGGCTGAACGTGAAGAATGGAAACGGGGATTTGCAGACCACCGCGGCCTTCGGCGATTTCGTGCTGCAGTTGGACGTCCGGTCGAATGGAAGGCACTTGAACAGCGGGATCTTCTTCCGGGCGATCCCGGGCGAATTCTGGCAGGGGTACGAGAGCCAGATCCGTAATCAGTGGGAGGGAGACGACCGGACCCATCCGGTCGACTTCGGCACGGGCGGCATCTATCGGCGACAGCCGGCCCGGCGGGTCGTGTCGACGGACGGGGAGTGGTTCACCAAGACCGTGGTGGCCACGGGCCGGCATCTGGCCGTCTGGGTGGACGGGGTGCAGGTGAGCGACTGGACGGATGACCGGGCGCCGCACGACAATCCACGGCAGGGATTCCGGGCGGCGCCGGGCGTGATCGGCATCCAGGGGCACGATCCGACGACCGATCTGTCGTTCCGAAGGCTGCGGGCGGTGGAGTTGCCGGCGCGATGAGGAGCCGGGTCCCGTGGGTTGGGGTTCGGGTTGGGCACGGGCACCCGAGGCGGGCGGGCCGGCGAGCCCGGTCAACGGGTTCCCGCCGGATCAAAGCAGCGTAGGCTGGCGCGAGTCCTCCTCGAAGGCGGCGCCGAAGCCCTCGACGCGTTTGGCCCGCCGTTCCATCACGTGCTTTTCCAGGGCGGGGCTGTACGGGACGGGATAATCGCCGTCGTAGCACGCGAGGCAGAAATCGCCGGCCTTGCCACCGGTGGCGGCGATCATGCCCGCCGGAGAGAGATAACCCAGCGAGTCGGCACTCAGGTACTGGCAGATCTCCTCGGTGGTGTGGTTCGCCGCCATGAGATCGGCGCGATCGGGAAAGTCGATGCCGTAAACGCAGGGGTTCTTGTGCGGGGGACAGCTGACCAGGACATGGACCTCCCTGGCGCCGGCCTGCTTGAGGCTGGCGACGCGGGAGCGGCAGGTGGTGCCGCGGACGATGGAATCATCGACGATGATGACGCGTTTGCCGCGGACGAGATCGCCGATGAGGTTGAGCTTCACCTTGACGTTGAAGTCGCGGATCAGCTGGGAAGGCTGGAGGAAGCTGCGCCCGACGTAGTGATTGCGGACGAAGGCCATTTCGTAGGGGATGCCGGACTCGAGGGCGTAGCCGAGGGCGGCGTAGTTTCCGGAATCCGGGACCGGCACAACGATGTCGGCCGGGATGGGATGTTCGCGGGCCAGTTGTCGCCCCATGTCGACGCGGGCCTGATAGACGCTCTTGTTGCGGATGATGCTGTCCGGGCGCGCGAAGTAGACGTATTCGAAGATGCAGAACGCGCGGCGTTGCTGGAGGGGGAAGGCCTGGAAGCTGCGAACGCCATCCTTGTTAATGACCACCACCTCCCCGGGTTCGAGATCGCGGACCAGTTGGGCGCCGATGAGGTCGAAGGCGCAGGTTTCGGAGGCCAGAACCCAGGCATCGTTGAGCCGGCCCAGCGAGAGGGGGCGGAAGCCAAAGGGATCACGGACGCCAATGAGCTCGTCGGCGGTCATGATCACGAGGGAATAGGCGCCTTCAATGCGGCGCAGGGCGGTGATGAGGGGGTTGGGGTCGGACGCGGACGGCGGCTGCGCCATCAGATGGAGGATGATCTCGCTGTCGACCGTGGTCTGAAAGATGGAACCCTTTTCCTCGAGTTCCTCCCGGAGCTGCCAGGCGTTGGTCAGGTTGCCGTTGTGGCCGATGGCGATCTGGCCGCGCCCTGTATTCACCATCAGGGGCTGGGCGTTCTGGATGTTGGAGGAGCCGGTGGTGGAATAACGGGTGTGGCCGATGGCGATGTGGCCAACGAGCTGGTGCAGGGCTTCGCTGGTGAAAATGTTGGGAACCAGCCCCATGCCGATGTGCCGGCGGAAGAGGTTGCCGTCGCTGGACACGATGCCGGCGCTCTCCTGGCCGCGGTGCTGCAGCGCGTAGAGGCCGTAGTAGGTGAGCTCGGAGGCGCTGGCGCTGCCATAGATGCCAAAGACGCCGCAGTAGTGCTTAGGATGGGTGGGTTGTTCGGGCATCGTCGCGCCCGGGTAGGTTCGCTGGTGCCCAGCCCCGGGCAAGCGCCAAAACCGATGCCCGCACGGAAGCTGGGAGTCTCCTTTTCCATTTGGAACTGCTCACGGGCCATGAACCGCGGACGGCACGTCGCGACGGGGAGCACACGGCCTGCACCCTGTAGGGCGCATGCCCTCACCGCGCGGCGCGCTTGCGGAGGCCGGTTCAGGGAGAAAGGGGATGGACGCCGATTCCCGCACGGCGTCGGCCACGAACGCACCCGCCCCACCGGCAGATCCGCGCACGACATCGGCGGCGCCGCCTCCCCCGGCACGCGACTTTCAGCCGAAGACCCCCCTGCGGAAGGTGCGCACCGTGCACAGGTCCTCGCCCGCCAGCCCCTTCATCGACCGTGCTCCGGTCCTGCGCCCCTTCCCAAATCGTTCCCGGTGCCGCTGGAACATCTCCTCGACGAACCCCCTCGCGCCGAACACCGCCCCGTCGCTGAAATAGCGGACCCGACACCGCACGTACTCCCCCACCGGCAATTGCCCCTTCGCTTCCAGCACCTTCAATACCTCCTCCCGCGGCAACGCTCCGCGCACCGGCTTCCCATCCTCCCCCGTCGCCTCCCGTTCCTCGTTCCCCTCCCGAAATACCCACTCCCGATACACCTCCAACGCCCTGGTCACCGATTCCTCCCGCCCCCGCTGCAACGCGGTCACCAGCGTCTGAATCCCCAGCTTCGCCAGACGCTTTCCCGCCACCGCCTCCCCGTACCCGCTCCAACGGTAGT
>CAZSOV010000265.1:0-11307 GCA_964608505.1 uncultured Verrucomicrobiota bacterium
CGTCGCGTGGACGCTATGGCGGGGAGCCGGTCGCGGGCCCCAATCGACTTTGTCAATCGCCCTGCCGCTGACCCTGGCCCCGGGCAGCGCGCGCTTGACAAGCCTAACAGCACAAGGCATAGCAGCGCCATGCTTTCCAAGGAACTCGTCGCCGCGTCGACCGTTCCCCTCGTCCTCTCCATCCTCGGCGAGGAGGAAACCTACGGCTACGCCCTCATCCAAAGGGTCCGCACGCTCTCCGGCGGAAAGATCGACTGGACCGAAGGCATGCTGTATCCGGTGCTGCACTGGATGGAGAAGGAGGGACTCATCACCTCCGAATGGCGCGCGTCGGAGTCCGGGCGTCGACGCCGCTACTACCGCATCCAACCCGAGGGACGGAACGCCCTGACCCGGGAGAAACAACAGTGGATGGCCGTCCACGACACCCTGACCCTGCTATGGACACAACCCCGTTTGACCTGAACCAGGCCCTGAGCCGATGGCGCGGGGACCTCGCCTCGGCCCCGGCCCTGCACGCCGGAACCCTCGACGAACTCGAGGGCCACCTGCGGGATTCCACCGCCACGCTCGTCGGCAGCGGCCTGACCGAGGAGGAGGCCTTCCTCGTCGCCTCGCGCCGACTCGGGCCCTCCCCGGCCCTCGCGGCGGAGTTCGACAAGGTCCAGCCCGGCGCGGTCTGGCGCGTCCGCTGCGGGTGGATGCTGGCGGGGATTGCCCTGTGGCTCTTCACGCAGGACGTTTCCTTTATCGCCGCCATCGCGGCCATCTACGCGGGACACCTCGCCGGCACCGACGGATTCGCCGCCGGCTGGCTTGGCGTGATCGCGCGCGTCCTCCTCGTGGGCGCCGCCGCGACCGCCTTCCTCGCGATGATGCGGGGACGCATCTGGCGATCCGGTGAAGGCCCCGGGTGCCTCCGCGCTTCCCGCACGGCGCCCCTCGTGATCGCGCTGCTGGCCGTCCTGCTGACGGCCAGAATCGCAGCCACCCTCGCCCCGGCACTCCTCGTCCGGCAAATGTCCCCCGCATACCTCGGACAAGCCTTGCTCATGGGCGCGTGGAGCCAGGGCTTCGGAACCCTCCAACTCCTTGCCGCCATCGCCGTGGGACTGACGTGGTCGCTCCGGGGCGCCGCGCTTCGCCGAACCGGACTCGCCGCGGTGCTGGCGGGAGCGTTGCTCTGCCCTGGCCCCACCTCCCCGCCCGCCGAGGCCCGGGAACCGGGACCGTTCGCCGCGGCCACCCAGCCCGGGGCAACGACGCTCGACCAGACCCTGAAGCTCTGGAACGCCGGCAAAAAGGACGAGGCCTTGAAGGCCTTCCTCGCCATCGATTTCTCCCGTAAGCCGTTGTTTCCGCCCGGCGCCGTCCTCGGCTACACCGAAAAGCAATTCATCGAACTGCCCAAGGCCGTCCGCGACAAGATCCACCCCGAGATCGTCGCGGGCATGAAGCCGCTGAAGGCCCTGTCGAGTCACGTCCGGGACACCGCGCGAGCCGCCGCAGCAGCCGGGCAGACCGGCCAGGCCCGGACGCAAGTCGCCCAACTCAAGCGCTTCGGCGAAGCCCTCGACCAACCGGACGCCCTCGCGCTGCTGAAACTCGTCGGGAAGGCCATCCAGAAGATGGCGGCGACACCCTGAACTCGCGGGGCCGGCAAAGGCCCTCGGACGATTCGCTTGGGCCACGTCGGGATTTCCGCGAGATTCCGCCCATGGCGGCCCTGACCCGCAGGCAACTCAACTGGCTCGGCTGCGGCCTGGGTGTCGGCTACGGGCTGTGCATGCGCCTCGTTTTCGGCCTGGGTCAGGCCGGGGAGGCGTTCGGCGTCATGACGAGCAGCTTCATCTACGGGGTGCCCTTTGCGCTCGGTTTCGTGACGGTTTGGTTCGGCGAATATCGGGCGGGATATGGCTGGGCGCGCCGCGTGCTCGCGCCCTGGCACGCGTCCCTGATATGCCTCGGCTGCTGCCTCGCCTTTGCCTGGGAAGGCCTGATCTGCGTCGTGCTCTGGCTCCCCCTGGTGCTCGTCCTCTCCAGCCTCGGCGGCCTCACCGCGGGCGCGTTGCGCGGCGTCTTTCCCACCGACCGCGGCCAGGTCCGGTGTCTCGCCCTCGCCGCCTTGGTCCCGTTCCTCGGCGCCCTCCCCGAATCCCGCTGGCCCTCCCCCACCGAGTTGCGCGAGGTCCACAATCACCTCGAGATCCGCGCGGCCCCCGCCACGGTCTGGCGCGAGATCCGTTCCGTGCCCCGCATCCGAGAGGAGGAACATGCGTTCGCCTGGGTTCACTTCCTCGGCTTTCCCCGCCCGGTCGAGGCGGTGCTGGAAGGCGAGGGCGTCGGGGCGGTGCGGCAGGCCCGATTCGAGCGCGGCGTCCGGTTCGTCGAGCGCATCACCGAATGGCAGGAGAACCGCCGCCTGTCCTTCGGAATCCAGGCGGACACCGCCCACATCCCCCCCGCCACCTTCGACGAACACGTGACCATCGGCGGCCCCTATTTCGACGTGCTGGAGGGCACCTACCGGATCGAGGAACTCGGACCCGACCGCGTCGTGTTGCACCTGTCGAGCCGGCAGCGACTCTCGACGCGTTTCAACGCCTATTCGCACCTTTGGACCGAGGCCCTGATGTCCGATCTGCAGGCGTACATCCTGCGCATCATCCGAAACCGCTGCGAACGGCCGACGGCGGCCCCGAGCGGGAACTGACCGGCGCGCTTCGGAACACGCCCCGCCCCGGCAGCCCCCCGCGCGCGAGGCCGCCACCGAAGGCTCGCCGGGAAAGCCCCCGGCGGGTCTCCTCGTTCCCCACGCGATGAACGCTCCCCGCCTCCCCTGGCCCTTCCCCCTCCGTTTGCCGGCCCTGCCCCTGGCCGTGGTCACCCTCCTGACCGCCTGTGCGGGCGGTCGCGGTCCCGACCCTGCCGCCCGCAGCTTCGCGTCGCTCTTCAACGGACGGGATCTGTCGGGGTGGACGATCCAGTGCCAGCCGCGGGATCGGGAGCGGACCTTCTGGTCGGTCGACCAGGGCAGCATTCTCTGCGATTCGATGGGACGGAAAGACCACGGGTACGTCTGGCTGGTCTCCGACCGGGAGTTCGGCGATTTCGAGCTGCGCCTCGAATTCCAGGCCTACCGCAGCTCCCCGGGCAACAGCGGCGTCCAGTTCCGCAGTCGATTCGACGCCTCGGCCAGCGGCGGCTGGCTCGACGGCCCCCAGGTCGACATCCACCCGCCCGGGCCCATGTCGTGGCGGACGGGCTTGATTTACGACGAGACCCGCGGCGAACAGCGCTGGATCGCGCCCGGACTGAAGGATTGGAACATCGACCCCGGGTTCGCGCCGCCGCGCCATGCGTTTCGCTATGGCGAGGACGGGGACGCCTGGAACGAGCTGGTCCTGACCTGCCGCGGAAACCGGATCCGGACGCGGGTCAACGGGGTGACCCGCACGGACTGGGACGGAACCGGCGTGCTGGACAACGCGTTTCACCGGCAACGCCGGGTCGGGCAGCGGGGGCATCTGGCCTTGCAGCTCCATTCCGGCGACGAACTGCGGATCCGGTTCCGGGACGTTCGCGTGCGCGAGTTCGACGCCCCGAAGTAGGCACCGTGCCCGGCCTCGCGTGTCCACGGGGGAACCGCTAGAGTGTTGCCTCGCCATGAAGATTCCCCCCTCCCGCTGCCATGTCGCCGTGGTCCGACTCGCGCTGCTCGTCCTCGGCGCCCTCGGATTCGGGGGCACGACCCTGCCCACGCACGCCGCGTCGCCCGAGTCGCGACCCAACGTGCTCTTCATCCTGTGCGACGATCTCCGCCCCGATGCCCTGGGCTGCTACGGCTCGAAACACGTGAAGACGCCGCACATCGACGCCCTGGCCCGGGAAGGCGTGCGATTCGCGAACGCGTTCTGCACGACGTCGCTCTGTTCGCCCAGCCGGGCGAGCATTCTTACGGGCCTGTATGCCCACCGGCACGGGGTGCGGGACAACTTCACCGAGCTTCCCGCCCGGCTCCCGCACTGGCCGGGCCGCCTCCGCGCAGGCGGCTATGCGACGGCCTACCTCGGCAAATGGCACATGGGCGAGGGCAACGACGCGCCGCGACCCGGATTCGACTGGTTCGTCACGCACCAGGGGCAGGGCAAATACTTCGACACCGAATGGAACGTGAACGGCCTGCGCCGCGAAACGCCCAAGGGCTACTACACCCGCGTCGTCACGGACTACGCGCTCGACTGGTTGAAGGGACGGGAGCCGGGCAAACCCTGGGCGCTCTGCCTCGGCCACAAGGCCCCGCACTCGTTCTACCTGCCCGAGGAAAAATACGCGCATGCGTTCGACGAGGTGCGCGTCCCCTACCCCGCCAGCGCCTCCGCCCTGGAGGGCAAACCCGACTGGGTCCGCCAGCGGCTCGACACCTGGCACGGCATCCACGGCCCGCTGTTCGAGTGGAGGAAGAAGTTCCCCGACGCCAGCCCGGCGGCGGTGAAGGACTTCGAGAACATGGTCCACGCGTATTGGGGCACGATCCTCAGCGTCGACGACTCGGTCGGGCGTCTCGTGGCGTTCCTGCGGGAGACCGGGCAACTCGACCGGACGCTGATCGTCTTCATGGGGGACAACGGCCTGCTCGAGGGCGAGCACGGCATGGTCGACAAACGCACCATGCACGAGCCGAGCATCCGCATCCCCATCGTGGCCCGGGGACCCGGGTTGCCCTCCGGCAGGGTCGTCGCCGGCCAGGTCCTGGCGATGGATACCGCGCCCAGCGTTCTGGAACTCTGCCGCGCCGATCCACTCTCCGGCATCCAGGGCCGTTCCTGGAAACGCCTCGCAAACGAGGGCGACCCCGCGTGGCGGACAGCGTGGTTCTACGAATACAACTACGAGAAGCAGTTTCCCTACACGCCCAACGTCCGGGGCATCCGCACCGACGACTGGAAGTTCATCCGCTACCCACACGGCGACGGAACGCCCGACCGGCACCGACCGGAGTTGTATCGCCTCTCGGATGACCCCGGCGAACTCCGGAACCTCGCTCCACTCCCCGAGTTTGCCGCAGTCCGCGCGGACCTGGAACGACGTCTCGCGGATCTCCTGGCCGCCGAGGGCCTGTCCCCGGACCGGGACCGGATGCCGCTGGACGAAGGCGTTCGCAAGGAACTGCCCGACCAGCGGATCCGCTGATCGCGGGCCGGAAACCGACGATCCCCGCCGACGGCACGGCACGAGCCTCAAATCCCGTTCCATTCCGCCGATAACAAGCCTGGCACGCGTCGGAAGCGTCGTGCCTGGCCGAAGCGTCGATGCCACTCACCGACCGTGAACCCGCGCCCCATCGGGTGAACCCGCCGAACGACCGCCGAAGGGTCGTTTCCGGTCGTTTCTGCCCGGGGCGTTGGACGGTGATGGCCGCGGCGTGTCTGCTGGGCTGCTTGCTGGCCGGTCGCGCGGCGGAACCGGACCAGCGTCTGCCGTTGCGCATCGGCTTCTCCGGCACGCTGTTCTCGGGGATGAACGAGAACGACGCCCGGGCCGCCGTGAGGGGTTGGGGGCAGACCATCGCCCGCGAGCACCGGGTCCCGGTGACCCCGGAACCCAAGGTGCTCACCGGAACCGACGACATGCTCGCGGCGTTGAAATCCGGCGAGGTCGATGTGGTAGGCATGCTGCTGACCGAGTACGCGCTGCTGAATTCCGAGGTGCCGCTCGATCCCCTGATGGTCACCCACAACGCGGGCGGTGTGATGGAGCGCTACGTCGTCCTCGTGCGACAGGACAGCGAGGTCCGCACCGTCGCCGATCTCGCGGGGCGCACCCTCAACGTCTATCGAGCCGGACGCATGTGCCTCGCGGAACCCTGGCTCGACCTCCTCGCGACCGAGGCCGGGGTCCGGATGCCGTCGCAGTTCCCGGGGGCGCGAACCCGGTTCCCCAAGATTTCCCTCACGATCCTGCCCGTCTTCTTCGGACGGGCGGACGCCTGCCTGGTCCTGCGCAGCGGGTTCGAGACGATGGCCGAACTCAATCCACAGCTTCGCTCCCGCCTGCGCGTGGTGGCCGAATCCGGCGACCTCGTGCCGCTCGTGCTCGCCTTCCGCGCCGACTATCGCCCGCCGTTCCGAACGAACCTCGTCGCGGCGTTCGAGAACCTGCACACGACGCCCGCGGGTCAGCAGGCGCTGACCATCTTCCACTGCGAGAAGCTGTCCCGGATGTCGCCGGAGTTCCTGGCCCCGTCACTGGAACTTCATCGAAACCACGCCCGGATCGGCTCCGCCTCGGGACCCGCGCGCGCGCCGTAGCGGTCCGCCCACCCGGCCCTCAGGCATGCACCGGAGCGACGCGGGTGGCCAGCACCGCGGCGCTCGCGTTGAAGATCTCCTCGTGCAGGGAACGCCCGTGAGAATCGATGGTAACCACGGCGGGGAAGTCGACGACGTCGAGCTCCCAAATGGCCTCCGGGGAGCCAAATTTCTCGAGGAAATAGACGTTGCGCACCCGCCGCACGCATTCGGCCAGAACCTGGGCCGCGCCGCCGACGGCGTGCAGATAAACGCAGCCGTATTCCTTGCATGCCGCCTGGGTCTTGGGCCCCATGCCTCCCTTGCCGATGACGGCCCGGACCTGGTGGTCGCGGATGATTTGCCATTGGTACGGCTCCTCGCGGGTGCTGGTGGTGGGCCCGGCCGCGACGACCTTCCAGGCCCCGGCCTCGTCCCGGATCACCACCGGACCGCAATGATAGATCACGCCGCCGGCCAGACTGACGCCCGGCGGAAGCGCGCCCCCTTCGTGCAGATACTTGTGCACCGCGTCGCGCCCGGTGCAGACGACGCCGGAGAGATGGACTTCGTCGCCGACCTTGAGATCGCGGACGGCGGCTTCCGTGAGGGGAGTAGTGAGGCGGAGCATGGGACGGGGTGCGGGAACCGGAGGTTGAGGTGCTGGGAGGGGAAGGGGTTATGACGTGGAGAGGGACAGGGACCGCACGAATGCGGCGTGGGCCGGAAGGGCCAGCTGCGTTTCAAGGGTGCGCAGGACGGCGGGGGCCTCGAGCCCGAGCATTTCCGCCGGACGACACGCCAGGCCGGGAAACACCCGGCTCGCGATCAGGCCGCCGGCGTCGCCCACCAGCGGGACGTATTCCTCGTCGTCGAGCAGAAACCAGTCCAGCCGCGACTCGAGAGAACGCCAAACGAGGTATTCGGCGACGCCGTGCCGGCGGTAGGTCCGGAGCTTCGCGTGCAGATCGATGGACGCCGACGTGGCGGCGATCTCGACGACCAGTTCGGGCGGGCCGACGTGGTAGCCGCGGTCCCCCGGTCGACATCGTCCGCCGGCCTCGGGCAGGCGCCGCAGCAGGGCATCGGGCTGGACGACGTTGTCGGCGTCGAGACACAGCGTGACGTTCGCGGCGGCCCGCATGCCCGGGGTTCGGGCGGCGTACGAGCCAAGCCAGAGTTGGACCAGATTATCCGGTTCGGCGTGATGAATACTGACGGGAGATCCGCTGACGACGGTTCCTTCGACGAGTTCAGCCTTCTTCACGTCCGGCATGGCCTCGTACCGGCGGAGGAATTCGCGGGCGTGCAGCAGGTCGCCGTTCTCGAGACGCGGCAACCCCGGGACGCGCGCGACGCCGGCGTACGGCGCGTCCAGCACGGATGGGGGCGTCTCGTGGAGTTCCATGGCGTCCCGTGCCCCGTCAATAAAGCCAACCCGTCACCTTGCCGTCCCCGTCGAGGGACGCGCCCTGGCGCCGGAATGCCCAGCACATGTAGCTCACGCTCACGAAGTACGATGCCGGCACCCGGTTGACGGCACAGATCTTGCACCCGAGCAGGGTCGTCTTGCCGCCGAAACCCATGGGCCCGATCCCCAGGTCGTTCGCCGTCTTCACGATCTCCTCCTCCAACGCCGCCAGTTCGGCGACCGGATTCACGTCGTCGAGGCGGCGCAGGAACTGGGTCTTGGACCACTCGTACCCGGTCGCGCGATCGCCGCCGATGCAGACGCCGAGGATGCCCGGACCGCAGCCCTTGCCCTGCGCCTGAAGAATCGCGTCCAGAATCGCGCGCCGGCAGCCCGCGAGATCCCGATTGGCACCCAGGGCCTCGTCCGGCAGGGAGTATTGGGCCCCGACGTTCTCGCAACCGCCCCCCTTGAGGGCGAGCCGGACCTGAAGTTCCGGAGAGCGATGCTGGTGAAAATGAAGCGTCGGCGCGCCCGGACCGCAGTTGGTGCCGTCGTTCTTGCCGGTCAGCGAATCGACCGAGTTCTGCCGCAGATACCCCTTCTTGGTCGCCAACTTGACGGCCTCGCGGGCGGTCTCGGCGAAGGCGATCTGGTCCAACCCCACCGGGCCGTCCACGTAGAACAACACGCTGCCGGTGTCCTGGCAGAGGGGTTGGGACTTCCGCTTCGCGAGCGCGATGTTTTGTTCGATGAGCTTGAGCGCCGACTCGGCAATGGTCCCCTTCTTCTCGTTTTCGAGGGAGGCCAGGATGGCGCGGTGGACGTCGTCGGGGATTTCGGCGGAGGTCCGGCGGATGACCTCGACGAGCGACTCGAGCAGCGAATGCATGGCGGCGAAACGCTGCGGAGCGGAACCGGAGGTGTCAACTGGGGGGTGGGGGGCCTCCGCGCAACTGGCGCTCGAGGATCTCGCCGACGACGGCGGGGTTGGCCTTGCCCTTGGACAGCTTCATGACCTGGCCCTTGAGAAAGTTGAGGGCGGCCGCCTTGCCGTTCCGGAAATCCTGTGCGGAGCCCGGATTTGCGGCGATGGCCTGTTCGCAGTACGCCTCCAGGGCGCCGGTGTCGCTGACCTGCGCCAGTCCCTTCTCCTCCACGATGACGGACGGGGACTTGCCGGTGGCAAACATGTCGGCGAAGACGTCCTGGGCGATTTTCGTGCTGATCCGTCCGGACTCGACGAGCTGGACGAGGTCGCCGATGGCGGGCGGGGGGAAGCGGACGTCGGCGAGGGCGGTGCCGGATTCGTTGAGTTTGGCGGCGAGGTTGTTGATGACCCAGTTGCCGACGGCCTTGGGGTTTTTTGCGCCGGCGGCGGCGGCCTCGAAGAAGGTGCCCAGCGGCACGTTGCTCTTGAACACCTCGGCGTCGCCCGACGGCAGACCAAAGTCGCGCATGTACCGTTGTTTGCGCGACAGCGGCAGTTCGATGACGCGGGAACGGACCTCGGCGATCCAGGCCTCGGATGGCTCGAAGGGGAGCAGGTCCGGATCGGGGAGGTATCGATAGTCGTGGGCATGCTCCTTCGAGCGCATGGGCTCGGTGATGCCGGCGTCGTCGTCCCAGCGGCGCGTTTCCTGGCGCAGCGCCTCGCCCCGTTTCACCGCCGCGATCTGGCGCGGGATCTCGTACCCGAGCGCGCGGCGCACGCCCGAGAATGTGTTCATGTTCTTGATCTCGATCTTGGCACCCAGTGTCGTGCTCCCCACTGGCCGAACGCTGACGTTGACGTCGCACCGCACCATGCCCTTCTCCATGTCGCAATCGGAAATGCCGCCCTGGACGAGCAGTTCGACGAGGGCGTTCAGATACGCCTGGGCCATGTCGGCATTCCGGATGTCCGGTTCGGAGACGATCTCGAGCAGGGGCACCCCGGCCCGGTTGAAGTCGACCCCCGACTCGCGCCCGAAATGGAAGTTCTTCGCGACGTCCTCCTCGAGATGGGCCCGGGTGATGCGGACCCGCTCGAGTCCGCCCTCGAGTTCGAACTCCAGCATCCCTGCCCGCGTGGAGGGCTGGTCGTACTGCGTGATCTGGTAGTTCTTGGCGACGTCCGGATAGAAGTAGTTCTTCCGGTCGAACTTGGCGTGGCGGGGGATCTCGCAGCCGAGGAGCAGTCCGGTGAGCACCGTCAGGCGGAGCGCTTCCTCGTTGGCGACGGGCAGGACGCCGGGGAGGCCGAGGCAGACCGGACAGACGTGGGTGTTCGGCGTGGCCCCGAATTCGTTGGGGCAGGCACACCACATCTTCGACCGCGTCCTGAGCTGAACGTGGGTTTCCAGGCCGATGACCGCTTCGTAGTCCATGCGTCGCGGAAAGGGTGAACCAAGCAGGAAGGAAAGAGGAAGGCCGAAGAACCGGGTGGCCAGGGCAGCCATGCATCACAAGATAGCCGCCGCCAGCACCCCATCTCCCCGTCCGGAAATGTCGGGAACCAAACCCCGTGCCGAATCCTCCCACGCTGAAGAGCATCGATCCCGTGCCCGCACCCGTTCCCAACCGCATTGCCATCCAAACCATGAAGAGGCCCACCCATTCCAGCCGGTTGCCTGCCGCCCTCACCCTGCCCTTGGCAGTCCTCGCCTCCGCCCTGGTCGGGACATTGCCCTCCGCCGCCGCGAGCTACAGCGAATCGGTGAGCGGCGATCTTCCCGGCAATCACCTGGCCCCCCACGACCTCGGCACCTTGTCCGTCGGCGTCAACACCATCTCCGGCAACTCGATCTCCCTGGACCGCGACTACATCACCTTCGACATCCCGTCCGGCATGACGCTCACCAGCCTGAAGCTCAGCCAGTACCTCTCGGCCAACAACACCGCCTTTCTCGGCATCACCGCGAGTTCCACCATGATCGACCCCAACACCGCGGGCTCGAACATCCCAAGCCTGCTCGGCTACACCCACTTCGGAACCGGCGGTCCCGCCGGTACCGCCTTGGTGGGCACCGATATCCTCGACGAACTCGGCAGCGGCGCAGGCTCGGCCGGCTTTTCGCCTCCCCTGACCTCCGGGGACTACACCCTGTGGATCCAGCAGGCCAGCGGCGTGGCGACCCAATACGGCTTCGAACTGACCGTCGTACCCGAACCGGCGGAGTCCGTCCTCGTCGCCGGCGCTTGCCTCGGCGGGGCCTGCCTCCTCCGCCATCGCTTGGGTCTGCGTCGATCCTTCCCCACTCGTCAGCTCCTTTCCCGCTGACCGCACTCCCCTCGAGAGGACCCCGCACACCGCTCTCCCGTCGCCCGCACCCAGGCATTGGCGCCCCAGGGACGCTCCCCCCTACCCAAAAACCGCCTTCTTCAAGTCCCTCAACACGTACGCCTCCGTTCCCTCCAACCCCCGCATCCTCCGCGCCCCGTCCTTCCGCTTCTTCCCGAACCGCTCCCGGTACGCCCCGAAAATCCCCTCCACGTACTCCCGACTCCCGAACGCCGTGCCCGCCGTGAAGTAGCGCACCCGACACCGCAGGTATTCGCCCAACGGCAACTTCCCGTTCCCCTCCAGCACCCCCACCACCGCCTCCCGCGACAACGAACCCCGCA
>CAZSOV010000266.1:0-11203 GCA_964608505.1 uncultured Verrucomicrobiota bacterium
CGTTCCCGTTCCCGTTCCCGGTTCCGGCTCGCGGAAGCCGCATTGATTTCCGATGCGGCGTGGCTTCGACTTCCCGCCGATGCAATTCGCGAAGCCTCTGCCTCCGAAGCAGGCCTATCTGATCGCCAGCGGCGACCTGCGCCTTTCCGCCAACCAGAAGTGCTGGGCCGAGCAGGCCCGGATGGAAGCCACTCTCGGCCAGGCGTTCGCCGCCGAAGGTTGGAAGCTGGTCCGCGGCCATTCCGTCGATCGCGCCAAGGGCCATGGGTTCATTGATTCCCAGAAGATGGGCATGGAGGTCTTCCGGCGCCTGGACCCCGACGCCCCGCTCGTCGTGGCCGAAAGCGTCTGGCAGTACAGCCACCATGTCCTCCACGGTCTCCTGACCCATCGCGGACCCATCCTGACCGTCGCCAACTGGTCCGGCACCTGGCCCGGCCTCGTCGGCATGCTCAACCTCAACGGGTCCATGACCAAGGCGGGGATCGCCTACAGCTCCCTGTGGAGCGAGAAGTTCAACGACCGCTTCTTCAAGGATGGCCTCCGCGAATGGCTCGCTTCCGGGCACGTCTCCCACGACACCGGGCATGTCCGGGACCTGGATCGCGTGAAGATCCCCGCGGCCGACCGGGCGTTCGGGCGCGACTGGGCGCGGGCCTTCCGCCAACGCAAGGCGATCATGGGCGTCTTCGACGAGGGCTGCATGGGCATGTTCAACGCCATCATCCCCGACGAACTGCTGCACCCGACCGGCGTGTTCAAGGAGCGCCTCAGCCAATCGTCCCTCTTCGCCGCCATGCAGCAGGTCTCCGAGGCCGACGCCCGCGCCGTCCTCGACTGGTACCTGCGCAAGGGACTGAAGTTCCAATGGGGCACCGACGAGGCCTCGGACCTCACCGAGGCGCAGACCCTCCAGCAGTGCCGCATGTACCTCGCGTCGCTCCGCCTCGCCGACGACTTCGGCTGCGCCACCATCGGCATCCAGTACCAGCAGGGACTCAAGGACCTCAGCCCCGCCTCCGACCTCGTCGAGGGCACGCTGAACAACGTCGACCGTCCGCCGGCCCGCTCGGTGGACGGGCGGGAGCTCTACAAGGGGGAGGCCCTGCCGCACTTCAACGAGGTCGATGAATGCGCCGGCCTCGACGGTCTCGTGACCTACCAGCTCTGGCGCGAACTCGGCTTCCCTCCCGAGAACACGCTGCACGACCTGCGCTGGGGCCAGCACTACAAGGGCCAGGGCGTCGACGATTACGTCTGGGTCTTCCTCATCTCCGGCGCCGCGCCCCCCGCCCATTTCGTCGGCGGCTGGAAGGGTGCCACCAGCGAACGCCAGCCCTCGATGTACTTCCGCCTCGGCGGGGGCACGCTCAAGGGCGTCAGCAAACCCGGCTGGATCGTCTGGAGCCGCGTCTTCGTCATGGGCGGAGGCCTCCACTGCGACCTCGGCGTGGCCGAGGTCGTCGCCCTCCCGCAGGCCGAGACCGAGCGGCGCTGGCGCGAAACCACGCCCCAATGGCCGATCATGCACGCCGTCGTGAAGGGCGTCTCCCGCGATCAGATGATGGCGCGCCACAAGTCCAACCACATCCAGGTCGTCTACGCTCCCAACCAGAAGCAGGCCCATCGCGCCTGCCGCATCAAGGCCGCCGCCCTCGCCGAACTGGGCCTCGAGGTCCATCTCTGCGGCGACGTGGACTCCGGCGCCTGAGCCCGGGCCCGGCGGCTGGCCGCCTGCGCGGCTCCACCCCCACCCGCGAGGCGGAGCCGACGACTGCCGAGTCGCTGGCTTCTCCTCCCCGTCCGTCTGCTTCGATCGCCCCGCGACTAGGCAGTCGCGGGCCCCACCGGGCTGCGCCTTGCCTCCCGGGCTCCGGCAGGGCGATTGACAAAGTCCTGCGTGGAACCGCGAGGCGGAGCCGGCGACTGCCGAGTCGCAGGCTTCGCCGCTCGATTCGCCTGCTTCGATCGCCCCGCGACCCGGCCCGCCGTCGCGCGGACGCTATGGCGGGGAGCCGGTCGCGGGCCCCACCGGGCTGCGCCTTGCCTCCCGGGCTCCGGCGATCGCCCCGGGAACGCTGTTGCCTCCCGGGGTCCCCGGACGCGAGGATGGCCGCATGGCTGATCGTCATTGCCATCATTGCGGGACGCCCTATCCCCTGGCGGGCAATCCCGGACGAAGCGAGACCTGCGAGAAATGCCGGGGCGACCTGAAGGTGTGCCTCAACTGCACGCACTACGATCCCCGGGTCGCCCACCAGTGCCGCGAACGCCGCGCCGATCCGGTCGCGGAGAAGATCGCGGCCAACTACTGCGAGTACTTCGACTTCATCCTGCGCGAATGGCAGCCCGGGGCGGCCAGCGCCCGGGAAGCCGAGGCCCGCGCGAAGTTGCGGCAGTTCCTCGGAGAATGAACCGCCCGCTGCAACCGCGCCGCCCGGTGGGGGCACCGGGCCTGCACGGTGGCGGCCACGTGTCCCCACGTGGCGCCGCCGTGACCGCGCTGCCGGGTCTGCTCGCCGGGATCGTCCTCGCCTTCCTCGGCGCCACGACCGGTGCGGCGGGCGGCGATTGGCCCCAGTTCCTCGGGCCGAACCGCGATGGCACGACCCCGGACGCCGTCCGCAAATCGTTTCCCGGGACAGGCCCGACCCAGGTCTGGTCGCGCCCGGTGGGGGCGGGTTTCGCGGGACCGGTGGTGGTGGGCAACCGCGTGATCCTGCATCACCGCGAGGGCGCGAACGAGGTGGTCGAGAGCCTTCCAACGACCCGGGGCGGTCCCGGCGCCTGGCGACAGGAGCATCCCACGACGTACCGGGACCGGTTCGGATTCGACGACGGCCCGCGGGCCACGCCGGCGGTGACGGGCGGGCGGGTGTTCGCGTTCGGGGCCGCCGGATACCTGAGCTGCCTCGAACTGGAGACGGGCAAACGCGTCTGGGCCGTGGATGCCGCCCGGGATTTCGGAGCGGACCAGGGTTTCTTCGGATTCGCGTGTTCGCCCCTCGTTCACGAGGGCCTGGTGATCCTGAACCTCGGCGGCGGCCAGGGCGCGGGCGTGGTGGCCTTCGAGGCCGCCACGGGCCGGCTGCGCTGGAAGTCGACGGACCACGAGGCGGGCTACGCGGCGCCCGTGATGGCGGCGGCGGGAACGGGCGGCGAGGCGCGGGTGGCCTCGTTCACGCGCGAGGGGCTGGTCTGGCTGGATCCGAAAACCGGCGCGGTGCGGGCCGAGTTTCCCTGGCGCTCCCGCCAGAACGCCTCCGTCAACGCGGCCACCCCGCTGGTCCTCGGACGGCGGGTCTTCCTCACGACCAGTTACGACACCGGCGCGGTGCTTCTCGATCTGGAATCGGGCGCGCCGAGGAAGGTCTGGTCCGCGGACGACAGCCTGTCGGCGCACTACGCGTCGGTGGTGCACCGCGACGGGCGGATCTACGGGTTCCATGGCCGGCAGGAGACGGGCACGAGTCTGCGCTGCATCGAGGCCGCGACGGGCAAGGTGGCGTGGTCGAAGGACGGACTGGGTTGCGGCTCGTTGCTCCTGGCGGGCGCGGAATTGGTGGTGTTGACGGAGCGCGGGGAACTCCTGGTGGCATCGGCGACGTCCGCCGGGTTCGAGCCGCGGGTCCGGGCCCAGGTGCTGGGCACCGGGGTCCGGGCGTATCCGGCGCTGGCGGGCGGACGATTCTACGCCCGGGACCCGCGTCGCCTGGTCTGCGTGGAACTGGGCGAAACGGATCCGGCGGGGCCCCGGGGGAACTAGGCATGCAGAACCCACCAGGGGCGCTCCCCGCGCTGGCGGGACCCGGGTCGCGAAGGGCCCCGGCGCCGCGTGAGGGCACGCGGCCTGCAACACGCGGCAGGCCCGGTGCCCTCGCCGGGCGAAGCGCTGGCAACGCACCGTTCCCGGGCGCACCGGACCGGAGCCCGATGACTCCGGCCACCTTGGAACACCGCCGCGCGGCGGCGGCGCGACGCCGGCCATGAACGTCCGCCACCGGCAGTTGACGTTTCTGGTGGCGGCGTTGACCGCGATCGGCCCGTTCACCATCGACACCTATCTGCCGTCGTTTCCGGAGATGGCCACGAGCCTGGCGACGACGGCGCTGGGGGTGCAGCAGAGCCTGACGGCGTACCTGGTCCCGTTCGCGTTGATGAACCTGTGGCACGGGGCGATTTCGGACGCGGTGGGGCGGCGGCGGGTGGTGTTGGTGGCGCTGGCGGTGTACACGCTGGCCTCGCTCGGGTGCGCGTTCTCCACGGGGATCGAGATGCTGTGGGGCTTCCGGGCCGGGCAGGGAGTGGCCTCGGGCGTGGGCCTCGTGGTGGGCCGGGCCATCGTGCGCGACGTGAGCGAGGGAGCGGGTGCGCAACGCGTGTTGTCGTGGGTCGCCGTGCTCTACCTCGTCGCGCCGGCCGTGGCGCCGGTGCTGGGCGGCTGGCTCCACACGTGGTGGGGTTGGCGCTCGGCCTTCGTCTTCCTGGCGCTGCTGGGCGCGACGCTCTGGGGTTGGGCCTGGGGCTGGCTGCCGGAAACGCTGCCGAGGGAACAACGCCGCCCGTTCCACGCCGGTTACCTCCTGCGGGCCTACGGGGCGACGTTCCGGAATACGCGCTTCCTCGCCCTGGCCCTCGCCGTGGCGTTGAACTTCGCCGGCCTGTTCCTCTACATCGCCTCGGCCCCGGTGTTTCTGATGCGGCACCTCGGGTTGCACGAGACCGAGTTCTTCTGGCAGTTCGGTCCGACCACCGCCGGCCTCTGCCTGGGCGGGGCGATCTCCGGTCGGATGGCGGGACGCTGGAGCCGCGGTCGCACCATCACCGCGGGCTTCGCGCTCCTCCTGTCGGCCGCGGCGGCCAACGTGGCCTGGCATGCGTTCCATCCGCCGGGACTCCCCGGCAGCGTGATTCCCCTGTGCGTCTATTCGGTCGGCGTGGCGCTCGCGGCCCCCAGCCTGACCTTGATCGGCCTCGATTTGTTCCCCGACCGCAAGGGCCTCGCGTCCTCGTGCCAGGCCTTCCTGCTGACCGGCGGCAACAGCCTGACCGCGGGATTGATCGCCCCGCTGGCCCAGGGTTCCGCCCTCGACCTCGCCCTGGCCGGCGCCGCGCTCGCCCTGGCCGGCGCCGTGGCGGCCGGGTGGGCGGCCCTCCCGCGGCCTCGGTAAAGGGATGGGGATGGGGCAGGCCCGGGCCGGGGCGCATGCGCGATCGGGCCATCACCGGACCACGGGGTGCACGCCGCTGCCACGTCCCGCGCGACGCGGCGGTCGCGGTCGCGGTCGACTCGCTCGCGGCCTGACCCGACCCGCCTCACGTCGCGAGACCGAGAGGGAGGGAGTCGCCCAAGGCGCGGGATTCGTCGGCCCGTTCCAGGGCCACGATCTCGCGGGTCATGCGCACCCAGGATTCGGGGGCGCCGGAGCGGGCGAGCCATTCCGCGACCCGCTCACGCGCGGCGGGTTCGAGGTCGCGGACCCGGTCCCCGGACAGACGGGCCAATTGCGCCAGCGCGAACGGCGCGCCGTCGAGGGTGGCGACGCGCGGGCCCCACAGAAGCTCCAGCCAGCGGACGGCGACGTCGGGCGGCACGACCTGATGCGTGCTGCCGTAGAGCGGGACGCGCGCGCCGAGACGTCCGAGCGCCCAGGGCCACGGACCGGGCGTCGGGGTCGGGGCGGCGAGTTGGGCGGCGATCCAGTCGCCGAGTTCGGTCTTGTCGGCGCCCGGGAGGTGTTCAAGCGCGGCGGCGAGCCGCACCATTTCGTGGAGCCCCTCGGGCTGCGGGCCCTTCGGCCGGGGCAGGTGGCGGGCATGCGCGGGATTGAGGCGCGGCGAGAGGTGGGGTTGGAGCGCCCCCCAGATTTCCAGGTGCCGCCGCGGGGAAAGTCCGCCGGCGATGCGACGCCACGCGACCCAGAACTCGATCCAGACGGGAGCCTCGCGCGTGAATTGGATGCCCTCCGCGAACAGGCCGGCCATTTGCTCGCAGCGCCAGTCGTCCAGCGGCGCGCCGAACCCGGGCCGGAGCGTGAAGCCCGCCAGCTGGAAGAACGCGCGTTCGTGGTCGGCGGACTTCCGTCGACGGACGGCCCCCGCCCAGGCCACGGCCCACAATTCGCGGAGCAGGGCCAGCGGCCAGTCCTGACGGGGGCCGAGCAGACGTTCCAATTGGGCCGACATGGACCGGGCCGGCTGGGCGGCGGCGCGGGATCCGGGCGGCGGAAACACGCCCTCGATCAGGGATCGTACCGAGGTTGGAAGTCCGACCGACTCGACGGCGCGCGGCGCCGCATCCTCCGCGGGGCCGGCGCGCAGTTGGAATTCAAGCCGCCAACGTTCCGGCGAATCGGGGGCAACGGCCCACACTTCGAGCGTGCCGAGGGGCGTGAGCGTGGCCTGGAGCTGCACCGGTCGGGAGCCCGCCGCGCCCTGCGGGTCCGGCAGCAGCGCGTGCAGGGGCGGAAGCGGGACCAGGTCGTCGTCGAGGGGCACCACGTCGCCCGTCGCCTCGGGCCGATCGGCGGCGGTGGCATAGAGCGGGAACTGGACGGGACGCCCGAGTTGCAGGCGGAACGTGCGCCCGCCGAGCCCGGTGGTCCGGCCTTCCTCGAGGCCGCGCGGGACGACGCACAAGGCGGAGGGCGGAGCGCCGGGCTGGCGTTCCAGCCCGATGAAGTAGGCGTGCGACGAACCGCCCGTGATCCGTCGCGCCCACCCGCGCCGGGCGAGCCCATGACATACGGCGCCGCGGGCGACGGCGAGATCGAGGGAGTCGGGGGCGAGACGGCGCACCGGCGGTTGGTCGGGCCACCAGGCCGAGAGAACCGCCAGAAGGCGTTCGCTCAGAAGACCGGCCTTGAAGACCCCGCCGTTGAACAGCACCGCATCGGGGCGCGGCAGCGACGGCGCAACGCCCGCGACCCGCGTGCCCGATCCCGAGGCGGCCCCGGCGGTCTGACGATGGGCGCTCAGGAAGGCCGCCAGTTGGCGGGTGATGGCGGGGTCCTGGGCGTACGGCAGGCCGAGTTCCTGCAACGCCGCACGCTTGCCGCGGGCCGGAACGCTCGTCGCGTCGCACGCGGGCAGGAACCCGTCGAGGAGCAGCCGGTCGAGATCGGCGCGGGACAGCCGGGTGCCGAGGGTGGAACCCAGCAGCGCGCTGCCGCGCCGGGCCACCGCCACGGCCACCTCGTCCGGGGCCGCCGGGCCGAGCAATGTTTCCTTGGCCTCCCGACAGGCCTGGACCAGTTGGGTCCAGAGATCCGCGGGAAGCCGCTTCCCCGCCGTGGCGAGGCGGTCCTCCGCGCAGCGGGCCAGCGCGGCGTCCATGTTGTCGCCCCCCAGCATCAGGTGATCGCCCACCGCCAGCCGGCGGAACTCCGGACCGTCCGGACCCGGCTCGACGCGGACGAGGGTGAAGTCCGTGGTGCCGCCGCCGACGTCGACCACGAGGACGAGCCCGACGTCGCGCAGGGCCTCGGTCAGGCAACCGCCGCGGGCCGTGGAAGCCACGAACGATTCGAAGGCCGCCTGCGGTTCCTCGACCAGGGATCCGTGCGGAAGCCCGGCCTCGCGGGTCGCCGTCACGGTCAACTCGCGCGCCACGGCATCGAACGACGCGGGCACCGCCACGACGATCTCCTGTTTCGCCAGGGGATGGTCGGGATGGACCGCGTCCCACGCCCGGGCCAGGTGCCGAAGGCAGGTCGCGGACGCCTCGACCGGAGAGATCCGGGGAACGTCGGGGGGCGCGCCCCACGGCAGGATGGGGGCCGTGCGATCGACCGCGGGATGGCAGAGCCAGCTCTTCGCGGACGCGACGAGCCGTCCGGGCACCTTCGCGCCATGCGCGCGCGCGAACTCGCCCACGATCCGGGTCGGCGCGGCTTCCCAAGGCAGTGAGAGGGCGTCGGCGGCAAATTCGCCCGCGACCGGCAGGTAGAGGCAGGAGGGCAGGATGTCCGAGGATGCCAGCTGCCCGGGAGCCCGGAGCTGGGGAATCGGCAGGTCATGCACCCGCGCGGGATCGGCGGACTCGAGGTCGGCATAGGCCAGGGCACAGTTCGAGGTGCCGAGGTCGATGCCGACAAGGAATCGGGGCGTCATGCCGGGGCGGTACGGGCCGTCAGGCGTCGCCCTTCATCCGGACATTGAGCTCGAGCTTCCAGCGGCCCGGGCCGTCGCGTTCGAGACACCGGACCTCGAGCATGCCGAGCTCGGTGACGGCGGCCTGGATCTGGACGGGCACCAATTGGCCCTCGTGCCCGGCCACGGCGGGGAGACTGGTCTCGATGGGCGCGAGTTCCTCGAAGGATTCGTCGGAGCCCGCTTCCTCGATCAGTTCTCCGACGCGATCCTCGCGGCGGACCGAGGAGGCGAAGAACCGGAAGCGTGTCGGTTCGCCCACGACGAGCGCGAACTCCTGGGGCGGGAGATCCGCCGACGACCCCTCCTCCATGCCGAACGGCGCGACGCAGAGGGCTTTGACCGGAGGTTCGAAGCCGGGCACCGCGGGCATGGGGGATTCGACGCCGACATAGTATGCCCGCGCGGTTCCGCCGCGGATGCGGATGCCATGACCCCGGCGGACCCAGCCGTAGTACGCGGCGCCACGGGCCACCGAATGATCGAGATCCGCCCCCGCGAGATCGCGCACGGGCCCGCCGCCGTCGGCCGCGAGCCACTCGTTCAGCACCCCGACGAGCCGTTCGCGCAGGACCCGGGCCTTGAAAACGCCGCCGTTGAACAGCACGGCGGTGGGATGGACGAAGGACCGACCGTCGACGCGGATCGGAGCATCGGGCGCCGCCGCCAGGGCCCTGGCTTGCCGGGTGAGGAACGCCGCGAGATGCCGCGTGACGGCGGGATCCTGGGCGTACGGCAGCGCGACCTGCGTCAAACCCGTCCGGCGCGCGGTTTGCGGCAGATCCGTGACCGGCACGCGGGGGAAGAAGCCGTCCGCGAGCACGCGTTGAAGATCGTCGCGTTCGAGCACGGTCTTGATCGTTCCCCCCATGAGCGCCGCGCCACGGTTCGGCACGGAGATCGGAGCCCGGGCGAGGTCGGGATCGGAGAAGAGGCTTTCCTTGGCCTGCCGCGCGCCGTGGGTCAGCGAGGCGAACTGCCAGGCATCCAGCTTCTTCCCCGACGCCGCCAGGCCCTGGTGCAGGGTATGGGCCAGCGCGAGATCCATGTTGTCCCCGCCCAGCAGGATGTGATCGCCGACGGCGAGGCGGGTGAGCTGCACGTCGCCGTTCGATTCGGTGACCGCGATAAGCGAGAAGTCCGTCGTGCCGCCGCCGACGTCGACGACCAGGATCACGTCGCCGACACGTAGTTCCTTCCGGAACCGGGGTCCGGTCTGCTCGAGCCAGGCGTAAAGCGCCGCCTGGGGTTCCTCCAGCAACGTCACCTGCCCCAGCCCCGCCCGGCGGGCCGCCTCGACGGTGAGCTCGCGCGCCGCCGCATCGAACGAGGCCGGGACCGTCAGGACCACGTCCTGGTCGGCGAGCACGACCTCGGGGTCGTGGCCTGCCCCCTTCAGTGCGGCCTCCCCGGCCGAGACGAGATGCCGGAGGTACCGCGCGGAAACCTCGACCGGCGAAACCCGGTTCACGTCCGGCGGAGCCTGCCACGGCAGGAGCGCCCCCGAACGGTCCACCCCGGGATGGCAAAGCCAGCTCTTGGCGGAGGACACCAGGCGGGTCGGCACCGCCATGCCATGGCGCCGCGCGAATTCGCCGGCGATTTCGCCCGACTCCGGGGCCCAGGGAAGCGCCAACGCGCCCGACGGGAATTCCGTCGTCCCGGGAAGATACAGGAACGAAGGGAGCAGGGCACGCGCCTCGACGGTCCCGACGGACGTCAGTTGCGGGATGGGAACCGAGAGTTGCGCGGCGTCACGGGCCTGCTCGCCGGAGGACGCGAGAGCATGGAGCGACAGCGCGCAGTTCGTGGTGCCGAGGTCGATGCCGACGGCGTAACGGGGGGAAGTACTCATGCAGGGGGCGCGACTCAGGGCAACTCGACCTCGGCGGCGGCGATGATCCGCGGATCGAGACTTTCGGAAAGCACGGGCAACCGGACCGCCCGGGCCACCCAGCCGTGGTGCCGCACCGTGCCGCGGTAGGGTGGCTGCCCCGTCACGTTGCCCGTGAGCCGGAGGCGCTGCGCGTCGAACCCGGCGGGCACCGTCAGTTCGTCGCCCTCGTTCTGCTTCACCGCGGGTTCGAGGTCGAGGGACTGCCGGAGCACCCGTTGGCAGCCCGCGTGCACGACGCGCGCCGCCGCCGCGACGTCCTCGTCCGCGAACGCCGTCACGTCCTGTTGCAGGAAATCCACCAGCCGCCCCTCGCGCTGGAGCGCCGCCAGCAGGGCCAGCCCCGACGCGTGCTGGCGTTCGGGCGGCACCGGGGCGGGCGCGACCGCCGCCGCAGGAGCGGGAGCGGGAGCGGGCGCAGGAGCCAGGGCCGGCTTCGGGGTCGGCCCCGGCGCCGGGGTTGTGGACGGTGCAGGCGGCGGCGCCACGAGACGACCGGCGTAGGCGGCGTCGACAAGGACGCGCCAAGCGAGTTGGAGACGAGCGCCGAACGGCAATGCCGGCGAGGACGAACCTTCCATGGGTCCCAGACTAGGCGGCACCGCGCCCGACTACCAGCGGAGCGTTTCGTTTGGAGGCGACGGACGGGCGACTTCGCCGTCCCCCGTCCCCGGCGTTCGAGAGGCAGTTGAAGGCGGACGGCGCTGAAGGCACTGGTGCGGAAGCAGCCCCCTCGCCTCAGCCCGGCCCGTATCCAAGCCCGCATTCAAGTCCGCGGGTTTTATTGTCTGAACCTGCTACCGGGGGCGATGGAGTCGGTAATCATCCTTGTTACATCCCGCGGTTTTTTAGCTATCCACGCGGTTTTTTAGCTCCTCCAGCCCGCCCAGCCCCCCAGACCGCCTATCGATCCCGCGGTTTTTCTGCTTGGCGCGAGGCGGGTGAAATACCAGCCTCGGTGCATGCCGCGACCGCGTCTCAAGGCACCGCCGGAGCTGCCGCTCGCCTACTACCACTGCGTCTCCCGCATCGTGGATCGCCGCTTCATCTTCGCCTCACCCGAGAAGGAGCACTTCGTCCGACTGCTCCGCGAATGCGAGGAATTCTGCGAGGTTCGGGTCCTGACGTACTGCCTGATGTCCAATCATTTCCATGTGC
>CAZSOV010000267.1:0-11201 GCA_964608505.1 uncultured Verrucomicrobiota bacterium
GGGGGGGGGGGGGGGGGGGGGGGGGGGGGGGGGGGGGGGGGGGGGGGGGCCCCGGCCCCCCCGGGGGGGGGGCCGGGGCCGGGGGCGAGGACGAGGACGAAGCGGTGAATGGGGAGGTGAGTTCCTCGTCGAGGCCGGGGAGGAGGGCGAGCCAGGCGGGAGGGGCCGCGAGCAGGGGCATCTTGCCGTTTTCGTCGGTCAATCCGAACCGCACGTCGCCGGCGAAGGAATCGGAATGGGAGTAGACGCTGAAGTACCATTGGTCATCGCCGTCCTGAACGACGTGCTGGTGCCGGAGCGCACCCGCATTGTCGGCCCAGTCGGGGAGGCCGGGAGGGGAGGCTTGGGCGACGGCGATGGCCCGGGCGACGCCGCTGTAGGCGGCGGCCCAGGATTGTTCGTGTTGGGTGCCGGCAGCCTGGGCCGTGACGTCGGCGCGAATCGAGAACAGGAGGCTCACGGACAGCATCGAGGCGAGCAGGAGGACCACCAGCACGATGAGCAGGACGAAGGCCGGCGATCCGACGGAGGCGCGCCCGCGCTGGAGGGAGGCGATCTTCACAGGCCGAAGTCCTCCGCGTCCGGGGAGTGGGCGGGCAGGGAACGTCCGGCGCCGGGCAGCGAGATGACGCGCCGGAAGAGTTCCCGGGGAAAGGCCGTCGCGGTCGTGGTCGAGCTCGGGGTCGCGGTCGCGGTCAACGGCGGCGGATCGACGGCCAGATTGACTTCGACGCCCAGGGGCGGGGTCGGGGAGGTCCAGGAATCCAGCCACGCCGAACCATCCCAATAGCGGAGGCTCAGGTAACGAAGCCCGGCGAAGATCGCGCCGCGAGCGGATTCCCCGGGGGCGGGTGCGACGGTGGAAGCGGGTTCGAGGTCGGCCACGACGGTGTTGTCGAGGCTGGGGGTGGAGGGGTTCAACGCGATTGTGGCCGGAGCCGGAGCGGCGAAGGCAACGGAGGACGCCGGTTCGTCCGTGCGCTCGATGCCGGAGGCGGTTTCGGTGCCCTCGGCGGGGGAGCCCACGAGCCGGTAACGGATGCGCCGCAGCGGGGAACCCCCGGGGCTGGGCGCCGCGGAGTCCAAGGAGGCCGGGGCGCGGGGAGGCGGCGGGAATGCAAGGCGCATGAACTCCAGGCTTTGGGCGGTGCCTTGAAAACTCCCCGGTCGCGGTGCGGCGGTGCGGAGTTCGGTGGACAAGCGGTCCATGAAGAGCCGGACGGCGGCCAGTTCCGCGGAGTCGGCGAGCGTCCGGTCGCGAAGCCGGGCGGCCTGTTGATGGAAGTGGAGCACGACGGTCAGCAGGCCGAGGGCGATGGAGAGGGCCAGGATCACCTCGAGCAGGGTGAAGCCTCGGCGAGGATGGGGGCGGGACGTCGACCTGCTCATGGTGGCAACGCCCGGAAGTCCGGGAAGGCGCCGCCGGGTTCGTCCGGACCGGGGGGCGGGAGGGCGGCGGGGATGAGCTGGGTGAGGCGCTGGACGGTGGTTTGGGCGCCGTTCCGGACGATGGCGGTCACGGTTTGGAGACCGGCCACCTCGCCGCCGCCGAAGGAATAGGGACTGGCTTCGACCTGCCAGGTCCAGGTTTCGAACGGGGGGTCGAAGGGTTCGGGGCCGGCATTCCGGGCGGGGCGCAGGCCCATCTCGACCTCGGCCACGACGGACACGGCGAGATCGAGGGCGTGGGCCTGTTCGCGGAGTCGCAGCGTCCGGTCCACGGCGCTGCTCAGTCCGCTGGAGATGACGGCGGCGGCAAAGACGAAGAGGGCGAGGGCAATGAGAACCTCGAGCAGGAGCGCACCCGACTCGGGGCGTCGCCGGGGCGCGGACGGAGAGTGACGCGGGTGCTGGTACTGCTGCCGAGCGAGCCGCATGACGTACGGCGGACGTCAGGGCGCGACCGGGCCCATGGCGCTGTCCGCCACGGAAGAGGGTTCCAGGGGTTGGGCGGAGCCCGCCGCACCGGACTCGCCGCCGGCGGCACCGTCGCCGCGCGACACGCCATGCTGGGCGGTGCCGCTGAAGCCGTTCCACCGGACCACCATCCGACGGGTATCCTCGGGATCGAGGCCTGCCAGCAGGATCTCCGCGGAATCGGAGGAGCCGTCCGGATAGAAGGTGATCGAGGAAAAGGAACCGGCGTCGGGCGCGCTTTCGTCCGGCGGTTGGACCTCCGCCCCTGCGGAAGCGGCGGGTGGCCCCGCAGGTTGGTCCGTCACGGGGGGCGGGGTGTCGGTGGAAGGGGGGAGGGGATCCGACTCGGGTTCCACGTGGCGCAGGCTCTCCACCCGGACCAGTTCGCCGAGGGATTGGGCAAGGGCGGAGGTGGCGACGTTTTCGACGAAAACGCCGGGTTGGCTGAGGGGTTCGGGTTCCCATTCGACCTGAACCGCCGGGGCAGGGCCCACGCGGCCATCGGGGGAAGGGACGGGGGTCGTGACTTGGAGCCGAACGCGGCGGCCCTGCTGGGCAGCCTCGGCGCGGGCGAAACGGAGCAGGCCCTCGAAGCGCCCCACGCCTTCGTCGAGGGGGGCGTTGCGCCAGAGGGGTGCCATGCTGATGACCGCGGCGCCGGCGAAGGTCATCGTCAACCCGACCACCAGCAGCATCTCCATCAGGGAGAAGCCGGCACGAGCCCGGGGCGGGCATGGGCGGGGCGAAGGGCGCATCGCGGCGGGCTACTTCTTCTCGGCTTCGAGCGCGGTCTTGGAATCGAGCGAGGTCTCCGAGTCCGACTGCAATTTGACGTCGTCGTCGGTGTCGGGCTGGCCGTCGGGCCCCAGGGAGAACAGGCGGTAGGGGATGGCGTTGGTCTGGCCGCCGGTGCCGGCGTTCTGGGTGTCGTAGGTCACCTGTTTGCCCCAGGCATCGAGCAACTTGGTGCCGGGCTTGAGGTAGGGCCCCTGCCAGCGCTCGCCGAGTTGTTCGTTCTCGAACTGGGGCTTGGCCAGCAGCGCGCCGAGGCCGCCTTCGTCCTCGGTCGGGTAATGCCCGACGTTCATGCGGTAGGTGTCGAGCGCGGTCTGCACCTGCATGAGGAGCAGCCGCGTGGTGTTCTTCTCCGCCCCGGCCTGTTGGGGAAGCACGAAGGCCACCAGCGCCGCGGCCAGCATCATGATGATGACGATCACCAGGAGGATTTCGATGAGCGTGAAGCCGACCTCGGGTCGGGGTCGAAGTGTTCTCCGGGCGGCTTGGGTCAGGCGCATATCTGTTCCAATGGACCTCTTGGACGGCCAATAGGTTACGCGCATTCAAGCCCGGGCGATGCCGGGTTGGCAATGGCCGGCCTTTCCGACGCCGAAATCAGTCCGTGGCGGCCGACCGGATGGGCGGGTGCGCGGCGGTCGCGGGCCGCCCCTTCCTCCGCGAATCGAGAAGCCCGCCGCCCGGACCGCGTTCCGCAAGAACGCCATCAGGAACTGCGCTTGCTGGGCTGTCGCCGAGGACCCCGGGCCGGCGATGTGGGTCACGGCAACGAAAGACGAGTTGCGGGACTTTCTCCGCGACCGTCTCCCGCCGACCTTCGAGGACTGCCCGCCCGTGAAGGGCGGATGACCGAGCCGACATGGACTGGTTTCGCCTTCGACGGCATGCCGTTCTACGCGGGTGGGTCGGGTTCGAAGGCGCGGTTGCAGTCCAAGCCGATCCACCGGCTTTTCTGCGACGAGGTCCGCAACCACGCACCGGGTCGGCTCGAAATGGTCCTGAAGCGCACTCAGTCCTTCTGGAACTCGCGCCGGTTCCTGATTTCGGCGCCCGGCAGCAAGGGCGACGCCTTGGACGCGGCTTTCCGCGCCGGCGCCCAGCGTGGCGACATGCCGCGGGTGACCGCTCCGAGCCTGCGGAAGCGCGGATGGGTGGGATGGGTGGGCATGGTCTCCATCCCCGGCGGCAGGACTGTCACCGATCCCGCGATGGGACAAGTGGGGTCGGGCGCACGCCGCGGGCTGGACATTCCCGGCTTAATCCATTTCAGTCCAGATAGTTTCGACAATGGCGACGTTCCTGCCGGCATGTTTTCAACCGGACCCCGAAAGGAGAGGAGGGTGGTCTCACGCATGTTCCCACGAACACGTTCCTTGAACTCCATTTTATTCCCGGGAAGACGAAGCGGGAATGATCCAAGGACAGGAGTGTCCTTCGTCGCCCCGTCTTCTCTCCACCACGATCAAGCGCACAGGCGCGAAGATGCTGCCGGCACGCCGGCACGGTTGAGCACTCGCATCGGCTGGAGAGGCCTGCCAACCCCTGGATGGCCTGTGACGGCAACCCGCCACATCCTCATCACGATCACGGTGCTTCTGCTCGGCCTGCCCAAAGGAATCCGCGCCGTGGATTCCTCGAGCTGGTTCACCCGTGCGCTGGTCGGCATGGAGGTCGGTCCCACGGGCGCGCAGTTCGCCGGCGGCAGTCATGCCCCGGACTACGCGCGGTACTTCAACGGTGCTGAAATCGTGCGTCGCTGCGCCGCAGCGAACGCCGAATACCTCGTGCTCTGGGTTCGGGACGGGGACTTCACCTTCCACCGTTCGAAGCTCCTCCCCCGGCCCGAAGGCCAGGGCGACCGCGACGTGCTCCGTGAGGCAGTCGAGGAGGGTCGCAAGCTCAACCTCCCGATCATCGCCTATTGTCAACTCCAGTATCCCGCCCACGAGCTGCGCCAGCATCCGGAGTGGAAGGCCCGCCAGGCCAACGGGGAACCGATCAACCACCTCGTCTGTTTCAACTCGCCTTACACGAACGTCGTGAAGGCACTGCTGGCCGAAATGATCTCCTACGGCATCGCCGGCTTCCACTTGGACATGGTGGATCAGGGCTTCGGTCCGCCCACCGGCTGCTGGTGCCATCTCTGCCAGGAGCTCTTCCGGATCGACCAGGGTCGTTCCATGCCCAAAGGCGTGAACTGGGAGGACGAGGCCTGGGAGGGCATGCTGCGGTTCCGCTACGCCACCAGCGACCGTCTCGAGAAGATGCTCACGGACTACGTCCGCTCGCTCGACCCGCGCGCCACGGTCGACTTCAACTACCACGGCAACCCGCCCTTCTCCTGGGAGGTCGGCCAGACGCCCGTCATCCACTCGGGCAACGGGGATTTCGTCACCGGTGAAGCCGGCCTGTGGGCGTTTGGCGCGCTCTCGGCGAGCTTCAATGCCGCGTGGTATCGCGCCGCCACACCGGGCAAGCCGTTCCAGGTCGCGGTCCAGCGCGGCGTGAGGATGTATCACGACCAGACGACCCGGCCGTTGAATGACATGCGCTGGGAGATGTTCACGCTGCTCGCGCACGGCGCGTTCGTCACCATGATCGACAAGACCGCCTACGACGGCTGGCTCGATCCCGTCGCCTACGACCGGATCGGGGCACTGCTCGGCGAGGCTCGGGCCAAACGGAAGCACTTCGGCCATGCGCCCGTCCGCGAGGTGGGCCTCTACTTCAGCGCCCGCACGCGCGACTGGATCGGACGGGACAAGCCGGCGACCTGGTTCCAGAGCGTGCAGGGCGCCCACAAGGCGTGCGTTTACGAACATCTGGGCTTCGGCTTCCTGTTCGATGAAAACCTCAGCCTGGAGGGCTTGAGGCAGTTTCCGGTCGTCTGCCTCCCCAACGTGGGCATTCTCTCCGAGCGCGAAGTGGATCTGTTCCGCCGGTACGTGGAGGAGGGCGGCGGGCTGCTGGTCACCGGCCACAGCGGCCAGTTCGACCGCCTGGGCCGGCCCCGGGTGACCTCCATGCTCGAAGGCCTGATCGGGGCGAGGGTGAAGGGGCGGCGGGAAGACGCGGATTCTTGGATGCGCTTCGGGTCGGAGGCCGGGGGGAGCGGGGCGTTGACCGCCGGTCTCCCCCCCGGTTGGCCCTTTCTCGTCCGGGGTCCGGCGACGGTTTATGAGCCGACCACCGCCGAGGCCGCCGGTCACTTGTTGGACTCGCACCGCGCTGCGCTCGTCAGGCCCTCGGGCTACAACGCCGACTGGCCGCTCAGTGCGCGTCAGGTCGTCGGCCCCGCGGTGCTCCTCCACCCGGTAGGCAAGGGTACCGTGCTCGCCTTCGCCGGTTCGCCCGACTTCGCCACCGCCGGCGAGCATCACATTGTCGAGGTGCGGAAGCTGTTCGCCAATGCCGTGCGCCTGCTGCATCCGGACCCCCGCGTTCGCGTCACCGCCCCCGCCAATGTCGAGTCGGTGGTGACCGACGACCCCGCCAGCCGAACCCTTCGCGTTCACCTGGTGGCCTACAACGCCACCCCGCAGACCACACCCGCCAAGGAGCGGCCCTACGTGTTGCCCGGACTGATCGAGGACGCTCCGATGTTCCGGGCCCGTCTCGAGTTTCGCGACAAGCTGAAGAGCGCGAAGGCGCTGAACCGGGGCACGCAGCTCAGGAAGCGGGGCGATCAAGTGGAACTGACCGTCGGGGACATTCACGAAATCATCGAATGCCGCTATTGAATCCGACATACTCAGGCCATTGCCGCCAAGCGAAGCGCTCGCGGCCCTGTCCGCGATGATGGTCGGTCTGGCCCGCTGGAGCTGCCCGGCGGACACCCCGCGGATCGTCAGAGCCTGTTTGAAAATTCGGATGGGCCCTATTCTGGCGGATAGGGCCGTCTGGCGTCGTTGCTCGTCGGTCAGAGACCGTTGTCGGGTATCCTCCCTCCTCGGCTAGGTACCATCCGGGAACTCCGGCGACATCACCCGGGCCAAGCCGATCGGCACCGATGCGGAGCCCGGGACATCCGCGACGCGGGGGACTCCCCTCCTTCCGCGGTCCCGCCGGACGGTTTTCACGCCACGCCTCGCCGCGACGAACGCCACGAAAGACGACGAATGGAATCGCCCCTGACGATGGGGCGGTGGCGAGGGGCTTGAGGTCGAGTCCCGGACTCCCTTCCCGGCGTTCCAAAATCAAAGAAGACGGGCTTCAGGACTCGCAGGGTCGCAGGGGCTTTGGGAGCGTATCGGGTATGACTTCGCCCGAGCCGAGCAGGACCCTCCGGAACCGGTTCCCTGGTTGGCTTTCTGGTTGGCTTTCCCGATGGGCCGCCGGCGGTTGGCCCGGGCTGTGGGTGCTCGCGGGGCTCCTGGGGTCGGGTGCCGAAGGGTTGGCCCAGGTCCGTGTTCTCCCCAACTACCCATCGAGTGTCACGGTGGGACCGTCGACGCCCCTGGGGCCGCAGGCGGTCATCCGCTTGAGTGCCGGAGCACGGGCCGCGTGGGCTCCCAACAATCAGGGGGTCCAGGTGGCCACGGGGCGGGCCATGACGAACGCGCAGGTTCGATTTCGCAACGATGGACGGCAGCCGGTGCGCCTGATGGCGACGCTGGTGCACGAGTTCACCTACCGCTGCTCGCGGCGGACGTCGGTTTCCCCGGACGTCATCGGATCCGGGATCGATCATTTTCGCGCCGCGATCACGGAGGACGGCTCGATCACCGCCGGGTGGTCCGGCCATGGCACGTCGCTGGGAAGTTCCATTCCGCTCGAGTGCGCGGCGGGAGCCACGGTGTCGGGGAAGCGGACGAACACCGTCGTGCTGGTCATCGCGCCGGCGGCAACCCGGAGTGTGGGACTCGATCTGACGACCGGGGTCCGGGCATCCCAGAGCGACGGGACCGATGCGGAGGTTCAAGTACGGGGCGTGGCGACGATCCGGCCCATCTCGACGGACCTGGTGGCCCAACGCCTGCTTTGGAACGAGGAGCAGGGCGGCGCGGACCTCACGGTCGGGATCGTGGAGGGCGACCTTCCCGAAGGGGCCTGGGCGCGGTTTTATCCGGGCGCGGGACCGGATCCGACGAACCGGCTGACTTCGGTTCCGATCACGACCTGGGGAGTGGGGCCCGGGGCTCCGGACTCGGTCCAGACGATTCACCTGGATGACGCGGTACTGCGGCGGTTGCCAGCGGCCACCACGCATCTCCACGCCGTGCTGGAGTCCCGGTCCGCCACTCCCGAGGCGAATCTCACGAACAATTTCATCCCGCTGGCGTTTCGCGGGAGGTTGGTGGCGCTGGAGGTGACCCAGGGGGTCCAGGACCTGGCGAACTCGGTGGTTCTGGTCGCGGGGAAGCCGACCTTCCTGCGCGCCCATATCGAGGGGCTTGGCCCCCCACGACCCCTCCGGGGCTGGGTCGCCTGTAGGCCCTTCCGGACGGGGCCCGCACGCGTGAAACCGCTGCCAACCGGTGGCCGGTTCGTGCCGCGGACCGTCCCCGACCGCGGGCAGTGGCGGGATTCGCTGAACTTCCGGTTGCCGGAGGAATGGACCGAGGAGCCCAAGACCCTGACCCTCACGGCGCCTGGCCTGCTTTACGGGGAGTGGATCGAGAGCGCGTTTGTCGCCGGCGGCCAGGTGTATGCGCCGTTCCAACCGGGCGGCGTCGTGCCGGTCCACCTCATCGGGTTTTCCGCTCCGGACGATTCGTTCGGATACCGCGGTCTGCTGGAGCTGCTCTGGCGCCTGGAGTCGACGCTGCCCGTCGCGAGGATCGCCGCCACCTTCGCGCTCGCCGGTCCCAATCCCGAGTCCGTCGATGGCTTCTATGGCCTCGGCGAACTCTATGATGCCGTGGCGCTGGCTCGGATGCTGGATCAGCTCGAGGAGATGGAGGATTCCGGCTTCCATGGCGCGGTCTATTACGGCGCGAGCCATCGGATCTATAAGTTCGATGGGCAGGATGGAAAGGCGGTCTCGGCGGCGGACGGGGTGGTGCAGGGACTGGCCGAGGAGACGGGTACCTCCGAACCGGCAGGGTTCGCGGTCGGTTTGGCCCCCCTCGAGCCGCTGGAACCCGGACGGCAGACCCACGTCCATGAAATCGGGCACTGCCTCGGCCTCCAGCATTCCGGGGGCCCCAATCGAAGCCCCCATCCGAGCCTGCCCGATACGTGGACCGTCGAGGGTCCGTGGAAGGACGAAATGCTGGTGCCCACGGGAACGCCGGTCTTCCCGTTCCTGGATGACGGTGGGCGCCCGCTCCTGGGGCCGACCCATCCCGAGCGCGCCCGGGTCTACGGTCTGGATGTGGAGGCGATGCGGTGGACCAACAATGCGGTGGTGGGGCCGGCCTACTCCGACCTGATGGGCTACGCGACCAAGGAACCCCTGCAATTCTGGCCCTCCTCGAAAACCTACGCGGCGTTGTTCCAGTCCATCCTGATTCGGTACCCGCCCTGGAGGACCGGGACTCCGCCCCGCCCGGACCCGTTGCCGCGGCAACTGCTCGTGGTCGGGACCCTCGACTCCAACACGGGGGAGGTCGCCCTCGAGGAAACCCTGCCTGTCCTCGGCTCCGTCCGGCAGCCACGGCAGGGCAGTGGGATGGGGGCGGAGGATTTCGTCCTGCGGGTGCTCGACGACGCCGGAAAGGTGCTGACGAGCGTGGACGTCGAGCCCGGCAGACCCCGGTGCCCCCTGGGCGAGGCCGTGGAAGGCCGGCGGTTCGCCGCGAACGTGGCGTTTCCGCCGCAGGCGGCTCGGATCGAGGCGTCCCGCGGGGGGCTGGTCTTGTTCTCCCGGACCCGGTCCGCATCCCCTCCGACGGTGCAGGTCACCTACCCCCGTGGTGGGGAGGTGTTGGGCGGATCCCGGGCGACGTTGGAGTGGGAGGCCTCGGATCCCGATGGCGATCCGTTGACCTTCCAAATCCGCCTGAGCGGGGACGGGGGAACGAACTGGAGGACCGCCGAGGCCCGCTGGAGAACCCATCGATACGAGTTCGACCCCGCGATGCTCGGGGGCTCGAAGAACTGCCTGGTTCAGGTGATCGCGTCCGATGGACTGCGGGCGGCCGTCGACGAGTCGGATGCCCCGTTCGAGGCGGCGGGTTCCGCGCCCGTGGTGGTGATCGCCTCGCCGGGCGAGGGAACCCTCTACCACGCCTCGGAGCAGCTGGTGCTCGAAGCGCGGGTGCTGGATTTCGACGGGGATGTCGCCGAGGTGCGGTGGCGTTCCAGCCGGGACGGGGAACTTGGCCGCGGCCGATTGCTGATCATCGATGCCGCCGGGTTGGCGGTCGGGGCGCATTCCATCGAGGCCACGGTAATCGATGCCGCGGGGGGACGAACCTCGGCGGTCGTGGGGATCATGGTAGCGCGCTCCGCGCCGCCTTTGTTGTCGGCGGCCTGGGATCCCCAGCCCGGGGCCGGACTGGTGCTCCAAACCCTCGGGGATCCCGGGGTGCGCCAGGTGTTCCTCGTCTCGGACGATCTCCGCATCTGGAGGCCATTCCAGACCAACGCCCCCGTGGACGGTGTCGGGGTCCTGGTCGACCCCGGGCTGCCCGAAGGTGCCCGATTCTATCGGGTCGCGTCGCAGCCCTGAACGCGTCCCGGAATGGAGGGATCGCCCACGAGAGGGCGGATGCCGGACGTCTCCCTGGCCCAAGTTTCGCATCGATCAGGGCCGGATCGTGGACGGCGAGCAGGGCGTCCTCCTCCTGGCCTCATTCCAGGGGAAATCCAACGTGACGAGCCAGAGGGCGGTGCCGGTGCTGGGCTCAGGGTCGGGCTGGCTGGCCCCGGGACCCATCTACGTCCGCCCGTTTCTCGTGCCAGAGGGACGATGGACGGTAGCCGGTGGCGAGCGCGCGCCGCGCGGGCGCTGCCACCGGATCCGGTCCGCGATATGATGACATCCGCCCTGGAGGGGCGGGGGACCAGGGCGATTGACAAAGTCGATTGGGGCCCGCGACCGGTTCCCCGCCATAGCGTCCGCGCGACGGCGGGCCGGGTCGCGGGGCGATCGAAGCAGGCGAATCGAGAGGCGAAGCCTGCGACTCGGCAGTCGCCGGCCCCACATCGCAGTTCCACGCAGGACTTTGTCAACGCCCCTGGGCGGTGGAAACGGCCATGGTACCCTTGCCGCGACGAGTGCTGCGTGGATCGCCGGACCATGAATCACGGTTCCCGCGCCCCTGCCGGGGCGCCTCGGCCATGGGCTGGGGGGAACCGGCGGCTGCGCCCACGCCGCGTGGGCTTGCCGCCGGCTACCTTCCGAGGTCCCTCCGGGACCCAACTGATCCAGATCGCGGCACCAAAGCGCGGCTGCCAAGGGGTCCCGAAAGGCAGGAATATGCGAGAACATTCCTGAATTCCGGGACCCATTTACGTCCGCGCGTCTCTCGTCCCGGAGGGACGATGGACGGTGGGCGAGCCCGCGCCGCGCGGGCGCTGCCACCGGATCCGGTCCGCGATAT
>CAZSOV010000268.1:0-11196 GCA_964608505.1 uncultured Verrucomicrobiota bacterium
CGCGCGAGCGTGGAAAAGCGCCAGAGGACTGGCGCACTCCACGACGCTTCGCGCCTCCCACGCCCGAGGGTGTTGGGTCCGTGCAGTGATTCGGGTAAGGCAGGCTGTCCAAGGTAGCGCCCACGAGGCCAGCCACGACGGACTGGTTGCGCCGCCGCCGCAACCACCCGGATCGCATGGATTCAGCCCTCTTGGTCGCCGGCTCCAAACCTCTGGATTCCGGTGGAACGCCGTGCCATGACCACGGGCATGCCGCGGGGGGACCACTCCGCCGGGTTTTTGGGAACCCGCTCCGGATCTCCCCCCATTCCCCGAAGTTGAATCGCCGACGATCATGAAGGCTCCCGGTTCCTCGGTTTGCTCCGCATCGTCCGGGTCTCGTCGCCGACTGCCCGCCGGGACGGGCGCCCGGCTCCGGGCGTTTCTGGTTTGGCTCTGGCTGGCCACCGCTCCGACCGGCATGGCGGATGGGAAGGTGTTCGGCAGGGTCGGCCTGGCGCGCGCGGAGATCCCCGACCAGCGGGCCTTGATTCACTGGTCCGAAGGCGTCGAAACCTTGGTGATCGAAACATCCGTGAACGGGGCCGGGACGAACTTCGCGTGGGTCATCCCGCTGCCTTCCGCTCCCACCGAGGTGAAGCCGGTCTCGACGGGGCTCTTTCCGACCTTGCAGAACATCTTCCAGGCGCGGGTCGTTCAGGAGGACAACGGGATCTGGTTCTTCGGCCTGACGGTCGCCGGTTTCCTGTGGCTGCTGCGGTGCGCCCGGGTGTCGCGCTGGAGATACCGGGACTACCTGGCCTCGGCCTTTCTGGTCCTCGTCCCGGTCTGGCTGTTGCTCCCAGCGCTGGCGAAAGCCAAGGGCAAGGGCGGGTGGGACGCCTCCGGCCGATCCACCCTTGACGTCATCCGGCGTGACCGCGCGGGAGTCTACGAGGTAACCACGGTGGCCGCCCGGTCCGCGGGGGATCTGCTCGTCTGGCTGCGCGACCATGGTTTCGAGGCGTCCTCGGCGATGGTTCCCGTCGTGGAAGACCTGCTGCGGGACGGCTGGGTCTTCGTGACGGCACGGGCAAACCTCCCTGGCACGAACGGCACCTCGTTCGCGCTGCACCCGCTGTCGCTCCGATTCCGGTCCCCCGATCCGGTGTTCCCGATGCGATTGACCGGCGTCGAGAATGGACCGGTGGACGTGGATTTGTACGTGTTCGGTCCCGGACGGGCCGTGGCCGAGGGCTTTCGGACGCGGTACTGCGCCATGCCTGCGTACGGGGCCGCCGGCACCCCCCAGCGCCGCGGGTCGTTTCCGGCTGGACTTCGGATCCGGAACCCGGAGCTGGAGGGGATCGTTGGCGGGGCAGGGGTGGCCACCAAACTGAGCGGACGACTCGACGCCACCGCGATGCGGCAGGATGTCCGCCCTCGCTGGGCTGGCTACCGAAAGATGGGAACGGAACTGCAAACCGAACCCGCGGCCCGGAGGTCGGCCGCCGGCTATGCAAGTCTTTGGCTCGTCCTGGGGGCCGCCGTAGGCTACGGACGAGCCTTGGCCGGAGCCCGCAACCTCCGACTCGGAGCCCGAATCCACGCCGCCTGGGTGGGTCTCTCGCTGTTCGTCTGGGCCGGAGCCTACGCCGCGATCCCCAAGGCGCCGGCGGAGACCGTGGTCCGGATTCCACCGGGCTGGGACCGACAACTGGAAGTGATGCTGCGCATGGCGGCGTTGGACCTGACCCCACCCGAAGGCCCCGCGCCGTCCGCGGATGAACCGCTGTCGACGGAACGGGTCGCCCGGCTGCGCGACTTGGTGAGAGCCGAGCTGGACTCGCCCGTGAACCGGCGCTGGTCCACCAACGCCTTCACCGGCCAACCGTTCCGGGAAGAGCCCTCGCCCGGGAACTACACCCTCCTCGACGACCAGGGACGGCTGCGCCTGACCGTGTACGATTTCGACGGCGCACCGACCCGTGTCCCATGAAGGCAGGGGAGAACCCGCCGACTCGTCCATCACCGGCCTCGGAGTCCGGTTCCCCACGGAATTCCGTCCATGGCAACGGCGAGGGGGTGGGCACGCGAAGTTCTTGCTCGGCGAGGAGCTCGGGTCCCACCACAATGCTTCCGTGAAGGCGAGGTTTACTTACTGGAAGGAATCCGACGGTCGATTCCTGGGTTACCTCAACGCGTTTCCGGAGCATTGGACCCAGGGCGAAACGCTCGACGACCTGAGGGAGCACCTTCGGGATCTTCACCGGATGTTCAGCGCCGAAGAGATTCCCGGCATTCGGAAAGAGGAGGAGCTGGAGGTCGCTTGAAGCATCGCGACCTGGTGGCGATGTTGGAGGAGGCCGGCTGCGTGTTGCTCCGCCATGGCGGCAAGCACGACATCTATCACAATCCCAGGAGCGGGAGATCAGAACCTGTCCCGAGACATCGCGAGATCAACGAGATGTTGGCCCGCCGGATTATCCGGAACCTCACCCGGGCGCCTGACGAAGGGTGAGCGACGGCTTCGAATCGGCTCGATTGAGGAATCATCGCATGCTCCAAACGGAATCTTCCGATGGAGCGACGGGAGGGACGAATTGGTCCGGCCCGGTCCGGAACGGCGCAGCGACCCGTGTCCCGTGCAGGGCCGTTGACAAAGTCCTGCGCGGAACTGCGATGTGGGGCCGGCGACTGGCTCCCCGCCATAGCGTCTGCGCGACGGCGGGCCGAGTCGCAGACTTCGCCTCTCGATTCGCCTGCCTCGATCGCCCCGCGACCCGGCGGTCGCGGGCCCCAATCGACTTTGTCAATCGTCCTGGTGTCCCATGAAGGTCCGGACTGCCGGGTCTTGCCAGAGGGAGGGGGCGGCGGGATAGGAAAGGGGATGCTTTCGCCGCGTCGCCGCTCGTTCCAGGTCCGGGGCCTGCTCCTGATCCTGGCCACGGTCCTGGGCATGGCGTCGGCCCGGTCCGCGCCAAGTCCCGGCAATCGTCTGGCCTATCTCGACGAGGAGGACCCGTTCCATGTGGGCCGGGGGTTCCCGCGTCTCGTCACCCCGCAGTGGTTCGGCGAGCCCGGGGTCGACGCGGTGGTGACGCTCGGCATCGACGATCTCGGCGGCAACACCGCCAAATACGAGGAGTTCCTCCGACCGATCCTCGAACGCCTGAAACAGGTCGAGGGACGCGCCGCCCTGAGCGTGTTCTGCAACGCGGTGACCCCGGACGACCCGCAGTTGGCGCGCTGGATCGAGGAGGGCCTGAGTCTCGAAGTCCACACGCTCGGCCACCCATGCCCCATCCTGGCCAGGAGCAACCTCGTGGCCGCCGTGGATACCTTCCTGGGCGGAATCGATCTGCTCCATCGCGTTCCGGGAAATCGGCCGGTGGCGTTCCGCACGCCCTGCTGCGATTCCATCCACAGCACGAGTCCGCGCCTGTTCGCCGAACTCTTCTCCCGCACGACGTCCGAGGGCCGGTATCTCCAGGCCGACTCGTCCATCATGAACGTCTTCACGTCGTCGGACCCGGAACTGCCCCGGGAGACCGTGCTGGACGGGGCAGGGGGCGAGCGCTTCCGGCGGTACCTGCCTTTCCCGAGCTTCGTGACGACCGTCGAGAATTACCCCTATCCGTTCGTCGTGGGCGGGCGGATCTGGGAATTCCCCGGGGTGATGCCGTCCGATTGGGAGGCGCAGCACGCCCAGGGTGCGTCGAACGCGGTGACGACCGCGGATTGGAAGGCGGCCCTCGACCTGGTGGTGGCGAAGAAGGGCACGTTCAACCTGATTTTCCATCCGCACGGCTGGTGCACCCCCGGACAGGTGGTCGAGCTCATCGACCATGCGACAAGCCGTTACGGGCGGCGGGTCCGGTTCCTCCATTTCCGCGAGGCCGTGGATCGGCTGACGCGCCACCTCCTCGGGGGCGAACCGCTGCGCGGTACCGACGGTGGCGACAATGGCGTCCGCCTGGTCGACCTCGATCACGACGGCTTCCTGGACGTGCTCGTCGGCAACTCCCGCCGCCGATCCACCCGCGTCTGGAATCCGGGCCGGAGCGCCTGGGACGAGTTCCCCCTTCCCACGGAACTCTGCACCCAACCCGACGGTGCCGGCCGGCATGAGCGCGAGCCCGGGGTGAGGTGGGGCGTCCTGAATCAGGGCGAGGGCGTGTTCGTCTGGATGGCCAGCGAGAAGACGCGGTCGGCCTGGGCCTTCGATCGGGCGAAGGGCTGGGTCTCCCGTCCGGAGTTGCTCCGGGGCCTCGATGCCTTCGGCAGCCCCGTCGTGGGCCGGAGCGCGGCGCAGGACCGCGGGGTGCGCTTCCGCGATTTCGACGGGGACGGAAACAGCGAGGTCCTGGTCTCCTCCCGTGCCGCCGGCAACCGGGTGTATCGTTGGGACCGCCGCGAGATCCGGTGGCTTCCCGCCCCCTACAACCTCCCGCCCGGCACCGCCGTGGTCGATGCCCACGGCGCCGATCTCGGCCTCCGGTTCGTGGATGTTAACGAGGACGGATTGCTGGACGTGCTGTACTCGGACGCCACCCGGTTCTCGCTCCACCTGTGGAACCCGGCGAGCGATCCCGGCACCGTACCCGGCGCACCCGGGTGGACCGTCGAGGTCCTGGCCGGACGCCACGGCACCGACGCGGGGCTGACGATTCCGCCGATCACGCGCGCCGGCGCCGCAGGGCAGGGTGGCAACAATGGCTTCTGGATCCATTCCCGCCACGCCTGGTGGCAAAACGAGGATACGGCCCACCTCCCCGATCATGTCGACCGCCGCAGCTTCGCCCAATGGCTCGAAGGCCACGTCCCGCCTCCCCGGTCGCCGGAGGAGGCCCTCGCGGCCTTCGAGGTTCAGCCGGGCTTCGCGGTGGACCTCGTGGCCGCCGAACCCGTCGTCCACGACCCGGTTGCCCTCGACTGGGACGCGGGAGGGCGGCTGTGGGTGGTCGAGCGCGGCGCCGCACCGGAGGGCGCCCGGGATCCTTCTGGTTCGACGCGCGGGTCCGAAATCCGCCTGCTCGAGGACCTCGATGCCGACGGGCGATACGACAAGTCCACGGTCTTCCTCGACGGACTGGACGCCTCCCCCGCGATCCTGCCGTGGCGGGCGGGGTTGCTCGTCCTGTCGGCGCCGGACCTGTTCTATGCCGAGGATGCCAACGGCGATGGCCGGGCGGACGAACGCCGCGTGCTGTTCACCGGTTTCGGAGACGCCATGGGGCAGGGGCCGTCCGGTGGCCTGGCCTACGGCCTGGACGGTTGGGTCTATGGAGGCGCCCACGGTGCCTCGGGGCGCGTGCGGTCGGCCAAGGCCGGTGCCGAGGTGCCTCTCGACGGTCGCGACTTCCGGTTCCGTCCCGACCGGGGGGACTTCGAAGGGGTGGAGGGCGTCTCCAGCTTCGGCCGGGTTCGCGATGATTGGGGCGACTGGTTCGGCAACGACGCGCAAACCTGGGCCTGGCACTACCGCTGGCTCGATCATTACTCCGACCGCAATCCCGTCATCAACGTCGACACCCGCCGCCGGATCGCCAGCCCTTCCCCGGCCGGGCCGGGCGTTTTCTCGCTGGCGCAAAGCCCGCCCCGGTTCCAGGGGACCAACGCCTCCGACCAACCTTCTCCCGCCGGAGGGCCCACGCCCTACCGTGACGATCTCTTCGGTCCCGAATTCGCCCGGGCGCTCTTCGTCCCCGACGCGGCCCACGGCGTCGTCCACTGCGAGGTCCTTTCGCCCGACGGATCGTCCCACGTCGGACATCGCCTCCCCAACTCGACGGAGAGCGAGTTCCTCGCCTCCCGTGACCCCTGGTTCCATCCAAGCCAGCTGAAGGTGGGTCCGGATGGAGGCCTGTACATCGCCGATCCCTATCGCCTGCCCACCGCGGAGGTGCGGCGTCTGCCGCCCGCCCTGGCCCGTCGCTTGACGGAGGCGGACCGAGCCGGCGCCGACCGCGGCCGGATCTACCGCGTCCGCCCGCGTGATACGCCGTTGCGACCGATTCCGAATCTCGCCCGGATGACGTATGCCGAGGTCGCCCGCGGGCTGGAATCCCCCAATGGCTGGCAGCGGGACACCGCGCAGAGACTGCTGCTCGAGAACCGATCCACCCGCGCCGGCAGTCACGTCGAGTCCATGGTCCGGCAGTCCCCGGACCCGCGCGTCCGGTTGCAGGCCCTGGAAACCCTGGAACAGCTTCGCCTGCTCGACGACGACCAACTGGCCGCGGCGCTGCGCGACCCGCACCCGCGGGTGCGGGAGGGGGCGCTCCGAATCGCGGAGCGCGTGTTGCCGGATTCCCGCCGGCGCGTCCGGGATTGGCAGGGGCAGCTGTCGGAACTGGCCGTGGATCCCGACCTCAGGGTTCGCCGCCAGGTGGCGCTGCTGCTCGGAGAATGGCGGACCCCCGAGGCAGGGCGCCTGCTCGCGCTGATGGCCACCGAGTCCCCCATGCAGCCGGATTTGCGCTCGGCCATCCTGTCCTCGCTCGTTCCCCACGCGAACACCTTCCTCGAGACCATCACCGCGGAAGGAACCAACGCCGCCTCGCGACTCGAGTTCCGCAACACGGCCAACGCGGTCCTCACGCTCCGCATCGGGACCGTCGACCGCTCCTCCCGCCTCGCCCAGACCGAGAAAATCGATTGGGCCTCCCGTCCCGATATCCAGGAGGCACAAGCCCGTGCCCGGGTGGTCCAGGCATGGATCCCACAAGTCCGCCAGGCCATGGCCACGGCGGATCCCGCCCGGGGGGAGCGCCGGTACCGGGCCGTGTGCGCCACCTGTCATGCCGTCCGGGGCGCCGGCGCCGAATCCGCCGCCGGACCGGACCTGGGTTCGCTCGCGGACGTGGGCCTCGAACGTCTGGTCGCCGCCGTCCTCGATCCGAATCGTGCCGTGGAGGACCGCTACAAGACCCGCGTGATCGAGTTGCTCGACGGCGAACCGGTTTCCGGAATCGTCGCCGCGCAGGGTGCCAACGGCATCATCCTCCAGCTTCCCGACGGCACCCGGAAGACCCTCCTTCGCTCTGCCATCAAGCTGGTGCGCCGGCTCGAACGCTCGCCCATGCCCGAAGCCTTCGAGCAAACCTTCACCCCGGCGGAACTGGCGGACGTGATCCGGTACCTCCAGGCACGCTGAAGGCCGGCGACGGGGCGGACCGGGCGGGATTCAGGCGCTCAACCCGAACGCGCGAGCCTGGGCGCCGAAACGTCGTTGCAGACTGCCGCAAACCCCCTCGCAGAGTTCGAAGATCGAGGGATCGGAGATGAAGTAGTACACGTTCAGACCTTCCTTGCGGCGCCCGATGATGCCGGCTTCGGCGAGAGTCTGAAGGTGCCTGGACACGTTGGCCTGGGTGGCCTGCGTGGCCTCCACCAGATCCGACACGTTGCGTTCGCCGGATTCGAGGGCGATGAGCAGTCGGAGGCGCATGGGCTCGCCGAGGACGCGGAAGCGGGCGGCGATGAGTTCGATGGCCTGATCGGAAAGCTGCTGGCGTTTCATGGATGGTCGGGGGCCGCTCGGTGCTTGACGAAAACTATATTACCATATACGCATACAGGCGCCGCGGGCAAACCGTGCCGGGCCCGGTGACCGTTTGCAACCGCGTTCTCTGCTTGCCATGAAACTTGAAAATGCCATCCGCGTCCTCGCCGGCTCCATGGTGCTCCTGAGCCTCGCCCTCCATCACTGGGTCGATCCCCGCTGGCTCTGGCTCGCCGTCTTCGTCGGCGCCAACCTCATCCAGTCCGCCTTCACCGGCTTCTGCCCCGCCGCCAACATCCTGCGCAAACTGGGCGTGGGCAAGGAGGACAAAACATGCTGCTCTTGAGCCCGACGCCCGCTCCCGACCTCCTCCCACCCGGTCCACCCGATGCCAACGCCCGCACCACGCCCCAGCCCCGCCCCAACCCGTTGGGCCATCCTGCTCCTCGCCGGTTTCGCCGGCGTGGTTCTCGCCCAACGACCCGCGCGACGTTCCTGCGATTCCTGTTCGCTCCCCGCCCTGCTCATGTGTCCCGCCCCGTCCAACCCCACGACGAGCCACGGGACGCTACCCGCTTGGACCGACCTCCCCGGGGTCCCGGACCCTGGACGCTCGGCGGAACGCTAGCCGTCGCCCTCGGACTCCTCGCCACCGGTTGCCACGAGTCCGCTCCGACCCGCGCAACCGCACCCACGCCCGCTCCGGTCGAAATTCAAGTGGCCGAGGCCCGCCCCGCCGTCCATCGGGCCGTCGAGGAAGTGGTCGGAACCGTGCGCGCGCGCGTGCGCGTGGTCGTGGAGGCGAAAGTCAGCGGCCGGGTCGAGGAACTCCCCGCCACGCCCGGACTCGCCGTCCGGAAGGGTGAACTGCTCGTCCGCCTGGACGCCCGGGAAATCCGGGCCCGGGTGGAGCAGGCTCAGGCCGTGCTGCAACAGGCGGAACGGGAACTGGCCCGCTTCGCGACCCTGCTCGGCCAGGAAGCCGTCACCCGTGCCGAATACGACGCGGTGGAGGCACGCCAACGCGTCGCCCGGGCCGCCCTCACCGAGGCGCAAACGATGCTCGGCGACGCCGTCATCGTAGCCCCCTGGGACGGCGTGGTGACCCGGAAACTGGCCGAGACCGGTGATCTCGCCGTGCCGGGACGGCCCCTGCTCGAGATCGAGGACCCCGCGTCCCTGCGGTTCGAGGCGGATTTCCCGGAGTCCCTGGCCGGTCGCGCCAGGGTGGGTGACCTGCTGCCCGTCCGCCTCGCCAGCATGGCGCAACCCCTCGAAGGCCGCGTCGGCGAAATCGAGCCGACGTCGGATCCGGTGAGCCGGACCTTCCGGGTGAAACTCGACCTCCCCCCATCGGCGGCCACGAACGTGCGTGCCGGCTGGTTCGGACGCGTGTCGGTTCCCGCGGGGGAAAGCACGCTCCTTGCGATTCCGAGCGAGGCGGTGCTGACGCGCGGCCAATTGGAGTTCGCCCACGTCATCGACGGCGACGGCCGGGCCCGACTCCGTTTGCTGCGAACCGGAAAACAGTGGGGCGACCTCGTCGAGGTCCTCGCCGGTCTGGAGGCCGGGGAACGCATCGCCACGCGGGGAGGCTCCGGATTGGTCGACGGCCAACCCGTGACGGTGCGTCCCGATCCGGCGCCACCCGCCGCGCGACCCCAACCCCAACCCGCCGCGCCCACGCCGTGAAATCTCCCGAAACCCTGGAGACGCGGGGACCGCTCGGGGTCGCCGGGCAACTGGCCCGCGCCTTCGTCCACTCGAAGCTGACGCCGCTGATCGTGGTCACCTCGGTCCTGCTGGGCGTGATGGCCGTGGTGCTCCTCCCGCGGGAGGAGGAACCCCAGATCCGGGTGCCGATGGTGGACGTGCTCGTCGCGATGCCGGGCTTCAGCGCCCGCGAGGTGGAGGAACGCGCCACGCGCCCCATGGAGAAGCTGCTCTGGGAGGTGCCCGGGGTGGAGTACATCTACTCGACGTCGCGGGAGGGCGAGTCCCTGGTCATCGTCCGGTTCAAGGTCGGCGAGGACGTCGAACGCAGCCTGGTGAAGCTGAACCAGAAACTGGCCTCCAACTTCGACCGCATTCCCCATGGCGTCACGACGCCCCTGATCAAGCCCAAGTCCATCGACGACGTTCCGATTCTCGCCCTCACCTTCCACAGCGCGCGGTACGATCATCTTGCCCTGCGCCGGCTGGCCGCCCAGGTCGACGACGCGGTCAAGCAGGTCGATCAGGTCGCCGAAACCCGCCTCATCGGAGGTGCCCGGCGCCAGTTGCGCGTCCTGCTCGATCCCCACCGGCTCGCCGCCCGGGATCTCAGCCTCGCCGGGCTGGTCCCGATGTTGCAGCAGGCCAACCGCCAGTACCGCGCCGGAAACCTCACTTCCGGCAACCGCGAGATCCTCGTCGAAACCGGGGCCTTTCTCCAAACCGCGGAAGAGGTCGGCGCGGTCGTCGTCGGCGTCCACGAGGGACGTCCGGTCTACCTGCGCGACGTCGCGGAAATCCTGGACGGCGCCGAGGAACCCGCGAACTACGTTTTCCATGGCCCGGGGGCGGGTGGAGTAGGGCAGGGTGCGGCCATCCCATCCGAGGAGCCCGCCGTCACGCTCACCGTCGCGAAACGACCCGGAGCCAACGCCATCGCCGTGGCCCATGAGGTCCTGCGCAAGGTGGAGGCGCTGAAGGGCACGGTCATTCCGTCCGACGCCTCGGTCTCCATCACCCGCCACTACGGAGAGACCGCCGCCGAGAAATCCAACGAACTGCTCCTCCACATGGGGATCGCCGTGTTCAGCGTGTCGATCCTGATCTGGCTCGCCCTCGGCTGGCGCGAGGCCGGCATCGTCGCCGTCGCCATCCCCGCCACGCTCGCCCTCACCCTCCTCGTCTTCCTCCTCCTGGGCTTCACCCTCAACCGGATCACCCTCTTCGCCCTGATCTTCAGCATCGGCATCCTCGTCGACGACGCCATCGTCGTGGTCGAGAACATCGTCCGCCATTTTCACCTGCCGGAAAACCGGGGTCGGGCCTGGCCCGGCATCGCCGTCGAGGCCGTGGGCGAGGTCGGCAACCCGACCATCCTCGCCACGTTTGCCGTCATCTTCGCCGTCGTCCCGATGGGCTTTGTCGGCGGGCTCATGGGGCCCTACATGCGACCCATCCCCATCGGGGCGGGCGCGGCGATGTTCTGGTCCCTGCTCATCGCCTTCGTCGTTACCCCGTGGGCCTCGGTCCGCATGCTCCGCTGGCTGGGAGGCGAGGAACGCCTGCGCAAGCACGGGGAAGCCCACGCGTCGTCCCTCGTCCCCCCGGCCCCCACCGCCCCCGGCGACATCGATACCAGCTCCTATCAGGGCGATTTCTTCACCCGCCTCTACTGCCGGGTGATGGTGCCCATGATCCGGCGTCCCTTCTGGCGCTGGACCTTCCTCGCCGTGAACGGCGCCCTGCTGCTCGGCGCGATGGGGACCGTCGCCCTCGGCTGGGTGAAGGTCAAAATGCTGCCCTTCGACAACAAGTCCGAGTTCCAGGTCATCCTGAACATGCCCGAGGGCAGTTCGCTCGAACGCACCGCCCAGGCCGCCCGCGAAATGGCCGCCGCCATCCGCGACGAACCGGAGGTCGTCGATTACCAGATCTACGCCGGCACGTCCGCCCCCTACAACTTCAACGGCCTCGTGCGCCACTATTTCCTGCGGGCC
>CAZSOV010000269.1:0-11102 GCA_964608505.1 uncultured Verrucomicrobiota bacterium
TCGATCGCCCCGCGACCCGGCCCGCCGTCGCGCGGACGCTATGGCGGGGAGCCGGCCGCGGGCCCCAATCGACTTTGTCAACGGCCCTGCGTCCGGACCGAGGGCCATGCGCGAAGTCGGTGGGGCCGACGACTCGGCCGTCGCCGGCCCCGAAGGGTCGTTCGGCCCCGGACTTCGGTAATGACCCCGCGATCGGAGCGGCGGGCCATTGCGATGGGTGGAGGGGCGGGGCTAGGGTGGGGGCGGTGACCGCCTCGGAACGGACCGCCCTGACGTACCGGCTCGAACGGTGGCGGGCGGTGACGCATGGGGTGCTGGAGACGGCGGGCTCGACGTTCCTGTTGCTCATCGCGGTCCGCTGGTTCGAGGCGGGGGCGATGGCGAAGGCGTTGATTGCGTCCGGCACGAGCGTGGGGTTGCTGGTGTCGCCGCTGGTGGTGACGTGGGTGAGTCGGAAGGCGTGGAGTCCGGGCGGGGCGGCGAGCCGCCTGTTGGGCTGGGGAGGAGTTGCCTTTCTGGCGGCGGCGGTGGTGCCGGGCCTGCCGGTGTTCGTGATCGGATCGGTGGTGGGCATGGCGACGCTGGCCTCGGCGATCCCGCTGCTGACCCAGATGTACCAGGAGAATTACCCGGCCGAACAGCGCGGTGCGCTGTTCTCCCGGACGGTGGTGATTCGGATTCTGACGGCGGCACTGTTCGCGAAGGGGGCGGGTTGGTTTCTGGCAGGTCGCATGTCGTTTTATCCCTGGTTGCTGGTGGCCTTCGCGGTGGCGGCCTGGGTTGCGGGGCGCCTGATGCGGGCGTGTCCGACGTCGCCGCTGACGGACAGCGGAGGGGAGCATCCCTTTCGGGCGTTGCGGTTCGTGCGGGAGGACGGCGTGTTTCGCCGGACGCTGATGGCGTGGATGTTGATGGGCACGGCGAACCTGATGATGCTGCCGTTGCGGGTGGAATACCTGGCGCACGAGCGGTACGGGCTGGAACTGAGCGCGGATCGGATCGCGCTATACACGAGCGTGATTCCGAACATGGCGCGACTCGTGGTGAGTCCGCTCTGGGGCTGGCTGTTCGACCGCATGAACTTCTTCGGGCTGCGCATCATCCTGAACCTGGGATTCATGTTCGGGATTCTGTCGTTCTTCGTTTCGGACAGCACCTCCGGGCTGGTGATGGGGGGAATCATCTACGGGATTTCGAACGCCGGGGGGGACGTGGCGTGGAGCCTGTGGGTGACGAAGTTCGCCCCTCCGGGGCGGGTGGCGGACTACATGTCGGTGCACACGTTCTTCACCGGCGTGCGCGGGGTGATCGCCCCGGTCGCGGCATTCCAGTTGGCGGGGGTCATGTCGTTGACCACGCTGGGTTGGATTTCGGCGGGGATGATCTTCGCGGCCTGCCTGGTGCTGGTGCCCGAGATTCGGCAGGGCCGCGGGGCACGACCCGGGAAGCCCCTGGTGGAGGAAGGCGTCGAATGAACAAGGCTGGAAATCGGCGGCAAGCGGGGAGGCGAGGCGGCCCGAGCGCGCGCGGGGGACGCGGACGCGGTCCGCGATGGCTGGCGTGGGGTGCGCTGACGGCCGTCGGAGGTTCGGTGCACGGCGAACTGGCCCTGAGCCTCGAGGCCGGGGGAAAGCGGGATCAGTTGACCGTGTCCAATGTCTTTCTGCGCGTGCCGTCCGGAGCGAGCGCGAGTCCATGGATTCCCGCGGGAGGATTTCGGGCGGAATGGACGGGCTTCCTCGAGAGCGAGTTGCGGGGGGACCACCAGTTTCGCGCGACGGGAAGCGGACGATGGTGGCTGGAGCTGAACGGAGCGACCGTGGTGGAAGGCGGCGGTTTGCGGGATGGGACGGCGGGCGATTGGTCGGGACCGGTCCGGCTGCGGAAGGGGTTGAATCCGCTCCGGGTCGTGCTGGAGGGCGGGACGAACGGGGACGCCGGTCTGCGATGGGAATGGAAGGGGAGGGCCATCCCACCGGGTCCGGTTCCGGACGCGCTGCTGAAGCCGCCGACCGACGGGCCCGGGACGGGGGCCGAGTTCGCGGCGGCGCGGCGCGGGCGGGCGGCGTTCCTGGAACTGCGTTGCGGACGGTGTCACGCGCCATCGCCCGGTCCGGGGCCGGTGCCGGAATTGAACGCGGACGCTCCCTCGTTCGAGGGCATCGGCAGCCGGCGGAACTTCGGTTGGATGGCGCGCTGGATCGAGCAGCCGAAGGCCGTGCGAACCGACGCGACGATGCCGGGATTGGCGTCGGGACCGCGGTCACGGGAGGAAGCGCGGGCGATGGCGGCGTGGCTGGGCTCGCTGAAGGAAAAGGCGGTGGAAGGCGGCAACGCGGACCAGGCCGTGGGCAACGCGGCCGTGGGCAAGGCCTTGTTCGAATCCCTGTTGTGCGGGGCGTGTCACCAGGAGCCGGGTCAGGGGGGTGACGCGGATCGGGTTTCGCTGGCGGGAGTGCGGGAGAAGTTCGTGGCGGGGGAATTGTCGAAGTTCCTGCTCGAGCCGGGGCGACATTATGCCTGGACACCGATGCCGGACTATCGTCTGAGCGCGGGGGAGGCCGCGCATCTGGCGGCCTGGCTGGGCGAGATGAGTCCGCCGCCCGACGCCGCGAAGGACCTGGTTCCGGATGATCCCGACGGGGTGGAGCGGGGACGCCGGTTGGTGGAGGAGCGGGGGTGTTTGAACTGCCACGCTGGCCCCGGGAAGAACCGTTTGGAGGCTCCGGCATGGTCCGTCGTGGCCGGCGGAGGATGGGATCGGGGTTGCCTGGGCGACACGGAAGGCACCCGCGGGACGCGGGCGGCCGACTACGGGTTTGATCCGGACCTGCGGGCGGACCTGCGCGCGTTGGGCCGGCGGGATCCGGGCGCGGTGCTCCGGTGGGGTCCGGGGGAACGGGCGGAGCGGTGGATGGAGCGGTTGAGGTGCAGCGGATGTCACGGCGGGAAGGAGTTGGTACCTGGCCTCGCGTTCGCCGGCGAAAAACTGCGTCCGGAATGGACCGTTCGTTTGTTGCGCGGGGAGGTGGCGCGGAAATCGCGGCCCTGGCTGCAGGCGCGCATGCCGGCGTTTCGGGCGTATGCGGAGGGTTTGGGGGAGGGAATGGCGGCGCGGCACGGGCTGCCGCCGGTGTCACCTCCCGAGCCGCCGGTGGACGACGTCGCCGCGGCGGATGGGCGGAAGATGGTTTCGGCTTCGGGAGGTTTTTCGTGCGTGACGTGCCACGCCGTGGGGGCCTTTGGGGCGGCGGGCGTCTTCGAGGCGCCGGGGGTGAATTTCGCGCTGACCGGGGAGCGATTGCTTCCGGAGTTTTTTGCGCGGTGGGTCCGGAATCCCCAAGCCATCGAGCCAACGACGAAGATGCCGCTGTACTTCGACGAGGAAGGCAACAGCGCGCTGGCGGATTTCTACGGGGGGGACGGACCCAAGACGATTCACGCGCTCTGGAACTACCTCCGGAAGGGAGATCGGATCGAGGCCTCGGCGCCGTGAGGAGGGCGAGGGGGGCGACGGTTCGGATGCGGCGGCGCCGCAACGATCCGTAGCGAGGGGTTCCGCCCGGATGGGCGCAAGCGCGCGGAACGCGGGCGGGGCGGGTCCGCACCCGGATCGCGAGGAACGGCGAAGCGGCGCGGACTGCGCGGTGGGGTGGCCCTGCGGACGTGGACGCCGGGCGGAAGGATGCCGGGAAACGAAAAGGCGGGCTGGTCTTGCGACCAGCCCGCCGTGGAATCAGCCGATGCGTCAGGAATCAGCCGGGCTTAGTACACCGTGGTGGACTCGAGCTCGGTGATCGGGGTCTGACGAGCCTGGGTGATGACTTCGACCTTCAGGCGGGCGTCGCCGAGCTTCTTGCCGGTGCCCTTGACCGTGAGGGTGATGGTCTGCTTGAGCGGCAGCTTGGCCGTCACGGGCCAGACCACGCTCTTGCCGGAGACGGTGCCGCCGCCGGAGGGCGCGCTCGGGTCGACTTCATCCGGGAACATCGCCTTGATGCCGACGTCGAGGAGGTCGAGGCCGCCGCCCTGGTTGGTGACCTTGATGGTGTAGGTCGTGGTCTCGCCGACCTGGATCGGGTCGGGATCGTCGACGACTTCGACGAGGATCGCGTTGACGCCCTGGATGAAGACGTCGCACGCGGTGCTGACGCGCTCGGCGCAGGCGCCGGTGCAGGTGGCGCTGAAGTCATACTTGCCGCCGTTCGCGCCGGAGAGGGTGACGCACACCTTCTTGGAGGCGCCGGGGGCGAGGGAGCCGACATTCCAGGTGACCGTGCCGCCATTGTTCACGCCGCCTTCGGTGGCCGAGCGGAAGGTAAGACCGGCGGGCAGCGGGAGGCTGACGACCGTGTTCGGGGCGGCGGCGTCACCGCTGTTCTTGACCTCGAAGCAGACCTCGAAGGGACGGCCGATGAACTCGGTGAACTTGGTCGCGAACCCGCCGGCGGTCAGATCCTTGAGGGGCGGGGTGATGCAGGCGATGGCGAGGACGGGCTTGGTCACGCGGACGGATGCCTTGGCATTGGCGCTGACGTTCTGGGCGCTGGTGGCCACGGCCGGGTTGTCAAACGAGCCGGTGCGGGTCGCCTTGGCGTTGAAGGTGAATTCCTTCGACTGGCCGGGATCGAGGGTGCCGGCATCGAAGCTGGCGCTGCTCTGGCCGGCGTCGGTGGTCAGACCCGCGGGCAGGGTGTCGCTGACCTTGACGTTGGTCAGGCGGCTGCTGCCGGAGTTCTTGACGACGAGCTTGACCGGGATCGGGTCGCACTGGGTGACCTGCGCGGGCATCGTCTTGACGAGTTCGAGCGCGGGCTTCACGACCTTGATGGGCTCGCAGAGGATCGGGCTGTAGGAGGCCCAGCCGCAGGTGGTGACGGTGCCTTCGGCGGAGGCGCTGCCGTTGACCTTGATGGTCTTCGTTTCGCGGGGGCCGAGGGTGCCGACCTTCCAGGTGGCGATGCCGCCGGCGACGGAGTCGGCCTTGGGCGAGGCATCGGTGGTCTGAAACGCGCCGGCCACGCGATCCGTGACCGAGACGTCGCTCAACTGGTAACCGGTCAGGTTGATGACCTTGTACTCGTAGCTGAACGGCTGGCCGACGAGCACTTCGGCGGGGACGACCTTCTCGAGGAGGAGGCCGCTGCTGTCACGCAGACCGGTCGGGAAGGCCATGGAGCCGCGGACGTACTTGGCTCCGCCCTGCTCGAACGTCGTGTGGGACGGGCCGTAGAGGCCGGAAGAGGGGGCGGGGGTCGCAACTGGGGCGGGAGCGGGCGTGGCGGCCACGGGCTTCGCGGCCGGCTTCTTTTGTTGGGTGCAGCAGCCGGTGATCACCAGCGCCACGGAAATCGCCGCCAATAGCGGCAATGCTTTCGTGTGGATTCGCATAACAATGTTGTTGGGTGCAGTTCGGATCGGATGAGTCGAGTCGATGACGATACGGGCGCCGGGTTCCGACCAGCACCGAGGGCGACTATGAGGGGCGGAAATCGAGTGTCAAGATGACGGATTGCCGGCACTCAACCCCCGGCCGCCTCACGGGGTCCGCAACGGCCCGGGGCGACGGGGTCGCGCATGTCTTATGGTGTCCAGAAGTGCTCCAGCACGGAGTGACGCCCGACCCGGCGTGACCCGGCGAGCGCGGACGTGATGTACTGTTTGGCGAGCTGGACGGCCAGGGCCAGCGGGCAGCCGAGCGCGAGGTATCCGGCGATCGCCGACGAGTAGGTGCAACCCGTGCCGTGACTGGATCGCCCGCGGATTCGGGGCGCCGCCAGCAGGAGCTCGGTGCGTCCGTCCCAGAAGACGTCCACGGCGTCGTCCCCCGGAAGGTGGCCGCCCTTCGCCAGCACCGCACAGCCATGCCGGGACCGCAACTCCCGGGCCGCGAGGCGCAGGTCTTCGACGTCTCGGAGGTCCTTCCCGACGAGGCGGCGGGCTTCATCGAGGTTCGGGGTCACGAGCGTGCAGAGCGGCAGCAGGTCCTCGACCAGGGCGCGGACGGCGGACGGACGGAGCAGAGCGGCGCCGCTCGTGGCGATCATGACCGGATCGACGATCAACGGGGGATCGGACGGCTTTCCGAACGCCCCGGCCACGGCGCGAATGAGGGCCGCGGAGTAGAGCATGCCCGTCTTCACGGCTCGGGGATGGAACGCCGACCGGACCGCCTCGATCTGGGCGAGCACCAGGCCCGGGGTGATGGATTGGATGCCGGTGACGCCGCCGGGGTTTTGGGCGGTGACGCACGTGACCGCGGTGGTGCCGTGAACCCCGAGCGAGGCGAACGTCTTGAGATCGGCCTGGAGGCCGGCCCCCCCGCCGCTGTCGGAACCGGCGATGGCAAGGGCGGCAGGGATGGATCGACGGGCGACCTGACGGGCAGCGCACATGGGAGGAACCCTGCCCCAAGGGGGGAGGCTTGGGGAGCGTGAAGGGTTCCGCGGCTCGCGGGGGTGGTCGACGCGTCGCGGACTTCGCCTCCATGGGGCGGTTGGTGGCAGGCCGGCGTGGAGCCGCGGGGTTCCCCGGTTCCCCGGGGCGCGGGCAAATGTTCTTCGCGAACATCGGGTTGGAAGCGTAGATTGGGCGGGTCAGCATGGAGCCCGTCCGACGGCCAACAGCAGCAGGGGGAGAAGCGCGCGAGCCCAGGGCGAACCTGGCCTGGGCTTGGGCTTGGGTTTGCGTCCTGCTGCTGGTCCGGGGCGGGGCGGCCCGGGGCGCGGACTGGCCGATGTGGCGGGGGCCGAACAACGACGGGGTATCGGTCGAGACGAACGGCCCGACCATCTGGAGTGCCGCGGCGAACGTGCGGTGGCGGTTGCCGTTGGGCGCGGAGGGAGGGAACTCGACGCCTGCGGTCTGGGGGGAGCAGATCTTCGTGACCCAGACCCTGGAGCAGCGGCGATCCCTCAACTCGGTGGATCGCCGGACGGGGAAGCTGAGGTGGTCGATCTTCGCGACCTCGCGGGGGCGGGAGCCCACGCAGGCCATGAACCCGTATTGTTCCTCCTCTCCCGCCACGGACGGCGAACGGGTCTACGTCTGGTTCGGCACCTCGGGCGTGTATTGCTTCGATGTCGCGGGCAAGCCGGTCTGGGAACGGGATCTGGGGATGCAGAAGCATCAATTCGGCTACGGGTCATCGCCGCTGATCGTCAGCAACACGCTGTTCCTCAACTTCGGTCCGGGCGCGGTGGAGTTCGTGGTGGCCTTGGACAAACGGAGCGGACGGGAGCTCTGGCGAATCAAATCCCCGACGCCGGCGGCGGACGACACCTACGGGACTTGGAGCACGCCGCATTGGATCGAGCACGAAGGCCGCCCGCAGTTGCTGGTGGCGTTGCGGGATTACTTCGCGGGTCTGGATCCGAAAACCGGGGCCGAGTACTGGCGCTGCCGGGGATTGGGGCCCCAAGCCAAGGCGTCGCCCTACGCGGGGGCAGGCATGGCGTTCGTGTCGGGTGATTTCCGCGGAGGCGAAATCGCGGTACGATTGGGCGGCCAGGGGGACGTGACCGATTCGCACCGGGTGTGGCGGGAGTATCCGCCCCGCGGACGCATCGCAACGAGCATCGTCGTCGGCCAGTACATCTACGGCGCACGCGCGAACGGGATCATGGATTGCCTGGAACTGGAGACCGGCGACGTGGTGTGGGAGCAGCGGATGCCAGCGGGGGCGGCGAACTCGGCGATCTTCGCGTCGCCGTTGCGGGTCGGCGACCGGCTGTACTACGTGAATCAAGGGGGCGACGTGGCCATCGTGGAAGCGAAGCCCGCCTATCGCTTGGTGGCGTTCAACAGCATCCGGGAGCCCTGCAACGCGTCGCCCGTGATCGCGTACGGGGATCTGTACCTCCGCACGTGGCGGGCGCTGTGGTGCATCCGCCCCGAACTGCCCGGCGAACCTTCGAAACCGCCGGTGGTCCTCGGAACGAATCGGACCAACACCGAGCCGCCCGGGGCCCGTGAACGGACGGGCGACTCGCGGACGAACGCCGTTTCGGTTCCGGACGGGAAAGCGGCGGGCGTGGTGGGAACCCAGGCGTTGGGGCGCTGAACCGGGGTTCCGGAGAGGCCGGTTTGGCCGACCTGGACCGGATGCCCGCGGGCGCGGGGCGCGACGGGGGGCCTCGTGGTGGCTTAGGAAGCGGTCGGAACTGCCGATAGGTGATTTGGCAGGTAGGCGTTTTCATCGAGCGGCTCGTGGGGTGGGCGGACAAGGGTGGTCCGCCGGCGAGGGAGTTCGAGGCGCGTGCACCGCCCGAGGGAATGAGCGTCGATTTCCTGCTTCTGGTGACCGGGTTGGCCTTCTTCGGGCTGGCCTCGGTCGTGGGCTGCTCCCGCTCGCGCGGGCAATCGCTGGGGTCCTGGTGCTGGCTCATGGCGTTCGGAATCTGCCAGGGATGCCAGGCTTGGTTGGAAGTCCTGTCCGTGGCCTTGGGCGGCGGGCCTGAGGTTCGGGGCATCAGCGCGGTCATCTCCCTGGTGGCCTTTGCCCTGCTTTGGGAATTCGCCCGCCGCGAACTGCGAATCCGTGGACCCTGGGGTCCGTGGCTCGGTCCGGGCATGGTTGCCGCGGCCATGGTGGGCGGCCTGGCCGGCGGCTCTGGAGGATGGGCATCCGGAATCGGACTGGCGGCCGCGCTGCCGGCCACGCTTTCCGCGGGATGGGCCTTGTGGAGGGCCTCCCGGGGCAGCTGGGTGGAGCGTTCGGGGTATCTCAGACTTTCGGGGCCGGCGCTGGTGGTCTACGGGTGCGGCTTTGCCTGGCGGAGTCTGCTGTCGGGAGACGATGCGGACGGTGCGGGTGGATTCGGGATCTCCCCGGAGGTGGCCTGTGGCGTCGGCGCCGTCGGTGTCGCCGTGGGAGCCTGGCTGTCGAGGCGCGAAATGGAGTCCGCGACGGCCGTCACCCGGTGGTTCCGGCGCTGGGCCATCCCGATTGCGGTGGGGGGCATCCTCGTCGGGGGTTGGGCCGGAGCCCGCTGGGCCGGGGGTCGGGCGGACGGACGGTTGCGGGAGGAGTTGCTGGCTCAGGCAACGTCCGTGGTGCGGACGATCCACGTGCCGCAGGCCCGGGGGTTGAGTTTTTCGGCGGCGGACCGGGGACGTCCCGAGTTCGAACGGCTGAGCGCGCAAATGCGGGCCTTCGCGACGGTCGCCGGCCTGCGCGGCATCTATTCCTTTGCGGAACGGGACGGGGCACTGGTCTTCGGTCCCGAGAGCCACGGTCCGGGGGATGCGCTGGCCTCTCCCCCGGGGACGGTGTACCGGAAGCCGCCGTCCGAGCTGCGCGAGGCGATTCGCCTGGGGGAAGCCCGGGTCCACGGGCCGTATCGTGACGAGTACGGCACGTTCGTGAGTGGTTGGAGTCCGGTCGTGGTTCCGCGGACCGGGGAGCGGGTGATGACCATCGGGGTGGATCTCGAGGCCGGGGTCTGGGCGGCGGCGGTGCAGCGGGCGCGGGTGCCGCCGTTGCTGTTCACGATGGCGCTCCTGTGGGTGGCGCTGGCGACGCAGGCGGTGTTGGCATGGCGCGAGGGGCGGACGCGGGACCGGCAGTGGGCGTGGCGGCATGTCGAGGCGGTCGCGTGCGGGGTGGCCGGGATCGTGTTCACCTGGTCCGTGGCTGCCTGGGCGGACGAATTGGAACGCGACGCGCGCCGGGAGTCGTTTGCCATTCTCGCGCGGGCCGAGGGATACGCGGTGGGGGAGTCGCTGCGTGATCTGCGTGGTCAACTCGATTCGTTCGCTCGGTTTCTGGCCGGAAGCGACCGGGTGGAACCCGAGGCCTTGCGCGCGTACTCCCAGCCACTGGGCCAGAACGAGTACGCACGGGGGTGGGTCTGGGCGCCCGCCGTGCCGCGCGCCGGGCTCGAGGCATTCGAGGCGGAAGCCCGCCGCTCCGGACGGCCTGCCTACGCGATCCACGAGCGGGACGATGACGGACGACGGCGGGAACGGGGCGAGCGCGCGGAGTATTTCCCGGTGGATTTCATCGCGCCCGAACCGACGAACGAGGCCGCCCTGGGCTACGACTTGGGGAGCGAGCCGAATCGCAGGCAGGCGATGGAGGAGGCGGCGCGGACCGGGATGTCGACGGTGACGGAACCGATCTGGCTGGTCGTGGAGGAGCCCGGGATCAAGGGCGGCGTGCTGGCGTGTCAGGCGGTGCATGCCCGGGAGGGAACCCATGCCGTGCTGCGCGGATTTGCGGCGGTGGGGGTGCGGTGGGAAGCCGCGCTCCGGCAGGCGCTCGCGGAGCAGGCCAGCGGGACCAGGGGATTGCAGATCACCCTCGAGCAGTTGGACGGCGGGCGTCCGCCCCAGGTGCTCGCGGGCACAACCGACCCGGTGGGCGCCCTGGCTCCGGGAACGCCGGGTGGTGGCGGCGCGCGGGCCTTGGCGGTGACGGTGCCCCTGTTCCTGTTCGGCAAGTGCTATGGGATCGAGGTCCGGGCGGGCCCGGCCTACCTGGCGGCGCATCGGCTGTGGCATGGCTGGATCGCGGCGATGCTCGGAGTCCTGCTGACCGGCATGCTGACGGCGTTCACCTGGCTGTTGGTGCATCGCCGGACGGCCCTGGAACGGGAGGTGGAGGCGCGGATCGCGCAGCTTCGGCAGAGCGAGGAATCCTACCGCCGGCAGTTCAGCGAGAACTCCGCCGCGATGCTGCTGATCGATCCCTGGGACGGACGGATTCTGGACGCGAACGGGGCCGCGGAAGCGTTTTACGGCTACCCGCGGGAACAGTTGCGACGTCGCTCCGTTCCGGAGATGGCGGTGGAACCGGATACCGCGGTGCGCGCGGCCCTGGCCGCGGTCGCCCGGGAGAAGGGATCGATTTTCACGTTCCCGCAGCGGATCTCGGGCGGGCAGGTGCGCGAGGTCGAGTCGTGCTACAGCCCGATTCTGATCGGGGATCGCATGGTGCTGCACGTGATCGTCTTCGACGTCACGCGGCGTCGCCTGGCCGAGGCGGAGATGGCGGCCTTGAACCGGCAGTTGGAGGAAGCCACGGCCCGGACCAACGCGATGGCGATGGAGGCGGCGCTGGCCAGCATCGCCAAGAGCGAATTCCTGGCCAACATGAGCCA
>CAZSOV010000270.1:0-11100 GCA_964608505.1 uncultured Verrucomicrobiota bacterium
GGCTGGGACCACTCCTATCTCCTCAAACTTCTGGGTTTTTGATGCGTCTGCCCTGTCGCGCAGACGCTCTGGCGGCGGCCACCCGCGGGATCCAAATGGCCTCGGATCGGTTCCCAGATCGGTTTTCGTCCATGGCTCGGGGGACCTGGATCCACGATGCGTTCGTTGCGGCGCCGCCACAACCATCCGTGCGCTGGATTCGGCCCGCTTGGGCCCAGGCTCGCTGGGAGCGGACTTCCATTAAATTTCCCGGCGTTGCTTTGCGTCGATCCGGGTTTCCCTCAGCGCAGGGTGCCACGGCTTTCGCGCTCGGATGACCCTGCTCCGGCTCCGGCTCGTCGGCTAACGTGCCTGCGTATGAGAGGGGCCATGATTTTCGGCCCAGCGGGCGAGGCGACCCTGGCGCGCCGTCCGAACCCGGCGGGACAGGGTAAGCGGGGGTGCTCGGCTGGGTTTAGTGGTGCCTGACGGTCGCCACGGTCGTGCCCGGGTTCGCGGCTACCCCCCTCGGTCGCCGGGGCGGAGCCCGATGTGGTCCAAGCGACGGGTATCGAGAACGAGATCACGGATCCCCTCTATGTGCGGCAGCCCTCCTTCGCGGGGATCGTGACGTATCGGAGCCCCGGGTCCGCCCAAGCCAGTGGTTTCAGGATCGAACCCATCGCGCCGGACGTAACCTCGGTGGGTCTGATTCCCCTCGACCGCACCTCCGTGCTCCGATTCCTGGGTACGTATTACGCCGCGATGGCGGGCCCCAGGTGGGTGACGGGCGGCTTTCCACGATATCGAAACGCGAAACTCGTCGATTTCACGCCGCACACCTAGCGCAAGCGCACCGGACCACGAGGCGGCGTCCACTGCGGGCCAACGGGTTAGCGACGGGGGGACCTGGGGGAGAAGCGGGTGACTCGGTCGTCCTTCGCGTAGAGGCTTTGGCGGAGAGCCAGTCGGCAGTCCCTTCGCGCGGTTCTGCTCGACACATCGTTCATGGCGTCGGGAGGCGTGACGGCGCGGGGTGACGGGTGGAGGATAGACCGTATGCCCGCTCCGATCCTTCCTCGTTCCACGTGTCGCTCGTGGTCCCGGCGGTGCCTCGTTCCCATGCTGCTCTCCCTGCTGGCGTGGATGGCGGCGCGGGCCGGGGGCGCCGAATTGGCGGCATCGGGTGACGGCGGTGGCGGCGAAAGCCGGGGTCCGGATTCGGTCGCGTTGCCGGAGGGGGTACGGGTGGCTTGGAACCTCGGAAGCGCGTACCGCGAAACGACGCCGACCCGGCAGCGGGTTTGTCTGAATGGCTTATGGCGCTGGCAACCGGCAGGAGGTGCACCGGAGGAACCGGTGCCGGTCCGAAACTGGGGTTTCTTCAAGGTGCCCGGGTCCTGGCCGGGCATCACGGACTACATGCAGAAGGACTCGCAGTCGGTGGTCATGCATCCGGCGTGGGGGACGGTCCGCATGAGCGAGGTGGTGAGCGCCTGGTACGAGCGCGAGTTCACGGTGCCCGCGGAATGGACGGGTCGGCGGGTCGCGTTGACGCTGGATCTGGTGCAATCGCATGCGGTGGTGCACGTGGATGGAGCACGGGTTGGAGAGGCGCGGTTCCCGGATGGCGAGGTGGACCTTACCCAAGCGGTGCGCCCGGGCGGAACGCATCGACTGGGCATCCGGGTCACGGCGATGCCTCTGGCGGGGGTGCTTCGGTCGTATACGGACAGCGCGGCGGCGCGGGAGGTGAAGGGTTCGGTGGCGCGACGCGGGCTTTGTGGCGACGTGTTTCTGACCTCGATGCCGCGGGGACCACGGGTGGCGGAGGCTCGCGTCGAGACGTCGGTCCGGCGGGGGGAGATCACGATCCGGGCGGCGCTGGCGAATCTCGCGGTGGGGGACCGGTATGGGTTACGGGCGCGGGTTCGGGATCCCGAGGGGCGGGTGGTCGAACTAGCCCGGGAGGAGGTGGTTGTTGCGCCGACGGCGGCAGCGGACACGGCGGATGCGCCGGTGGTGTTGGTCCGTTCCTGGCGTCCGGAACGGCTGTGGGACACGGCGAGCCCGGGACACCGGTGCGAGTTGGAGTTGATCTTGACCGACGCCGCGGGGACGGACCGGGATGCGTTCTGGCGGCAGTGGTTCGGGTTCCGGGAGTTCTGGATCGAGGGGCGGGACTTCATGCTGAACGGGACGCGGCTGCATTTGTCGACGGTGCCGTTGGACAACGCGCAAGTGGGGGCGGCGTGGGCTTCGTATGCGGGGGCGCGGGATAGCCTGGAGCGGCTCCGGGACTTCGGCATCAACTTCGTGTACACGCACAACTACGATTGCCTGCCGGGCTCGCATCTGGCGTTCGAGGAGATCCTGCGCGCGGCGGACGACGTGGGGATGCTGGTGGCCCTGACACAGCCGCATTTCAGTCACTATGACTGGAAAGGCGCCGACGCGGGGCGGACGAACGGGTACGCCCGCCATGCGGAGTACTACGCGCGCGTCGCGGGATCCCATCCGTCGGTGGTGATGTATGCCACGAGTCACAACTCGACGGGATACAACGAGGACATGAACCCGGACATGATCGACGGGCTCCAGGCGGCGCGGGACGCGTGGGCGGAACGCAACGTCGTGTCCGCGCGCCGGGCCGAGGCGATCATCCGGACCGCGGATTCCTCGCGGATCGTGTACCATCACGCGTCGGGGAACCTCGGTCCCCTGCACGCGATCAACTTCTATCCGAACTTCGCTCCCATCCAGGAACTCTCCGATTGGTTCGGGCACTGGGCGACGCGCGGGGTGAAGCCGGCGTTCCTGTGCGAGTATGGCGCGCCGTTTTCCTGGGATTGGACGATGTATCGGGGCTGGTACCAGGGGGAACGCGAGTTCGGCAGCGCGCGGGTGCCGTGGGAGTTTTGCGTCGCGGAATGGAACGCGCAGTTCCTCGGGGACCGCGCCTTTCCGGCGAGCGAGGTGGAACGGGCCAACCTGCGGTGGGAGGCGCGGCAGTTCCGCGCGGGCAACCGGTGGCATCGGTGGGATTACCCGGCCCACGTGGGGTCCGACCGGCTCGACGAGCGCTACCCGATCTTCGCGGCGTATCTCACGGACAATTGGCGCGCGTTCCGCACTTGGGGCGTCTCCGTCATCTCGCCCTGGGAACACGGCCACTTTTGGAAACTCCGCGACGGCGTGGATCGCGGGCGAAAGGAGCTGCCGGTGGATTGGGATGGACTGCAACGCCCGGGGTTCAGTCCGGACTTCCTCGACCGCCGCTACGAGCGGGTCGATCTCGCGTACGAGCGGGAGGATTGGATCGCGACGCCCGCCGCGGCCGCGTTGTACCGGAACAACCGCGCGCTGCTGGCCTACCTGGCCGGTCCCCCGGACCGGTTTACGGCCAAGGACCACGTGTTTCACGCCGGCGAGACCGTCGAGAAATCCGTCGTGGTGATCAACGATTCGCGCGGGACCGTCACGGCCGAGGCCGTGTGGAGCATCGACCTGCCGGACACGCAACCGGGGGAAGCCCGGTTCGACGTGGTGGCGGGCGGACAGGAGCGTCGGGCGTTGCGCATTCCTCTGCCGGAGACGTTGCCGCCGGGACGGCGCGAGATCCGGCTGCGGGTCCGGTTTGATTCCGGCGAAGTCCAGGAGGACCGCTTCGCCATCGAGGTGCTGTCCCGTCCGGAACCCGTGCCCGACCTGAAGCGGGTCGCGTTGTTCGATCCCGCGGGACGAACGGGGGCCTGGATGCGCGGACTCGGGCGTCCGGTGCGCCTCGTCGGACCGGACAGTGACTTGAGCGACGTCGACGTACTGGTGGTCGGCCAGGGGGCCTTGACCGCGGACGGTCCGGCGCCGGATCTCGCCCGGGTTCGGGCCGGGTTGAGAGTGGTGATCTTCGAACAGACGTCGGAGGTGCTGGAACGGCGGTTTGGGTTTCGGGTGACGGAATACGGGTTGCGTCAGGTGTTTCCCAGGGTCCCGGATCATCCGGTGCTGGCGGGTCTGGCAGCGGGGCACCTGCGCGATTGGCGGGGCGAGGCCACGCTGTTGCCGTCGCGATTGAAGTACGAGATGCGCCCGAGGCAGGGCCCGACCGTGAGATGGTGCGATCTGCCCGTCACGCGGCTCTGGCGTTGCGGCAATCGCGGCAACGTCGCCTCCGTGCTGATCGAGAAGCCCGCCCGCGGTGATTTCCTGCCCATCGTCGACGGTGGTTACGCGCTCCAATACAGCCCACTGCTCGAGTATCGCGAGGGTTCGGGAATGGTGTTGTTCTGTCAGATGGACGTGACGGGACGAACCGCCGCGGATCCGGCGTCCGAGACGCTCGCGCTCAATGTGCTGCGCCACGCGTTGACCTGGAGGCCCAACCCGGCGCGACGCGCGGTCTACGCGGGCGATCCGGCGGGACTTGCCCGGCTGCGAGCCCTCGGCTTCGCCGTCGAACCGCATGCCGGTGGACGCCTCGAATCCGACCAAGCACTCATTCTCGGTCCCGGCGGCGCAGGCTCCGTCGCGTCCGCGGGAGACTGGGTGGCGGCGGGGGGACGGGTTTTGGCCTTCGGGCTGGGCGCGGACGATCTGGGCGCGTTGCCGTGGCTGCCGGCCTCGGTGAAGATCGGCGAGCATCTTTCGACGGGTCTGCCCGCCTTCGGACGCGATTCACGATTCGCGGGTGTCGCACCCGCCGAAGTGCACCTGCGGGAACCCCGGGACATTCCGCGGATCACCGGGCTCGCGGATGGGTCAACGATCCTGGGCGACGGCATCTTCGGCGAGCGGGGCGGCGTGACTTTGTGCCAGGTTGTTCCCTGGCAGTTCGACGGTCGGGCCTCGATGAATCTCAAACGTACCGAGCGGCGCGTGTCGGTGCTGTGTTCGCGGTTGGTGGCGAACCTCGGTGTTCCGTCCTCCACGCCCCTGCTCGAACGATTCGCCCGGCCCGAGGCGACGCCGGGGGCCGAGAAGCGCTGGCTGACGGGGTTCTATCTGGATACCCCCGAGGAATGGGACGATCCGTACCGGTTTTTCCGGTGGTGACCCGGCTCGGTGTCTTCCGGCGAACGGAAGTCAGGTGCCCAGATAGCGCGCGGGAAACTTCCACGGGTCCCGGTACTCGGGCACCGCCAGGCGGGCGGCCTCCGGATCACCGACGATGCTCTCGGTCGCCGGATCGAAACGGATGGAGCGTCCGAGCCGGAGCGACAACAGGCTGAGAACGATGGGCACGTCGACGTGAACGTGGTATTCCGCGCTGCAACTGGGTTGACGGCGGGAGTGGATGCAATCCAGCCATTCGCGCTCGTGTCCCGGCGACGGCGGGATGCTCTCGGGCGGCACGGATTTGCCGGCCATCCGATCCCCCTCCGCCGCGACCCGGTACCCGCCGTAATCGCTGAGCAGCGTGCCGTCGGTGCCGTGGAACAGGATGCCCAGCCGGCGCGATGGCGGCGCGTCCTTGGGGGACATGAAATCGAAGCTGTTTGTGAGGGAGGACATCCAGGTCAGCGTAAGGTTCGGGTACTGCCAGAGCACCTCGTGCTGGTCGTACGCGTCGCCGTCGTCCTGCACCACGTACCGGCCCCCGGAAGAACTGGTCACGAGCGGGAATCCGAGATTCAGGGCCCAGATGGGAAGGTCGATGATGTGCGGCGCCATGCCGGGGGTCCATCCACCGCTGTAATCCATCCAGGATCCGTGATGGTAGGCGTCCAGCGCGAGCAGGGGATGGAACGGACGCCGGCGGGCCGGGCCGCACCAAAGTTCCCAGTCGATGTCCTTCGGCGGGGTCAGGTCGGTGGCGCGCCCGATTCCCTGGGGGCCTTGATTCATGACGTTGTAAGTGCGCACGGCGCCGATGCGGCCCAGGTTGCCGGCGCGGATGAATTCCACGACCCGGCGATAGTTCGACCCGGCGTGGATCTGGGTTCCGACCTGGCAGATCCGTTGGTGTTTACGCAGGGCGTTGCGGACGACGAGGCTTTCCGCGAGATGCAGCGTCATCGGTTTCTGGAGGTACACGTCCTTCCCCGCCTCGCACGCCTCCACGGCGAGCAGCGTGTGCCAGTGCGGCGGCGTCGCGATGATCACCGCGTCGAGGTCCGGGGCGCGCAGCATTTCCCGGAAGTCCGCGTAGGCCCGACAGGTCCCGGGGAACTGCGCGACGACCGCGTCCCGGCGCGCCTTCCAGACGTCGCACGCGGCGGTGACCACGACATCGGCGTGCTTCGCGCATTCGTTGAGGTTGGCGCGGCCCATGCCGCCGCAGCCGATCAAACCGACGTGGATCCGGGCGTTCGGACCCGTTCTGGCCGGCGCCGCGCGCAGGCGGAGCGGGGTGGGGGTGGACGCCACGGCGAGCGTCGCGGTCGTGGTCCTGCGAAGGAAGTCCCGCCGGGTGGGCGAGGCGGAGGAGCAGGAGGCGGGGGGAACGAGGGGGTCGACGGCACGACGCGGCGTCGGGGTAGTCATGGCCCCAGTCCATCTCGTGTTGCCAGCCCACGCCACCCTTCAGGGACCAGTTTCGAGGTCGAGATGGGCGAGGTAGATCGCCGTCATCGGCCTTCCCGCGGCGTCGCGTTCGTGGCTCGAGTAATAGGAGACCAGGGCGCGCCCGGGCTCCAGCTCGACGAAACCGGGATAAGACGTGTCCCCGCCGCTGGGTAGTTCCGCGAATTCCACCAGGCGCTCGCCGTCAAGCCAGGCCAGGGACGTTCTGGGTTCGCGGTCCGGCAGCGTCTTGCGACCGCCAACCAGGTAACGGTTTCCCCAGCGCGCCAGCAACGGGCCGCCCACGGATCGATCCAGGCGGCGGCGGTCCCACTCGGTGTACGGCGGACGCGAGCGGAGGAGTTGGGCTTCCTGGCCCGTGCCGTGGCGTCCAATGCCGATCACGGTGCCGTCGGGTTCGAAAAGGAACGCGGTCTCGTCGCCGACCGTTTCCTGGAACACGGCACGCTTCCGCCAGAGGAGGCCGTCGTCGCTTTCGAGCATGAGCGACTGGACGTTCGCCGGTTCGCCCCGGGCGCCGATTTCGAAGCCGGGTTTCCGGCGTCCGCACAGGTAGGCGCGGCCTCCGTGCGCCGCGGCGCGCCAGATGTAATGCCCGAACGTGCCTTCGAGCAGGACGGGGCTTGTCCAGCGCCGCCCATCGTCGCTCCAGGCCGCGAACCCGAGGTGCTCGTTGAGATCGTACTCGGAGACCGGCGGGGTGGATTTCCCGCTGTACCAGGTGCCGGTGTAGATGAAGAGGCGGTCCCGGAAGACCAGGAAATGCGGATCGCGCGTGTCGCGGAGCGGCACCCGGAACCGGTGCACCTCCTGCCATACCTCGCCGTCCGCACTTTGGAGGACGAGGATCGAGGCGGTGGGATGGACCATGTGTCCGTCGGGACAGCTGCGAAACACGAGATACAGGTGGTCCCGGAACCGGCAGAGGTCGGTGAAGGCGTTGTGTTCGCCGTTGTGAAAGATGCGGCGAACCGCGGTGACCCGTACCTTCGGCAGGCCGGAGACCTCGGCCCTTCCACGAACCGGGTTGTTCAGGCAGGCGCCCGCGGCACCAGCCAAAACGGTCTTCAGCATCGCCCGACGCGAACCGGTAACGGGGGATGCGGATGCGGGGAACATGGCGTGGTTCCGAGCATGGGGTCGGGCGGGTGGCGGGTCGAGTTCCCGGGCTCCATCACAAGGATCCAGGGCGTCCGTCAGGGTCGGTGCGGGGCGAAGCTCCTCGGCGAGCAGCGGCACCGATTACCCCACGCTCTCGACGATGGCCTCGTGACCGCTGTGGGCGACGATTCGTACCGGGGTTCCCCGGTCCAGGAATTCGCCGGTCGTGACGACGTCGAGGATCTCCTCCCCAAACTGAGCTTTGCCTCCAGGGCGCAGGACGGAGATGGCCCGGCCTTCCAGGCCGATCCGCGAGGCTTGGCGCCGGTCCCGGGAGGCATCGTCGAGCGCGCCGCTGGCGGACGTCGAGACGAGCTTCCGATAGGCGGGCGTGTGGGGCAGGATCCAGCCTGTGGCCCAGATGCCCACGACGGCGAGCAGGGCGGACACCGCGAGGTTGCGGATGGGCAGGGAAAGCTGCGGCAGGGTCGGGAGGCCCGGCATGCCCGGGTAGAGATCGGCGGTGGCCATGATCAACGAGACGAGAATCAGGAGGGCCCCGGAAAGGCCGAGCGCGAGGGTTCCCGGGAAGGCGAACAGCTCCAGACCGATCAGGAGGACGCCGAGAACGAAGACGGCCATCCATTCGATTCCGGAAAGGCCCGCGACATAGCCGCCAAGGAAATACAGGAGCATGGCGACGACGGCGATGCTGCCCGGAAGTCCGAAGCCGGGCGTCTTGAATTCCATGTAGATTCCGATCATGCCCACGGCGAGCAGCAACGGCCCGATGGCGTTAAGCCAGAAGGCCAGGGTCTCCACGCCGGTCGGTCGGATCTCGAGGCGGCGCGCGTCCGCGTAGCCGAGGGACTCCAGCAGGCGATCCATCGAGCTCATGGTTCCCGAGGAGAAGAGGGGTCGCGGCGGCGTGCCGTAGGTCCGGAGCGCCTCGGAACTGGTCAGGGTCAGGATCTGGCCCTTGGGATTGATCACCTTGCCATCGAGGATCAGCTCCTTGTTCTTGTCGATCATCGCTTCGAGGACGTCGACGTTGTGCCCGTACCTCTCGGCCTTCGCCCGGATCAGAGCCTTGATCCCGGACGTCATTTTGGCCTCCACGGTTTCCGGAAGGGCCGCCGGGCCCCCGCCAGGGACCATCATCATCGGGGCCGCCGCGCCGATCACGGCTTCCTCCGCCATGTAGATGCGCTCCGTCGACACCGCGATGAACGCCCCGGCGGAGAAGGCCTTGCGATTCACAAACGTCACGGTGGGACCCTGGAATTTGGCCAGGATGCCGATGATTTCCTCGGTCACGTCCACCCGACCCCCGTTCGTGTCCATGTCGATCACGAGCAGGTCGGCCTTGGCCTCCATCGCCTCCTTCACCCCACGCCGGACCACGTAGGTCAGCGGCGGCTGGATCTCCTCCCGGATGGGCAGGATGCAAACCGTTTTCGCGGGAGCGGCCAGGCTTTCGTCACCTGCCCACGCCGGCCCCCAGGCACGCAGCCACGCCGAGACCCAGACCAGAAAAGGGATCCATGCCTGACGTTTCATGCTTCCAGCATGGTGTCCGATGGTTCTTCCCGCAAGCGACGGGGGACACGCGGACCTGGGGTGCGAGCGTGCCGACTCCCCGATTTCCGGACGTGGTTGGATCAGCGCCCGACGTAGCGCAGCCGATAAACGAGATGTGCGCTGTCGTCGGCGATGACCACCGAGCCGTCCGGGGCCTCTGCGCAATCGATGGGCCGGCCCTTGATGTCCGTGCCACCTTTGAGGAAATCGACGACCCTCTGCTCGCCGTAGGGATGACCGTCCTCGAACAGGATGCGGGTGACGGAATACCCGACCTTGCGGGTGGCATTCCAGCCGCCGTGATGCGCGACGAACGCGTCGCCCTGGGCGCCGGGGATCCGGGTGCCGCGATAGAACGTCAGGGCGTTCGCCGCGCTGTGGGACGGCATCAGCCATTCGGGATTCACGGACATCGCGGCGTACTTCGTCAGGTCGGGATGATCGAGGAACATGAGATTGGGCTGCGCTTTGCCCACGATCCACGGATGCCCGTAGAAGCGGCCCTCGTCGTACCGGTTCAGTTCCGCCGGGGGATTGTGGTCGGTGAACGGCTGGCCGTGCTTCTTGTCGGCCTCGAACTTGGCGCCCATCGTGTCGATGTCGTGGTCGACGCCCCAGATTTCGTCCGTGCCAGGGCGCACGACCAGCTTCTCGGTGTTGCGGATACCGGACGCGAACAGCTTCTTGTCAGTGCCATCCATGGCAAAGGACCAGATTTTCTTCCGTTCGGAGGCCTCGATCGGCTCGTCGGTCGCGTTTGTCTGGTCGCCGACGTGGGTGTAGATGCGACCCTTGTGGATCAGCAGCGCGCGCCACATGTGCCCGCCGTCCTTTCCGGTCGGCAGATCCCGCGCGTTCAGGACCTGGATCTCCTCGTCGGCCCGACCGTCGCCGTTGGTGTCGCGGGCTTTGGAAATGGAGTTGAGCTGCGCGAACCACAGCCAGCCATCGTGGAACTGCATCGCCTGCAGGATTGTCTTCGGCTCCTTGCCCTGCAGAAAGGTCGTCGCCTTCTCGAACACCCCGTCCCCGTCGCCGTCCACACATCGGAAGATTTTGCCCTGGCTCGGCACGCTCACGAACAGGGCGCCGTCCGGGCCGAACTCCAGGAACCGCGGCGCCTTGATGCCGTCCACCGCGACGATCAGTTCAAAGCCAGGTCGGACCCAGACTCCCTCGGGGACCGCGGCCCCGAACGTGAGGCCTGGCAGGACCGCAGCGAGGGCGCCGACCCCACGTCGCAGGCCCATCCAAAACGACCGGCGGGTTGGGCTTGGGCGCGACCGTGCCGGCGCGGCACTGACGGGTGCGGTGGTGGAATCGGTGCGGCGGCATGAGTTGAGACGGGAATGCATGCGAAGATCGTAGGGAATGGGCCCCATGGGTGGCACGAGAAAACCCGAAGGAGGCGCCGAAATGGGCACGCCGCGCATCGAATGTCGGGTTGGAACCGTTCGGGAACGGCGAACGAACGAGTCTCCTCCCATGCGCCTCGAAATCAACCAGCGCGGAAATGGTCTGCTCGCCGCCTCTCCCGACAGGCGGATGCGTTTGTGTCGCGCTCTCCGGTGCCCTCTACCCGAAGACGCTCTTCCGAAAATCCCGCACGGTACAAAGCAGCTCGCCTTCCAAGCCCTTCATGACTCGCGCCCCACTCTTTCGCCCCTTCCCAAATCGTTCCCGGTGCCGCTCGAACACCCCCTCCACGAACTCCCGTCCCCCGAACACCGCCCCATCACAGAAATACCGCACCCGACACCGCACGTACTCCGTCACCGGCAATTGCCCCTTCGCCTCCAGCACCTTCAACACCTCCTCCCGCTTCAACGCCCCGCGCACCGGCTTCCCATCCTGCCCCGTCACCTCCCGTTCCTCGTTCCCCTCCCGGAACACCCATTCCCGGTACACTTCCAACGC
>CAZSOV010000271.1:0-11060 GCA_964608505.1 uncultured Verrucomicrobiota bacterium
CGGCCCCACATCGCAGTTCCACGCAGGACTTTGTTAACGGCCCTGTGCCCCCCGCGCTCAGGCGGGATAGCTCTGGAACGCGGCGGCGAGCAGGACGAGCTCGGGGTGGTCGGTGGCCAGGCGGGGCAGGACGACGCGGATGCGCGAGCGATACTCGGTCAACGCCTCGCGCAACGGGGCCAGGTCGGTGATGCGTTCCCAGTTCAGGTTCTTGAGATCGAGCACGAGCTGGCTTCGGCTGAGGGCCAGTGATTCCCGGATCTTCCCGGCCAATCGTTCGACGTTGGCGGACGACAGGGCGCCCTCGAGTCGCAGCCACACCTGCTTGCGGGCGTGTTGCAGATCGACGTGGATCGACAACTCCGGGATCGAAACCTTGCGCTGCAGTTCCTCCCAGAATTCGAACCCGGCCCACCGCTCCTCCGGCCAACGATAGGTCGTCCGGGTCAGGCGCGGATGCTGGAACCAGTTCATCTTCAGGGTGAAACCGGTCCAGAGGGCGGCGCCGACGGCGGCCAGGGCCTGCCCGCGTTCGGCGAGGGTGGGCGCCCCCAGCTCGGCGTGGATCTCGCGTTCCAACTCGCCGATCCAAGCCCGGATCTTCGCGTTGGGACCCAGGAGGCGTCCTGGCAGGAAGGCCGGATACGCCGTCCGCATCTCCCGGGCGAAGTACTCGGCCCGACGCCGGAGATGGGGATTCGGCGAATCCTTCATCCGCCGATAGCCCAGCAGCCGGGTTTCCAGCACCCGGAAAATGCTCGGACCCAGCTGCTGGAAGTCCTCGTCGAAGCACCACTTCTGGATGTCCTCGATCTCGGCGGCGCTGAGCGATGGATGCCGGATCATCGTCCGGAATCCATCGGCGCGCCGGTAGAACAGGTCCTTGGCATCGGTGTACGTGTCCTGGAGGAGGTTCTCCTTGATGATGCGTTCGTAGAAGGGCGTTCCCGGCACGGGACCGTAGATGAGGAACTGGCCCAGGGACGGCTTGAGGCGCATCAGTTCCGCGTGTTCCTGCGCCACCACTTCCCGGGTCTGGTAATCGAAGCCCACGATCATCGACGCGAGCACCGTGATGCCGTGCGCCCGGAATTCCTCGAGGATCTCGGGGACCGGACGGCCCTGTTGCTTCGCGTAGTTCGAGCGGGTGCCCTCGTAGCCGATCCAGAAGCCATCGATCCCCATCTCGAGGATCTCCTCGACCGTGTACTGGCTGATCGCCTTGACGCTGGAAAAGGCAAAGATCGAGACCGTCCTCCCGGCCTTCATCACGCATTCGCGGAACTCCATCGCCCGCCGGCGGTTCAGCAGGAAATCCTCGTCCAGGATCAGGAATACCAGCTTCGGGTCGAGGTCGAGGTAGCGCTCGACGACGGCATAGATGTCGCGTCCGTGCGGCAGCAGCTGGATGTGCTTGCGGGAGAAGTAGTGGGAGGTGCAGCAGAAGTCGCAGCCGTTGGGACAGCCCAATCCGGCGAAGATCTTGCCGGTGCCGGAGACCTTCCAACCGAAGATCCGCAGCCAGCTGACGAGCAACGGGTGCTTGTAAGGCTTGGGAATTTCCGGCTCGCCGAGCAACCGCCGGAAGTACGCCACGCCTTCCTCGCGACAGATGTAGTCCGCGTACGGTTTCAGCTCCTCGTCCTTGAGCACGGTTCCGTATCCCCCGAGGACGATCTTCGACTGGGGCGCGTACTTCCGCACCAGTTCCACCGCCTCCTTCATCTTGTGCATCACCGCCATCAGGAAGGTGATGCCCACGTAGTCGTAGCCCTTCTTCAGCTCCTTGATGAGCTCCCGCTTCGACGGGTACTGCAGGACCACGGTCGGGGAATCCAGGTTCTCGGCGATGTACTCGAGGCCGAAGTGAATGTTCACCGTGCGCGGGCTGAAGATGCCCTGGGCTCGCGTCACCTGCCGGTACAACAACTCGTAGCCCACCGAGGGCGCGTCCCCGTACTCCGGGCCCATGGGACGGCAGACGCTCGTCAGCAAAACTCGTTTGGTCATGTCTTGGCCGCCATCGGCTGCACGCGGGCGGAACGCGGTCCCCGATCCCCACCCCGCCTTGTGAACCCCCCAACCCCTCCGCCGAACCCCACGGGCCCGGACGGCTTCAAAGGACGTACAGGAAACCGAACAACCACGTCAGCCTACGCCCCACCCCGCGATTCCCGAAAGGGTCGAATGCCCCCGCACCTTGTCTTTCCCCATCCATTGCTTGCTCGACCCAGCGCAACGGCGGATCAGGAGGCCCGCACCCCTACCCGCCTCCACCCCCGGGTCGCGCCGTCAACCGCGCCACGATCGCGTCCACGTCGTACACGCATCCTCCCCACGTTCCGCCGCTGGCGGCCTGCATCGCCGCCCACAACCGCGTGTCGGCTGGCAAGGCCGGGTGCGGCGCCAGATCCGGACGCGTCGGGCGCCCCGTCAGAATCCGCTCCCCCTCCGCGGCCTCGCACGGGCGCTCTCCCGTCCCCACGAAATCGACGCGCCCCTCGAGCCGGACGCGATCCAGTTCGATGCGAACCCGGTCGCCGTCGAGCAGCTTGCCAATCGGCCCGCCGGCCAGGCCCTCGGGTCCGACATGGCCGATGCACGCGCCGGTGCTGACGCCGGAGAAACGGGCGTCCGTCACCAGCGCGACGTGTTTGCCGAAAGGCAGGTGCTTGAGGGCGCTGGTGAGCTGATACGTCTCCTCCATCCCGGTCCCCAACGGGCCGCAGCCGGTCAGGACCAGCACGTCCCCGGCCTGGATGCGCCCCTGTTTGATGGCCTCGATGGCCGCGCGTTCGGAGACGAACACCCGCGCGGGGCCTTCCTTCCGATAGACCCCGTCGGCGTCCACCACGGAGGGATCGATGGAGGTCGCCTTCACCACCGCGCCTTCCGGCGCCAGGTTGCCCCGGGGAAAGAGCACGGTGCTGGTCAGCCCTGCCGCGCCTGCCTTGGCGGGCGGGAGAATCACGTCGTCAGGGTCCACGCCGTCCTGTTCGCGCAGCAACGCCCGGAACCGGGCCCGGCGCTCGCTTCGTTCCCAGGCCGCCAGCACTTCCCCGAGCGGTGCGCCTTCCACGGTCCGCACCGTCAGGTCGAGCAGGCCCAACCCGCGCAGGTGCAGCATCACCTCGGGCACGCCGCCGGCCAGGAACACGCGCACGGTCGGATGATGGACCGGGCCGTTGGGCAACACGCTCACAAGGCGCGGGACCTTGCGGTTGAGGGCGATCCAGTCGGACACGGCGGGGCGCGGAATCCCGGCCGCGTGGGCGATGGCCGGAATGTGCAGGAGCAGGTTGGTGGACCCGCCGAACGCGGCGTGCACGGCCATGGCATTGCGGACGCTTGCCTCGGTGAGCACGTCCTTGCCGGTCCAACCCAGACGTTCGAGTCCCGTCACCAGCCGCGCCGCGCGGCGCGCCACCTCGAGCCAAGTCTCCGCGCCTGAGGGTGCGAGCGCGCTGTGGGCGGGGGCCATGCCCAGCGCCTCCGCCACCACCTGCGAGGTCGCGGCGGTTCCGAGAAACTGGCACCCCCCGCCCGGAGTCCCACACGCCCGACAGCCCAGGTCGGACGCCTCGTCCAGCGTGAGCAGCCCATGGCTGAATCGCGCCCCGATGGTCTGCACGGCGCCCGCATCCTCCCCCTGTTCCGGCGGCAGCGTCACCCCGCCCGGCACCAGCACGCCCGGCAGATCCCGCATGGACGCGAGGGCCATCATCATCGCGGGCAGCCCCTTGTCGCACGTCGCCACCCCGATCACCCCCGACCGCCGCGGCAACGAACGGATCAGGCGCCGCAACACCTGCGCCGCGTCGTTCCGATACGGCAGGCTGTCGAACATCCCGGTCGTCCCCTGGGTTCGCCCGTCGCACGGGTCCGAGCAGTACGCGGCAAACGGGACCGCCCGGAGCCGGCGCAGTTCCTCGGCCGCGGCGCGCACCTGCAATCCGATTTCCCAATGCCCCGTGTGATACCCCAGCGCCACCGCCGTCCCGTCCTCCGCCCGCAATCCCCCCAGCGTGCTCAGGATCAGGAATTCCTTGCCCAGCAGGTCCCGCGGCTCCCAGCCCATCCCGGCGTCCTGGGTCAGCCCGAACAAATGGCCGCTGGGCCACTCCCGCAGCATCTCCTCCGTGAGCGGCAGACGGCCCGCCGGCCCCGGCCCGCGCGTCCGCAACCGGTACTCCCCTTCCGCCGTCGCAAACACGCCCCCGCCCGTTTCCGCGTCTCGTTGCATCCGGACAGGCTACCGGAAGCACTTCTGCCATCAAATCCCGCGAATGGTCCCGCGCCTGGCCGCCCGCAGGGCCGTCGACCCAGTCCAAGTTCGCTCCGGAACCGCGCCGCGGCGCACGGCGAGCGCCGAGTCGACGGCGTCCCCTCCTCCTCGGACCGCCGTCCCTCGGACGCCATCGCCATGGCCCGGAACCCGTCGGTCGCGGGCCGCTGCCGACCTTGTCAATCGCACTGGCCTCGCTCGGACAACGACGCGGGACAACGAGCCAAGGCGACCTTGATTTCGAGTATCCGGGACTGGAACCTCCGTGGAATGCCTCCACCCGCCAACCCCGCTGCCGTGGCGTCCGCCCCCGGCGCGCCGTTGTACGAGATCCAACTGATCGATGCGTCCGGCAGCGATCGGGCCCGGCGACTGACCGCCGCCCTTCGGGAGGCCCTCGCGGAGATCGGACTGCAGGACGGATGGGTCGCGCTCTCCCCGCCTCCCGGCGCCGCCGTCGGCGCCAACCCCGGCCCTCCGGTCCACCGCTGCGCCGTCCTTCTGGCCGCCCCCGACACCCAGCCCGCGCCGGAATTGGCCCGCCAGCTGGACGCCTGCCTCGCCGCCGACATCCCCGTTCTTCCGCTCGTATACGATCTGACGCGCTGCGGCGAGGTCCTGCCCGGGGCCCTCGGCAAGTTCAACGCGCTCGCCTGGCCCGCGGGAACGCCCGGCGAGCCCTCCGTTCCGCCGACGCAGTCCGTGCTCCGCTTCGCCGGCCTGTCTGAGACGGATCGCCGCGTGTTCATCAGCTATCGCCGCACCGAATCCACCGCCGTGGCCGAGCAACTCTTCAGCGCCCTCGCCCGGCGCGGTTTCAATGTATTCCTGGATCGCTACTCCATCGATGCCGGCGCCGAGTTTCAGGCGGAGCTCATGGCCGAACTCGCCTCCCGCGCCATGGTCGTGCTCCTCGAAACCCAGGGCGTCACCGGCTCGAAATGGGTCATGGAGGAGGTGAACTATGTCCGACGGCACCGGCTGGGCCTGCTCGCGGTCACCTGGCCCGAAAGCCGGTTGCCCCCGAAATCGCGGCTGCCGGTTCTGCCCGACGACTACCGGGTTCTCCTCGCGGACAACGCGTTCGCCGCTCCCGGTCCGGATCAACCCTTCGTCGCGTCCAATCTGGAAGCCATCGTCATGGAGATCGAACGCACCCATGCCGTCGCCATGGCCCGGCGTCGCGTGGAACTCGTCGGAAGCCTGGCCGCGGCCCTGCGCCATCGTTCCATCACGTTCCATCCCACCGATGCCTGGGGCCTGCTCGCCTCCACCCGTCCGGGCCTCGACCCCCTGCACCTCGCGGTCGTCCCGCGCCCCGCCACCGCCGACAGCATTTACGATTGCGAGATGCGCCGTTCCGCCCTCGGCGTCGCCTCCGCCTGCCTCATCCAGCCAACCACCGGCCTCGCGGGACGCCAGGCCGAAATGGTCCGGTGGCTGACCGACCATCGCCCGGTCGCGTGCGCTCACGAGACCGAAATCGAGGCCCTCGCCGAAGCCCTCGCCAACCCCTGACGCCACCCCCATGGATTCCCTCCTCGACCACCTGCGCGCGGGCAACCTGCCGCGCCCCGATCTGCAGGGCCGCATCCTGTTCCTTTCGGCCAGCTTCCCCAGCTTTAAGCGCTGCCCCGAGTACCGCGCGACCACCGATCTGGCGGAGGTCTCCAACGCGGTCGTCGCGCTGGCCAAGGCCGTCTTCCACGCGAACGGCTCCCTGGTCTTCGGCGGGCACCCCACCATCACGCCCCTCCTGCTCTCGGTCGCGAAGGAACTCCTCGTCGCGACGAACCCGGTCCCCCCGCCCAACGCCGATCCCACGCCCGTCCTGCCCCCCGAACCGCGCGTGATCGCCTACCAGTCCAGCGTGTTCGACGGCCACGCCCCGTCCGACATCCAGAAACTCACGCGGCTCGAAAACGGGCTCGGCCTCGTCGTCCGGATCCCCGCCGAACCCGGCGAGAACCCGCAGTTCCATGAGGATGGCTCCCTGATTCGCGGCTCGGTCGAGAACTCATTGCGAACGATGCGCACCCGCATGATCCAGGACACCCAACCCGCCGCCGCCGTCTACGTCGGAGGCATGGAAGGCATCGACCAGGAGCACCGGCTCGCCCAAGAACTGCGGATCCCCCGACACTATGTCATCGCGGCCCCCGGCGGTGCCGCCCGGGAACTGCACCCCCTCGCCCCCCCGGGCGCGTCCCCAACGCTCCTCGCCGATCTCCAAACCTCCCGCCACTACCCCCGTCTCGCCGCCCGGATCGTCGCCGACATCGTCCGCGCCCTCTGAGGCCCGGCAACTCGGCGTATCCTTGCGGGCGCCGAATCCGTCCAAACCGACACCTCACCGTGCACCGTATCCCGACATGAAATCCCAGCGAGCCTTCCTGCTCTCGAGTGCCGCCGTATTCATCCTGACCTTCCTCCCCGGCCCATCCGCCCTTTCCCAGCCTCGCGGTCCGCAGGGGCCGCGCGTCGTCTCGCCCGAAGTGGCCGGGAATCGCGTCACCTTCCGGGTGCTCGCACCCAAGGCCGCGGAGGTGAAGCTGGCGGGCTCCGACATCCCCGGACTCGGCCAGGGAAAGGAAATGACCAAGAACGCCGAGGGGGTGTGGGAGGTCGCGCTGGAGGCGCCGCCCGGTTACTACCGCTACCAGTTCAACGTCGACGGCGTCCCGGTCGTTGATCCGCGCAATCCGTCGACGAGCGAGTCCGTGGGCAACAGCTGGAGTCTCGTGGGGGTACCGGGCACGGACTGGATGGACACCCGCGAGGTGCCGCACGGGGCGCTGTCGTCGGTGACCTACCATTCCTCGGCCCTGAAGCGGTTCCGGCGGATGCACGTCTACACGCCGCCCGGATACGAAAAGGGCACGGGCACCTATCCCGTGTTCTATCTCCTGCACGGCGCGGGGGATTCCGACGAATCCTGGTCCACCGTGGGACGCGCGGGTTTCATCCTCGACAACCTGATCGCCGAGAAGAAGGCGAAGCCGATGATCGTCGTGATGCCCGCCGGGCATGCCGGCGCGTTCAACTTCGGCGGCCCGCGCCCGACGGTCGACGAATTTGCCGAGGATTTCACCAAGGACATCCTGCCGTACGTCGAGTCCCACTACCGCGTCCAGGCGGATCGCGCGAACCGGGCCATCGCCGGGTTGTCCATGGGCGGCGGACAGACGCTGAACATCGGCATTCCGAACCTCGAGAAGTTCGCCTATCTCGGCGTGTACAGCTCGGGCGTGTTCGGCATCACCGGCGGCAACCGCGGCGGCAACGCCACGCCGCAGGGCCCGACGTTCGAGGAGCGGCATGCGGGCGTGCTGGACAACGCGGAACTCAAAAAGGGCCTGCGGCTGGTCTGGTTCGCGACCGGCAAGGACGACTTCCTCGTGGCCACCTCGCGCGCGACGGTGGAGATGCTGAAAAAACACGGCTTCGAGGTGGTCTACAAGGAGACCGACGGCGCCCACACGTGGGTCAAGTGGCGCGAGTACCTGCACGAGTTCGCGCCCCAGTTGTTCCAGTGAAGCGAGGCACGCCCCGCCGCGACGGGCAACCCATCCCGGACGTTCCTGCGTGGCTTCGTCCGGGGCCCGCAGCGGGCCAGGGCAATTCACAGGGTTTTGTCCATCGCCCTGCGTAGCGGGCCCGAGGGGCGTCACCCGGCTTTGACGGCCGCCGCCAGGAGGGTCTCGAAATAGGGCGCCTGCTCCTCGCGCGCCACGACGTTGACCTCGACCTCCTGGAACCCGGCCTCCTCCAGCCACCGCGTCAGTTCGCTCTCGGAAAAGCCCAGCCAGCGGTCCCCGTAGAGCTTGCGCGCCTGCGCGAACTGGTGCTGCCGCAGATCCAGGATCATGACCGCCCCACCCGCGCGGAGGATCCGGTGCGCCGACGCCAGGGCCTTGGCCGGGTCCCCGGCGTGATGCAACGCCTGGCTCAGGATCACGACGTCCACGCTGGTGTCCGCGATGGGCGGGTCCTCGAGGTCGCCGAGCCGGAACTCGAGATTCGCGAGCCCGTCCCTGGCCGCCTTCCGGGTCGCGAACTCGATGAGCTTTTCCGAGTTGTCCACGGCGATCACCCGCCGGCACCGCAGGGCAAGCAACTCGCTCAGCAAACCCTCCCCCGCGCCCAGATCCGCGACCTCCAGCGGCGGCAACAACCGCAGCAGCATCTGTCCGAACGCCTGCCAGGATCGTCCCGGGCCATAGCTGCGGTCGAAGCGGCCCGCGACCTGGTTGAACAGCAGCTTGGCCTGGTTCTCGCGCAGGGCCAGGACCCGACGCACGTTGATCGCGTCCGAATCGTGCTCGGGCAACTCGCGGGCCGCCCGCAACGCCAGTTCCAGCGGGTCCCCCGGACGCGCCTCCGTCCCGCGCTCCTCCGACAACCGGTAGAACGACCGCTTGCCATCCCGCCGCGACCGGACCAGGCCGGCCTCCTGCAACTGCGCCAGGTGGGTCGAGATCCGGGACTGGACCAGCGTGGTGATCTCCTGGAGTTCGTTCACGGACAGCTCCCCTTTGGCCAGGACCGCCAGGATCCGGAGCCGGGTCGGGTCCGCCAGGGCCCGGAGGCTTTTCAAGATCTGCGCCATAAAAATCGCGTTTGACGGGGCGATTACACAACGTATCGTCGAATCCGGATACGTTAATATGACCGGGCAACCTTCCGGTCAACGTCAACCACCGATTCCATGAGCAAACGCTTCATCTTCTCTTCCGAGTCCGTCGGCGAAGGTCATCCCGACAAGGTCTGCGACACCATTTCCGATTACGTCCTCGACGCCTGCCTGGCCCAGGACAAACACAGCCGCGTCGCCTGCGAGACCTACGCCAAGTCCAACGTCGTCGTGGTCGGCGGGGAGATCACCACCAAGGCCAAGCTGGATTTCGCCGCCCTCGCCCGCACGGCGATCCGCGACATCGGCTACGTCAACAACGACGACGTCTTCCACGCCGACCGGGTCTTCGTGAACGTGTACGTCACCCAGCAGTCGCCCGACATTTCCCAGGGCGTCGACGCCAAGGCGGCCAAGGGCAAAAAGAAGGCCGAGCAGGGCGCCGGCGACCAGGGTCTCATGTTCGGGTACGCCTGCAACGAGACGCCGGAGCTGATGCCGTCGCCGATCATGTTCGCCCACCGCCTCGGTCGCGAACTGACGCGCATCCGCAAGGCCGGGAAGCTGGCCCCCTGGCTGCGTCCGGATGCCAAGAGCCAGGTCTCCGTCGAGTACGTCGACGACCAGCCGGTGCGCATCTCGAACGTCGTGATCTCGACCCAGCACGCCGCAGACGTGGACCACGCGACCATCGAGGAGTTCTGCATCGAGAACGTCATCCGGAAGGTCCTGCCGAAGAATCTCCTGACCAAGGACACCTTGTATCTGATCAACCCGACGGGTCGGTTCGTCGTCGGCGGCCCGCAGGGCGACACGGGGCTCACGGGTCGCAAGATCATCGTCGACAGCTACGGCGGCTGGGGCCGTCATGGCGGCGGCGCGTTCTCCGGCAAGGACCCGTCCAAGGTCGACCGCAGCGCGGCTTACATGGGCCGTTACGTGGCCAAGAACGTGGTGGCGGCGGGCCTTGCCCTCCGGTGCGAAGTCCAGTTCGCCTACGCCATCGGCTACCCCGACCCGGTCAGCGTGTACGTGAACACCTTCGGCACCGGCACGGTGGACGATGCGAAGATCACCAAGGCCGTCACGCAGGTGTTCAGCTTCAAGCCGGCCGACATCGTCAAGCAACTCAACCTGCTCCGCCCGATCTACGCCAAAACGACCAATTACGGTCATTTCGGCAAGGACGATGCCGACCTCACCTGGGAAGCCATCAACAAGGTGAAGGCGCTGCAGAAGGCCGTGAAGTAAACCGACCCCCGGGCCGGACGATGACCGGGCATGGCCTTCGTCCCGGCCATCGTCGACCTCCCACTCCCCCCCATCCTTCCCCCTTCTCCCATCCCCATGGCTAAACCCCGTAAATCCGTCGCCGCGGCCGCCGCGCTCGCCGAAGTCGCCGCCGCCACCGCCACCGCCAATCTGGCCACGTACGCCGCCCTCACCCCCGCCGGCAAGGACTACATCGTCCGCGACCTGGCGCTCGCCGAGTGGGGCCGCAAGCAGATCTCCGTCTCCGAGCACGAGATGCCCGGCCTGATGTCGGTCCGCAAGAAGTACGCCAAGCAGAAGCCCCTGAAGGGCGTTCGCGTCACCGGCTCGCTGCACATGACGATCCAGACCGCGGTGCTCATCGAGACGCTGACCGCGCTCGGCGCGTCGGTGCGCTGGGCGAGCTGCAACATCTTTTCCACCCAGGACAACGCCGCCGCGGCCATCGCGGCCTCGGGCGTGCCCGTGTTCGCCTGGAAGGGCGAGACGCTGGAGGAATACTGGGAACTGACCCTCAAAGCCATCATCCACCCCGGCAACCTCGGCCCCGAACTCGTGGTCGACGACGGCGGCGACGTCACCCTCCTGATCCACAAGGGCTACGAGATGGAGAAGGGCAGCAACTGGGCGCATGAACCCGCCGACAACCACGAGGTTTCCGTGGTCAAGGCGCTGCTCCGACGCACGGCCAGGGAGATGCCCGGCATCTGGACCCGCATCGTCAAGGACTGGAAGGGCGTGTCGGAGGAGACCACGACCGGCGTCCATCGCCTCTACCAACTCGCCGAGAAAGGCCAGTTGCTGTTCCCCGCGATCAACGTCAACGATTCCGTCACCAAGTCCAAGTTCGACAATCTTTACGGCTGCCGC
>CAZSOV010000272.1:0-10992 GCA_964608505.1 uncultured Verrucomicrobiota bacterium
TCCCGGGTCGAGAACGCCAGCTTCTGGATCTCCCCGCCCTGACCCTGGCAGCCCTCGCCCACGCCGTGCCATCCCGGCTGGAGGATTCCGGTGCCGGGATCGGAGCAGGCCAGGCGGCCGTCGGCGCTGACCGTCATGGGCCCCACGATTTCCCAGTCTCCGAGGTCGTGGTTGAAGCTCCACAGCGCGGCTTTGGCCCCGGGCGGCAGGAGGCGACCGGTGACGGGGTCCGGGAGGTTCGGGAAACAGACCGGGACGGGGCGGTCGAAGTTGGAGCCGCCGTCGGTCTGGACGGTGATGACGAGGGGCAGGTTGAGGCCTGGCGGGAGCGGGGAGGGAATGCGGTCCGGCGGCACGGGGGCGATGCCGACGCGCCCGCCGCGCGTGCCGTTGTCGCTGAACAGGGCATTGGCGGGGATCTCGAGCCGCACACCCTCCAGTTCCGGGTTCTTCCGCAATACCTCCTCCGTGAACTGCACCTCGGTGGGCGCGGTGCTGCTGACGGGCTGCAGGGTTCCCGGGCTCACGAGCGGGAGGTAGATGTTGCCGATGTTCACCTCCTCGCCCGGCGTCGATACCCAGGCCTTGCCCACCGTCGGGTAGTACGGGCCTTCCGGCCATTTCGTCGGCACGGGCGTGTTCACCGCGGTTCGTCCGTCGATGTGCACGAAGAACGGGCCGGCGGGTGCCGGGTCGAGTCGGAAGTTGCCCTGCGCGTCCGTCGTCGCGCGCAGCGCCTCCTCCTGGCCGTCGACGGTGACGATGACGCCCTCGAGCGGGTAGTTGACCGGCTCGGTGCCGCCGCGCTGGGTGAGTTCGGAGGCGAACACGCGTCCGGCGACGCGCGTGCCGGGAAGGACCGTGAGGGTGACGGTGTCGAAATCCAGGACGGCCGCGCCTCCGGGCTGGCCATCGCCGTCGAGGTCGAGTTCCCGCCCGTGGACGTCACGGAGTCCCGAGCCTTGGAACGTGACGCGAACCCGGGCCGACGCGGGCAGCGGTTCCAGGTAGAACAGCGTCGCCGTCTGGCGATCCGGGGACAGCTCGGTCCGGGCCAGGATCCGGCGCCCGCCAAATTCCGCGTGCAGGCGTTCGACCGACAGTTGGGCGTCCGGGGCGAGCGGTTGGGTGAGGCGCAGGATGGTCTCGCGGGTGAGGGCGACCTGGGCCTCGCCGCGGCGCGGGGAGGTGTCGCGCAGGCCGGTCAGGGGCAGATCTCCGAGCGGCCCGCCACGTCCGAGGATCGCGTTCGCCAGCACCTCGACGTCGCTCTGGGTGAGGCGTCCATCGAGGTCGGCGTCCGCGAAGGCGCGGTCGGCGGGCGGCAGCTCGATCCATCCCTCCAGGTGGTTTACGAGCGTCACCAGATCCAGGAGGTTCACCGCCCCGTCCCGGTTGGCGTCCCCGAGGCCGAGCCCGGTCGCGGTCGCGGTCGCACGGGCGGAATGGATGACGGACGCCATGCCCAGCAGGACGACCGACACCCACGCGCCCCAGACGGCACGGCGTCGTATCCGCCGAGGTTGGACGTGCGCGCTCACATGCGTTGCCTGGTCTCGTGTTCCCGGCGGTTCGGGGATTCCCGGGGGCGCCGCGCATCACGAGGGTTCCTGGAACGACAGGAGGGGGATGGCGCTAGCCCTATAATGGTGAGAATAAGCGCAGCATGTGGCCAAGGCCCACGGCCCGAGCAAGTCCAAAATCCGTCGCCGGCGCGCGGAGTTGGGCGGTGCCGTGATGCCGGCGACCCGTCACTCCCCGGCGCGACCGGGGCGGGTGCGAGACGGGGACGGAGGAGCCCGAAGGCGGTTGCGGGGGAACGACCTCAGTTCCGGGGGGGTATCCCGTCGGGGCGCGCGGCACGAGCCGAGGTGCGTCGCGCGGTTCCGGTGGTGGCGGGGTGGGTGGTCCGGGTCCGGGTCCGCCGGACGGTGTCGGTCCGCGGGGCGGCGGTGGGTTCCCCGGACGGGGCGCCGGGGAGCTGGACGACGAAGGTCGTGCCGGCGGGGGGGGTGGACACGAAGGAGACGGAGCCGCCGAGGTACTTTTCGGCGAGGAGCTTCACGCTGTAGGTTCCGATGCCACGGCCTTTGCCCTTGGTGGAGAAGGAACGGCGGAACACCTGCCAGCGGGCGGGTTCGGGCATGGCGCCGTCGTTGTGACACCAGAAGGCGAGGCCCGCGTCGGCGTGACGGCAGCCGAGCGTGACCCGTCCGCCATCCGGGACGGCTTCGAGCGCATTCTTGACGAGGTTGCCGAGCACGCGGGTGAGGAGGGTCTCGTCGCTGAGGAATCCGATGGACGGGGAGTACGGGTCGAGGTCGATGGAGCGGCCAACGGCGACGGGATGCCGGCGGAAGGCCTGGCGGACCTTTTGCAGGAGGGGAAGGGAGACGAGGGGCCGCGCCTCGACGTGGAGCGCGCCCTGCTCGGCGGCGAGCAGCAGTTGCTGGTTTTGGATTTCCAGCACGATTTCCCGGGACGCCACCTGCAGGTCCTCGCTCACGGATGCCAGCGGGACGAGGTCGTCGACGAGCAGGTCGGCGATGCCGGCGACGCTGCCGGCGAGGTTCAGAATGTCATGGAAGAAGGTGCGTTCGAGCACCTCGCGGCGTTTCTCCGCGCTGATGTCGCTGGCGACGAGCACCACCAGGTCGTCGTTTCCGACGCGCAGGGGGCGGCAGTGGACGCGCAGATCGAGGTTCTCGGAGGTGCATTCGTTGGGGCACCGACGCGAGATGCGGCATTCCTCGCGGGCGGCGCGTCCTTCCAGCGCCTGGAGGGTCGCGAGAACGCTGCCGCAGGTCCGGCATTCGTTGGCGGTGCCGCACCCCGCCGGCGCCGAGCGCGAAATCTCGCAATCGAGGGCCTCCCCCGGCCGTGCACCGAGGACCTCGTTGGCCGGACGTCGGAGCAGATGCAGGGCCGCCTCGTTGGCGAAGACGATCTGCCGATGATGGTCCAGGACGAACACCGGGTCCGGCATGGCGTCGAACGACGACGCCACCAGTCCGGAAGTCCGGAGGGTGTCGCTGCAACGGCGTATCGCCTCGGGATGAGACCGCGCCGCCGGGGCAAACCGCGTCTCGGCCGCGACCGGGCCCATGTCCGCTTCGAGTCGGGAGACCACGGCAGCACATCGGCTGGGGCCCGAAGAACTTGAGGGAAAATCGTTTCGCCGGACGAGGCGGATTGGGTTGGGGGGGCGGCGGGTTTCTGGGCGGCGAGCCGGGCCCGCGGTTTACGCCGCCGGCGTCGCCCCGAGCACGATGTCGAAGCGGGCGGCCAGTTCGCCGGCCCGGGAGCGTTTCAAGGGCCGGAAGGGAACGGTGACCCGGGCCCTTAACCCCGCGTCGCCGAAGCCTTTCCAGATGGCGTCGGTCGCGTTGCCGGGGTGCCCGTCGATGTAGAGCTGGGTGGTGAACTTCTCGTGGCCCTGTCGTTTCACGGCGAAATGGATGTGCGGCGTGCGTCCCGTGTAGGGCACGGGCTTGATGGTGCGGAAGACGTATTCCCCCTTCGAACCCGTGACGAAGCGTCCGAACCCCTGGAAGTTCCCGTCCTGCTTCCCCTTTTTGTCGGAACCGGAATGCAGGTAGACGCCGTTCTGGTCGCATTGCCAGATCTCGACCGTGGCATTGCGGATCGGGCTGCCGCGGAGGTCGAGGATGTAACCGCTGACCCACGTGACTTCACCGATGGCCGGCGTGAGGGCGTCGTTCACCACCAGCAGATCGTTGTCGGTGTCGAGCGGGAGCTTGTCCGGGTAGAACGGGCCCTCCGTCTGCTTGGGCGTGGGCACGAGCCGCGCGGCGAAGGCGCCGGGCGCGGTGAACAGCACGGAGCCGAGGGCGAGGCGGGACAGGAAGCGGCGACGATCGGGTGGGATGATGGAAAGGTTCACGAGGCGTGATCCAACGCCCGCGGAGGGCGGCAAGGCAACCGGGAAGATCCATCGGGGCATCCAGGCCGCCCCGGACGTGGCTTCCGGCTTCGGGAGGATCGGGTGGCACCGCGGGTTTGGAGTCGGGGTTCCGATCGTGGTAGGTGGAGCCATGCATTGCCGCCGGGCGCCGTATCGGTCGTGGTTGCGGATCGTGACATGGCTGGTCTGGCTGGTCTGGCCGGCGGCAACGCCCGGCGTCCGGGCCGGGGCCGGGGCCGGACAACCGGACGCGGCCTCGCCGCCCAACCTCGTGTTCATCGTCGCGGACGACCTCGGCTGGGCGGAACTCGGGTCCTACGGGCAGAAGAAAATCCGGACGCCGAACCTCGATCGGTTGGCGCGGGAGGGGATGCGGTTCACGCAGCATTACTCGGGGGCGCCGGTGTGCGCGCCGTCGCGGTGCGTGTTGATGACGGGGCTGCACACGGGGCACGCGGAGATCCGGGGCAATTTGCAGGTGAAGGGGCCGGACGGGAAACCGGGGGAGGGCCAGCAGCCCATCGCGGCGGAGACGAGGACCCTCGCCGAGGCGTTGCACGACGCGGGATACGCGACGGGCGCGATGGGCAAATGGGGGTTGGGGCCGGTGGACGGCGGGGGGGCGCCGCATCGCCAGGGGTTCGACCTGTTCTTCGGTTACAACTGCCAGGCCGTGGCGCACAGCTATTACCCGAGTCACCTGTGGCGCAACCGGGAGCGGGTTCCGTTGAATGCCCGACCCGTCCCGGGCCACGCCCGACAGCCGGAGGGCGAGGTGACCTGGAGCCATGCGGCGGGTGAACGATATGCGCCGGACGCGATGGTGGCGGAGGCGGAGGCGTTCCTTCGCGACCGACGGGACCGGCGGTTCTTCCTGTATCTGCCCTTCATCGAGCCCCACGTCGCGCTCATGCCCCCGCGGGACCTGGTGGAGTCGTATCCGGAAGACTGGGACGACCGCCCGTACCGCGGCCAGTGCGGCTACGCGCCGAACCCGCGGCCGCGCGCGTCGTATGCTGCGTTGATCAGCAGCCTTGACCGGCACGTGGGGAGGATCCTGAAGACGCTGGACGAACTGGGCCTGGCGGGCCGCACCGCGGTGTTCTTCACCAGCGACAACGGGACGACCCATGCGTCCCCGGGAGACCCGGCCTTCGGGATCGGGGGCGTGGACGCGGGGTTTTTCGAGAGCACGGGAGGTTTGCGGGGACGCAAGGGCAGCCTGCACGAGGGCGGGATCCGCGTTCCGTTGATCGTGCGCTGGCCTGGACGCGTCGCGGCGGGGGCGGTCACGGACTACCCATGCTGGTTCGCGGACCATTTCCCGACGCTCTGCGACCTCGCGGGAGTCCGGGTGCCCGCGGGACTCGACGGTCACAGCCTGCTCCCGTTGCTCGAGGGACGGACGATGCCGGCAGAGCGCCCGCCCATGGTGTGGGCATTTCCCGAGTACGGCGGCCAGGTGGCCGTGCGGTTGGGCGATTTCAAGGTCCTCCGGAAGGACCTCCACAAGCCGCGGGCCGTCGGGCCGTGGGAGGTTTACGATATCGCCCGGGATCGGAACGAGACCCGGGACCTGGCGGCAAGCCGGACGGATCTCGTCGAACGGGCGCGGACTCTCCTGCGGGAACAGATCGCACCGAACGCGAATTTCCCGGTGCGCGTTCCGGGTTTGACGGATGGGGACGGCGGGGCAGGCGGGCAGGGCGATTGACCAAGTCGATGGGGGCCCGCGACCGGCTCCCCGGCATGGCGTCGGCGCGACGGCGGGTCGGATCGCGGGGTGATCGACGCAGGCGAAACCAGCGACTCGGCCGTCGCCGGCCCCACGACGCGGTTCGGGACCGGATTTGGTCCATCGCCCAGGGCGGGCGGGGGGAGGACGGGGACCGGGCGCTCCATTGCCCCGGATTGCCGAGGATGCTAACAACCGCCGTCATGCATCGCGCTTCCTCGCCCCCTTCTTTGCCCTCGCCGGCCACCGTGCCCGCGCCGTGTCGGACCGGTACGCTCCCCGTCTGGGTGGCCATGGGACTTCTGTCGCTGTCGGGTCCGCTCCAGGGCGACGAGGGCATGTGGTTGTTCAATCAGCCGCCCCGGGAGCAGTTGCGCGCGCGACATCAGTTCGAGGTCACGGATGCCTGGCTGGAGCACCTCCAGAAGGCCTCGGTGCGCTTCGAATCGGGAGGGTCGGGTTCCTTCGTTTCCGAGGACGGTCTGGTGATGTCGAACCATCACGTCGCCTCCGATGCCATCCAGAAGCTGAGCACCGCGGAGCGGAATCTGATGCGGGACGGGTTTCTCGCGCGCACGCGGGCGGAGGAGCTGAAGTGCGCGGATCTCGAGGTGAACGTCCTCACGTCGATCGAGGACGTGACGGCCCGGGTGGAGGCGGCGGTGCCCGCGGACGCGACGACGGACCAGGCCGTGGCGGCGCGTCGGGCGGTGACGGCGGCCATCGAGCAGGAGTCGCTCGACAAGACGGGCCTCCACGGCGAGGTCGTCACGCTTTACCAGGGCGGCGCGTATCACCTGTACCGCTACAAACAGTACACCGACGTGCGCCTCGTCTTCGCGCCGGAGCAGCAGATCGCCTTCTTCGGCGGCGACCCGGACAATTTCGAGTATCCCCGGTACTGCCTCGATGTGTCGTTCGTCCGGGTCTACGAGAACGACCAGCCGGTGAAGGTGCCTCATTACCTGCGGTGGAGTCCCGCGGGCTCGAAGGAAGGCGAACTGGTGCTCGTCTCCGGACATCCGGGTCGAACCGATCGCCTGCTGACCCTGGCGGAGCTGGAATACCACCGCGACGTGCTCCAACCCGCGGCGCTGGAACGGTTGAATCGGGTCGAGGTGGCCCTCATGGCGTGGTCGGGCCGCAGCAAGGAGAACGCCCGTCGGGCACGCGACGAACTGTTCGGAATCCAGAACAGCCGCAAGGCCCGCCTGGGCGGCCTCGCGGGTTTGCAGGATCCGGCCTTCTTCGGTCGCCTGGCCGAGGCCGAGAAGGCCTTCCGCGCGCGTCTCGAGGTCGATCCCCGCTGGACCGAGGCTCGGGCTGCCTACGACCGGATCGCCGCGGCCCAGGCCGTGATGAAGACCCATGCCCAGCGGTATCGCCTGCTCGAAAGCGGCTGGGGCCTGCGCAGCGACCTGCACGGCATCGCCCGCCAGCTGCTCCGGGCCGGGGACGAATTCCCGAAACCCAACGGCGAGCGCCTCCGCGAGTACCGGGATTCCAACAAGTCCTCGCTCGAACTCGCCCTCTTCTCGCCGCAGCCCATCCACGACGATTTCGAGAACGTCCTGTTGTCCGACGCCCTGTCCTTCCTGGTGTCCGAGCTCGGCGCGACCGATCCCCTGGTGAAATCGGTTTTGGCCGGGCGTTCGCCCGGCCAACGCGCCGCCCAATTGATCGCCGGGACCAAGGTGAAGGACCTCGAGACCCGGCGACGCCTTTACGCCGGCGGCGCGGAGGCCGTCCGCGCCGCCAACGATCCGATGATCGAGCTGGCCCGGACCGTGGATGCCGAGGCGCGCCGCCTGCGAAAAGCCATCGAGGAACAGGACGAGATCAAGAAGCAGGCGCACGCGGCCATCGCCAAGGCCCGCTTCGCCCTCGTCGGCGCCGGCACCTATCCCGACGCCACGTTCACCCTGCGCCTGGCCTACGGCGTGGTGAAGGGTCTCGCGACCCCCGCCGGGGCCGTCCCCGCCTACACCGACATCGCCGGCCTGTACGAGCGCTCGCGGCAGCAGGACGGACAACCGCCCTTCGACCTGCCGCCACGCTGGATGAAGCGCCGGAGCCGCCTCGACGCCTCGACGCCCTTCAACTTCATCACCACCGCCGACATCATCGGCGGCAATTCCGGCAGTCCCATGGTCAATCGCCAGGGGGAGGTCGTCGGGTTGATCTTCGACGGCAATCTGCCGTCGCTCCGGCTCGACTACGCGTACGAGGACGACGAGGCCCGCGCGTTGTCCGTGGACAGCCGGGCGATCATCGAGGCGTTGCGCCGCGTGTACGACGCGCGGGGCCTGGCCGACGAGTTGCAGGGCAAACGCCCCCGGCGTTGATCCCGGGCCCAAGGCGTTGCACCCGGAACCCGGACGCGCCTAGGGAGCCGCGTCGGTGAACTCCACGAACTCCACCGCGCCGGGACCCAGCTCCACCGCGATCCGGTTCGTCTCCGGATGTTGCCTCCCGGATCTCCACTCCCGGGCGGAGGCGAACCTCGACTTCGACGTCAGGGTCACCCGGGCGCGCGCAGTGGGGTCGACGACGGCCGGTTCGGCGCCGCGTTTGCTCACCCCGCCGTTGTGGATCAGTTCGATCACCCAGCGGTCCCCGGCGCGGTTGACCGCGTACTGGACGGGATCGCCGTCCACGCGGATCGGAAGAAGTTCCTCCGCCAGGGCTTGCAGGCGGTCCCCCGGGATGGCCGTGGGTCGTCCGGTCCCCGGGTGCGTCCAGGAGGCCACCACCTCGACGCTCCCCTGACTGGACACGCGGGCGAAATCCTTGCCGAGGGCCTCGCGGTGCCGGGCGGACATGAGGACGCGGCTGCCGCGGCGCAGGGACTTTTCGAGCTCGCTCAGGAAAGCGTCGTCGAACTCGATGTCGCCCACGAGCAGGATGGCGGGATAGGCTGGAAGGATCTCCGGAGGCACGCTGGTCAGCAGCACGTCGAAGATTTCCCCGTAAGGCGTGGGGCGGAGATAGCTCGCCTCGGGATTCGCGGAATCGGGGCGGGTGTGAATGTGGTCGCTGCCCGGGAAGAGTTGATGATCGAAGAAATCCCGGGCTTCGCGGTCACCGGGCGTGGGATCCAGAATGCCCCAGGGTTTGTCCATGTACCCGTTGTATCCGGCGAGGCGATCCAGGACCACGGCCACGGGGTTGTAGGGGACGCCCCGGTTGTGGCGGCGCATGAAACGAAACACCTCCGCCGCCTTGCGTCCGTGCGCGGTCAGAGTCCAGGGGGCCTCGGGCTTCTCGAAGAAGATCGCGATGCTGTTCTCCGGGGTGACCATAGCCGCCCCGGCGAACCAGCCGTGCAACCACATCCGTTCGTAGAAGCTGAGCGAGTGCCCCGCGTCCAGGCCCCGCACGATGCCCCCTTCGGTCCGCAACGGCCCGCTCGTCGTGCAGCTCGGTCCGAACCATGGGCTCACCTGCACCGACCACGGTTTCGTCCATTGCCGGGCCGCACCGCGGGCAAAGGCCAGTTTGGACTGCGTGAAGGCGATGTTCTCCCCCAGTTCGAGCCCGATGCAGCGGGCACCCCACTCGCCCGCGTAGACCTCGTAGTGGGAGTGGCCGGTGACGCTGATGATCCGACCCAGCAGGTCCCGCGACCGGCTCGCGAAGTACGCCCGCACCACGTCATGGCATTCGCGCTTGCTGGCGGGCCGCCGGTCGTACCCCGCCAGACCCGCCGGCTTGCGCAAATGCCGGAACGCCTCGAAGTCCGGGCCGTACACGTCGCGCCACCAGGACTCCTTGTGCGACAGGTTATGGAAATAATAGCCCCACTCCCCCAGCTGGAACGCCGTGAAGACCCCGGCCTGATCCATGGCTCCCAGGGCCCTTTCCTCCGCGCGGCCGAACACCGCTCGACCACCGACGATCTGCATCTCGCCGCCCGAGTAGAACACCACCGGCCAGCGCAGCGTCGCCAGGAAGTCCAGGGCCGCCTGGGAATGCGGGTGCGGGCCGGGGCCGGGATCGAACCCGTTGCCCAGCTCGCGTTCCTGCATGACTTCAACGAGCTCCCGCACCGTGGGCAGGTCGCCGGGTGCGCCATAGAGGCTGAACACGAACGCGTCCGTGCCCGGCAGCAGGGGGGGCGGGGGTGGCCCACTGGCGGCGCGCGGAACAGAACCGGTGTCTGCGGGCGTCAGGGAGGGGGCGGCCCAGGACGGGGGCACGAGCGCGGAGGCCATCGCAAGGGCGGCAAGCGCAAGGAGCCCGACCCCGTGCCGTGGTGACGTCCGCCAAGGGCCGGTGGGCGGTGCGCGGTGGGACATGGCGCCACGATTACGACCCGGCCCCCCGGATCGCGCAATCCTGGGATCCCCCCGGATTGCGCGCCGGAAGAGTAGTCACCGTGGTTGGGGGTTGGGGGGGGTACGGATTAAGGGAGTCCCGGGAACAACAAGCACCGGGCGTGTCGGAAGCCGGTGGGGCTACCGTGGCGGGAGCGGAAGACCGGATCCGCCAAAGACAACGCGTGAACGTTTGAAAAGCGCATCGGCGACCGTGCGGGAGGGAGGTATCAGGGCAGGAACCACGAACGCGACGAAATTGAGCTCCCGGACCCAGCCAGGAAGGTGCTCGCCGGTCACTGGAGGTGGCGATTGAGGTGTTGGGGTGGGCGGAGTGGGCGGGAGTGGGCGGGGGAACATCACCGCTAAGAATCTCTCGACGCCGTACTGGGACAGTCTGTTTGTGCATTAAACCAAGCGACAGCGGTGCTGGACGATTACCGGAATGCGTTGAGGGCAATAATGGACAGTCTTTTTAGTGTTTCTGTGCTTTGTGCTGCGAGGCTTGGACCGACCGTGCCGACCGCGATGACGTACGGCATGACGTCCTTGTGCTGGCTGCCTGATCAGCAGGCCAATCGATCCGTGATGGGCGTGATTTAAAAATCAGTCTTTTTATTTATGGAGAGGTAGGTATCGTGCGCCCGTGAATGCGCGCCTGAAGTTTCCTGCGGAGGCTCCGATTGGCTGGTACCACTGCATCTCTCGCGTCGTGGATCGACGGTTCATCTTCCAACCCGCGGAAAAGGAGCACTTCGTCGCGCTGCTCCGTGAATGCGAGGCGTTCTGCGAGGTGCGTGTCCTTACCTTCTGCCTCATGTCCAATCACTTCCATCTCCTCCTGGAAGTCCCGTCCCCGCCCCCGCCGGAGCGGCGACCTTCCGCCGAGCAGGTCTGTGCCAAGTTGGATCAATTGTCCGGGCACCAGAACGTGGGGACCGTGCGCCAGCGGTTCCAAGCCTACCGCGAGGCGAACGATGCGGCGGGAGAGGCGGGGTATCTCGCCTCGTTCCACG
>CAZSOV010000273.1:0-7579 GCA_964608505.1 uncultured Verrucomicrobiota bacterium
GTCCCGCAAAACCGCGGTAAAGAAGGCGGTTGGGCCGACGGTGGGCAGCTCCGGTTGGTTCGAGCCTGGAGAATGGCAGCGAGCCTCGTCGCAATTGACCGGCCCGCGGCCCCGGTCAAGTCTTCCCTCGCACATGGAGATCACCAAGGCCGTCATCACCGCCGCCGGTCGTCATCAACGGGCCCTTCCCCTTCAATCCCTGGTGGACCGAGACGGCGAATCCCGCACCGCCTTGGGCATCATCATCGAGGAAGCCATCGCGGCCGGGGCCGAGGAGATCGGCATCGTGATTGCGCCCGGCGACGAGTCCGTTTTCAGGACCGCAGCCGGGGCCCGGGCCGACCGCCTCCGGTTTCTCGTGCAATCCGAACCCCGGGGCTACGGCCACGCCGTTCTGGTGGCCCGCGAATTCGTCCGGGACGCGCCGTTCCTTCTGCTGCTTGGGGATCACCTGTACGTCACCGGCGCGCGCCAGCCCTGCGCGCGCCAGCTCGTCGAGATCGCCGGCGCCCAGCACTGCACCGTTTCCGCCGTCCAGCCCACCCACGAAAGCCAGCTTCCCTACTTCGGTGCGGTCGGCGGACGCCGCGTCGCCGGCCAGCACGCCCTCTACGAGATTACCGACGTCCTCGAAAAACCAACTCCCACCGTCGCCGAACAGCGCCTCATTGTCCCCGGCCTCCGCGCCGGGCATTACCTCTGTTTCTTCGGCATGCACGTGCTGCTGCCGTCCGTGTTCGAGCACCTCGCCCCGCTGGCGGCCCAACCCGGGCGTCTCGACCTCGCCCCCGCCCTCGAGCAGCTCGCCCGCCGCGAACGGTACCTCGCCTTTGAGACCCGCGGACGACGCTTCGACATCGGCGCCCGGTACGGCCTGCTCCACGCCCAACTCGCGCTCGCCCTCGAGGGGGACGACCGCGACGCCGTGCTGGCGCTTGTCCTCGAGCTTTTGGCGAGCCGCCAGCTTTCCCAGCCCGCTCCTCCTCCTCCTCGCTGAGGCAACGATCCGGCCTTCCCACGCCCGCGCCCGCGCCCCTGCTTTCCCCTCCCGCGTTCACCAGCCCGTCCCGTCCCGCCCCATGCCCCACGACCTCGTGCGATGGATCACCTCTCCGGACCCCGCCGTCCGCGATCAGTCCCTCGACCACTGGTGCTCGCGCCAGCCCGCGCCGAACCTCCTTGACGCCTGCTCCGCCCTCGACGCGTTCCGCCGCACCTCGGCCAACCTGTACGAACGCGTTCGTGCCCTCTTCTTCCTCCACGCGCTCCACCGCTTTCACCTGCCCGCCCGGCTCGCCGAATCCTCCCCGGGTCCCGCCGCCCCCCGTTCCCGCGCCCTGATCCCCTTCCCAGGTTACGAACACCTGCTCCACCGCCGCTTCGAGGAGGCCATCGATTCCTTCCTCGGCGCCCAGACGGAGAACGGCCCCAACGACGCCACCTCCTCCGCCCTCGCCGCCGCCTACCAACGACTCGCCTTCCAGACCCTCGCCGACCAGGTCCGACGTTCCGTCCGCTCCGTCCGCGGCAACCAGTGGATGTTCCGCATGGGACATCCCGCCGACCAACCCCTGCGCTTCCGCCCCGAACTGCTCGCTCCCGGTCCCGACGGTTCCTACCCCATCCTCCGCGAGCAGACCGCCGTCCGGATGGACCTCACCCATTGCGGGTGGTCCGACATCTTCTTCCTCGGCATGGACTACCCCGAGGGCGCCAAGGTCCTCAACGTCTCCATCGACCTCGGCGTGCACGGTCGCGACGCCAAACCCCGCCCCCCCGTCAGCGCCTACCTGCGGGTCATCGACGAACCCATCCTCCGCCTCGTCTCCGTCGATCTCCAGGCCTCGACCGACGTCCGGTCCCTCGCCGAGGTCTTCGATTTTGCCAAGGACTACCTCGGTCTGCTCAAGGCTGCCGTCATTGCCAGCGGCCTCGTGCCCCCCGGCATCGAGGGCAGCGGCCATCGCCTCGAGGAACTCCTCGAACGCCTCGTCGGGCCCGGACGCGGCATCGAACTCGTCTCCAACGTCAACGACATCCCCAAGGGCTCGCGCCTCGCCGTCTCCACCAACCTGCTCGGCTGCCTCGTCGCCGTCTGCATGCGGGCCACCCGCCAGGCCGAGTCCCTCCAGGGAGCCCTCGCCGAATCCGAGCGCCGCGTCGTCCTCGCCCGCGCTCTCCTCGGCGAATGGCTCGGCGGTTCGGGCGGCGGCTGGCAGGACTCCGGCGGTGTCTGGCCCGGCATCAAACTCATCACCGGGGCGCTTGCCGGCCCCGATGACCCCGAGCTCGGCATCTCCCGCGGTCGCCTCATGCCCGTCCACCATGTCTTCGGGCGCGACGAGATCCCCGATGCCGCCCGCCATGCCCTCCAGGACTCCCTCGTCCTGGTCCATGGCGGCATGGCCCAGAACGTCGGCCCCATCCTGGAGATGGTCACCGAGAAGTATCTCCTCCGCTCCGAAGCCGAATGGGTCGCCCGCGGATCGATGCTCGGAATCCTCGACGAAATCCTCGCCGCCCTGCCCCGGGGCGACATCGCCCGGCTCGGCGAAGCCACCACCCGCAACTTCGCCGGCCCCATCCAGACCATCATCCCCTGGGCCTCGACTCATTTCACCGAAACCCTCATCGAGCGCGTCCGCGCCGAGTTCGGGTCCGATTTCTGGGGCTTCTGGATGCTCGGCGGCATGAGCGGCGGCGGGATGGGCTTCATGTTCGCCCCCCACCGCAAGGCCGAGGCCCAGGACCGCCTCCGGACCCTCATGCAGGAACTGAAGAACGAGCTCCAGCATGCCCTCCCCTTCGCCATGGACCCGGTCGTCTTCGACTATGCCATCAACGAACGCGGGTCATGGGCCGAGCTGCTCACCCGCAGCGACGAGGCCCTCCTCCCTCACGGCTACTACGCCCTCGCCCTTCCCCGCCTGCTCGAACTCCTCCGCCGCGACCTCCACGAACTCCCCCCCAACCAGCGTGCCGAACTCGACCGCTTCGGCGCCGCCTGCCGCACCCGCCCCGAACTCCGCGGCATGGTCCAGACCCTCTTCGACGCCCTCATCCCCCGGTCCCGCGCCGAGTCCGGAACCGGCCCCTCACTGGACCGCGTCCTCGAGGAAAACGGCTTCGACCGCGCCCAGCACGACCAGATCCGCCGCGATCTGCGCGACGGCCTCATCGGACTCGCCCAGAACCGCCTCCGCGCCGACACCGCCATCGAGGACGTGCTTCCCGAGGACGTCACGGACGCCACGACCTGGCCTGCGCAACCCGGCCTCGAGAAGGAACTTCACGCCGCGGGGCTCGACGCGCTGCGCCGCGGCGAACTCGCCGTCATCTCCCTCGCGGCCGGGGCCGGTTCCCGCTGGACCCAGGGCGCCGGCGTCTGCAAGGCCCTCCATCCCTTCTGCAAGCTCGGCGGACGCCACCGCACGTTCATCGAGCTCCACCTCGCCAAGTCCCGCCGCACCGGACGCGAGGCCGGACTCCCGCTTCCGCACGTCCTCACCACCGGTTACCTCACCCATACCCCCGTCCAACTCGCCCTCGCCCAGGCCCGCAACTACCACTACCCCGGCGAACTGCTCCTCTCCCCCGGGCGTTCCGTCGGCCTCCGCCTCGTTCCCACCGAACGCGACCTCCGCTTCCAATGGGAGGAAATGCCCCAGCAAATCCTCGACGAACGCCAGCAGAAGCTCCGCGAAAGCGCCCGTCAGGCCCTCATCCGCTGGGCCCGCGACACCGGCGAGGCCTCCGATTACACCGACAACCTCCCCCTCCAGTGCCTCCATCCCGTCGGCCATTTCTTCGAGGTCCCGAACCTTCTGCGCAACGGCACCCTCGCCCGCCTCCTCCGTCTGCGCCCCCAACTCCGCCATCTCCTCCTCCATAACATCGACACCACGGGCGCCAACGCCGACCCCGCCCTCTTCGCCTGGCACCGCGCCTCCGGCGCCGCACTCACCTTCGAGGTCATCACCCGCCGCCTCGAGGACCGCGGCGGCGGCCTCGCCCGCGTGAACGGACGCCCCCGCCTCGTCGAAGGCCTCGCCATGCCCCGCGAGGAGGACGAGTTCTCCCTCAGTTACTACAACTCCATGACCACCTGGATCGACCTCGACGGCTTCCTCGCCCTGCTCGACGTCGACCGTGCCACCGTCCTGGCCGCCGACGACGGCGATGCCTCCGCCCGCCAGCACGTCGCCGCTGGCATCCGGCAACTCGCCGCCCGCCTCCCCACCTACATCACCCACAAGGAGGTCAAGAAACGCTGGGGCCACGGCCAGGAGGACGTCTTCCCCGTCGCCCAGTTCGAGAAGCTGTGGAGCGACCTCTCCGCCCTGCCGGAAATCGATGCCCGGTACGTCGTCGTGCCCCGCCTCCGCGGCCAGCAACTCAAGGACCAGGCCCAGCTCGACGGCTGGCTCCGCGACGGTTCCGCCGCCTACGTCGAGTCCCTCTGCGACTGGGGTTGAACCGCGGGCACGCCTGGGCCCTCAAGTACGGGTATCGAACGTCCAGCTCACGGCGCCGTGAGGTCGGTGAGGAACCGACGCAGGCCGCCCACCTACCCGGCATCCTCCCCGCCAAACCCATCGTCGCCCTCCAGACTCGCGTGGGTGGGTCTTCCCGGCTTCAACACCGCCCCGACGGCATGCAGGATCGCCTTGGATCGGCCTCCCTTGATGAAATCCTGCCAAACCTCCTCCGCCGGGACGTCCTCACGGTCAATGCCCTGCACGTAACCCGATGCCTTCCCGAGCAGCCTCGGGAAATGCCTGGCGCCTCCCTCGATGATGCAAGCCTTGATCGCGTCCGCACGCTGGCCTCGCACGGAAGCCGTCGATCCCTGCCGCTCCGCCGCCGGCCCGTCCCCGGTCCCTTGCCGCCTGCCGCGCGACCCGCTTTACCCTTCCCCGCATGAAGGCGTTCCTCTGCTCCCTGGTCCTCCTGCTCGTCCTGACCCCGGCCTCGCCCGCCGCCGACGCCAAACGCCGCCTGTCCCGCGCCGCCCTGCTCGACAAGATCCGCGGCGGCTGGGCCGGACAGATGATCGGCGTCGCCTACGGTGCCCCCACCGAATTCAAGTCCAATGGCCGGATCGGCGAATGGGACCTCGCCTGGAAACCCGGCATGCTCGCCAACGCCATCGACCAGGACGATCTCTACGTCGAGATGACGTTCTCCCGGGTCATGGACGACCTCGGCCTCGACGCCTCCACCCGCGATTACGGCGACGCCTTTCGCGACTCCAAATACCACCTCTGGCACGCCAATGCCGGCGCCCGCCGCATCCTCGGCCAGGGCCGCCATGCCCCGTGGTCCGGCCATCCCAAATACAACATCCACGCCAACGACATCGACTTCCAGATCGAGGCCGACTTCATCGGCCTCATGACCCCCGGCCTGCCCCGCTTCTCCAACCGCCTCTGCGACCGCGTCGGGCGCGTCATGAACTACGGCGACGGCCTCTACGGCGGCATGTTCGTCTGCGGCATGTACTCCGCCGGCTTCTTCGAAACCGATCCCCGCCGCGTCGTCGAAGCCGGCCTCGCCTGCATCCCCGAACGCAGCGAATACGCCCTCCTCCTCCGTGACCTCCTCGACTGGTCCGCCCAATTCCCCGCCGACTGGCGCCGCGTCTGGCAGCTCGTCCAGGACAAGTGGGACCGCGACGATCCCTGCCCCGACGGCGTCCATGCCGCGTTCAACATCGACGCCAAGCTCAACGGCGCCTACATCGCCTTCGGCCTGCTCTTCGGCGGCGGCGATTTCCTGAAGACCATGGAAATCTCCACCCGCTGCGGCCAGGACTCCGACTGCAATCCCTCCAGCGCCGCCGGGGTCCTCGGCGTCATGCTGGGCCACGACCGGATTCCCGCCGAATTCAAAGCCGAACTCCCCGCCCTCGCCGACCGCAAGTTCGCGTTCACCGACTACTCGTTCAACGACATCGTACGCTCCACCGAGTCGCGCGCCCTGGCCGCCATCCGGCGCGCCGGCGGCACCGTCACCGAGGCCGAGGTCGTGGTTCCGGTCCAGAAGCCGAAAGCCCCGCGGCTCGAACAATGGAGTCCCGGAATTCCGGATCGCCGCCTGCCCGTCTCCGATGCGGCGTGGAGCTTCCAGGGATCGTGGGCCGTCGCCGACCACGCCCGCATCTCGACCCAGGCAGGGGAGGTGGCCACGCTGAAGTTCGAGGGCGTCGCGGTCGCGCTGATGGGCCCGCTCGACCAGGCCGGCGGACGCGCCGACGTGTTCCTGGACGGACGCCGGGTGGGGATGGCGGATGCCTACATCGTGGAGAACACCCACGACAACGCGCTTTGGCATGCCTACGGGCTCGAGCCCGGCCAACACGTGCTGAAACTCGTCACCCGTCCGGATCGGGATCCGCGCTCCAAAGCCAACCGGGTCGGTCTCTCCCAGGCCATCGTGTATCGAGTCCGGAACCCGGCCCGGCCGTAAAGAAACGGCGGGGACCGTAGCCGTAGCCGCTCGCGAGGCCACGCGGCACACCGAACGCGGACACCCGGCGCCCACGCCGGGCGAGCAGCGGTCGCCCCGGGCGGATCATGGGAAACGACCCCGACCCGCACCGCGAGGGAGGACCAGCCCCGGCACCATCACCATGACCCGCGCGCGCCGTCCGTGCGTCAGACGCGCTTCCCCTGGATCAACCGCACGACCACCAGAACCACCGCGATCACCAGCAGGACGTGAATGACGCCCCCCAGCGTGTAACTCGTCACCAGTCCCAACAACCAAAGCACCAACAGCAATGCCACGATTTGCCACAGCATAGAGACTCCTTTTTTCGACCGAGATGCGTCGTTCCGCCCACCCGGGACCCACGCTACGCCCACGCGGCCCGCGCGGCGATGGGGTCTAACCCTACCCGGTTCCGCGCCCACTCCAACCAGGCGTCCTCGATGCGGTTGCGCCGGAATGGGGTGACGGGAAGAAGGACCCGGTCGAACAGCTCCCCTACCCGGGGACCCGTACCTCCACCGGGTCGAGTCGTCATGCCCTGCCCGCCCGGAGGAGGGTTGGAACATGGTTGACCGCCATCGCCGAGCGCTGGATTCGGGACCGCACCGTCACCATGGCCCTCGGCAGGTCAGATGTGATGTGAATGTCGGGAAGTCGCACTTGCGGGGCAGGAAGAACCTTGGGATTTCGATTCTGCGAATCTCGGCTGTTGCCTCCACCGCGCCGGATACCCGCCCTCCAGGCAGACCCGTCTCGTCCTTGCGGACGAGACGGGTGCCCCTCCCAACTGCCTTGGCGTCGAAGGGAACCTTCGTGCCTGGTTTAGTCGCCCAACGTCACCACCCTAGAGGAGCCCGGCACCCCACGCCATGGGGTGAACACCCCACCCGAACGTGCCGACGACTCAGACACGCCCGGGAGCAAGTCTGCCTCGGCCTGTCCGCCGAAGCTGCGGTCCGCCGAGCGCAGGCAGACGGATTTGCCCGGGTGCGCGTGGACGAGCCGGCGTGTCCGCCCGTCGCGACCGAGCGACGCCGGACCCGCAAAGGCGTGGGCTGCGTGCCCCAAGATGAGGAGGCGGAGCGTG
>CAZSOV010000273.1:7679-10916 GCA_964608505.1 uncultured Verrucomicrobiota bacterium
GCGAGCAGGGCCGGGCCGCTTGAAGAGGAAATGGAGGGCGCGATACGCGGTGGGTGAAGCCGGGAAAATCACCGCAAGTCGTGGTCTTCGTCCGCTCAACCCAGCATGAAAACCCCACCTTGCCCTGGCCGGTTTTGAAGTGCCCGGTGACACGTGTGTTTCGTGCCGGCAAGCCAGGCCTCGGCTCCGGTACACCCGCCCCCAAGGACTGGCACAGGCGCGGCCCATGGCAATAGAGTCGGCATCATGAAGCGCTCCCTGATTCTCCTCGCCGCCCTGGTGCTGGCGCGGTGGTTTCCTGCCGTCGGCGCCGACATCGAGGTGGCGAGCGAGCCCGCGACGAGCGGACCGGGGAGGTTTGCCGCCGAGGAGATTCGGCGCGAGGCGGCGGCGAGCGGATGGGCTCTGGGCGACCGTGCCGCAGCCACTCGCGTCGTGCTCGAAGTCGCGCCGGACGCCCGGGACGCCGCGCAGAGCTACCACGTCCGCGTGGAACACGAGGGGGCTCGCCGGATCCTCACCGTGCGCGGGGCCGATGCGGTGGGCGCCATGTACGGCGGGTTGGCCATCGCGGAGGCCATCCGGTTGGGCACGTTCGATGCGCTGCGGGACTCCGACCACCAACCGCACATCGCCCGGCGCGGGATCAAGTTCAACATCCCGCTCGATCTGCGCACGCCGAGTTACACCGACTGCTCCGACGCCGGGCAGGCCAACATCCCGGAGATGTGGGAGCGCGATTTTTGGGCCACGTTTCTCGATGCGATGGCACGCCACCGCTACAACGTGCTGTCGCTCTGGAGCCTGCACCCCTTCCCGTCGATGGTGAAGGTACCGGAATACCCCGAGGTCGCGCTCGACGATGTCTGGCGCACCCGAGTCGCGCTGGACGACGGCTTCAGTTTCGCGGGGAACGACATGGTTCGCCCGGAAATGCTCGCCGACCGCGAGGTGGTGAAGCGGATGACGATGGCGGAGAAGATCGAGTTCTGGCGATGGGTGATGAGGCACGCCGCCGACCGCGGCATCCAGGTGTATGTCTTCACCTGGAACGTCTTCACGTTTGGAGCCGAGGGCAAGCACGGCATCACGCGCGATCTGGGCAATGGCATCACGAAAAAGTACTTTCGGGCCAGTGTCCGCGAGATGGTGAGGACCTATCCGCTGCTCGCCGGCATGGGCATCACGGCGGGCGAGGGCATGCCGGAAACGATGGACTCCAAGGCCAAGGAAGCCTGGTTGTGGGACACCTACGGGGAAGGCGTCCGGGACGCGTTGAAGGAGGACCCGAAGCGGGACTTTCGCATGATCCACCGCTTCCACTGGACGGCGCAGGGCGACATCCTGAACGCCTTCCAGGACTACCCGGGGACCCTCGATTTCAGCTTCAAGTACTCCGTGGCGCACATGTATTCGATCACGAAACCGCCCTTCATCCAACCGCTGCTCGACCATATGGCGCCCGGCAGAAGGACATGGCTCACGGTGCGCAACGACGACCTCTACACCTTCCGGTTCGGGGATCCCGCCTACGCCCGCGAGTACCTGCTCAACATTCCGTCGCCGGACAAGATCGCGGGCTTCTACATGGGACCGGATGGCTATGTCTGGGGACGGGACTTCCTCGAGCGCCATCCCGATGCGGGCAAGCGCCCGCTGGTGATGGAGAAACAATGGTACTCGTTCATGCTCTGGGGGCGGCTCGCCTACGATCCCTCGCTGTCGGATTCCCATTTCGAAAGAGCCCTCGCCGCCCGCCATCCGAAGGCTTCCGCGCATCAGGTGTACCGCGCTCTGCAAAGCGCGTCGCAGGTGATGCCCCTCACGACCCGGTTCTTCTGGGGAGACATCGATCTCAAGTGGTATCCCGAGGCGTGTTGGAGTCATCGGAGGAGCAAGGGCTTCCATACCGTGCGTCATTTCATGGAAGGCATCAGCATGCCGGGTGCGGAAGTTCTTTGCATCCGCGACTGGCGCGCTCGCCTGGGCGGGCGGCAGCCGATGACCGAGACCACGCCTCTCGAGATCGCGGCCGCCCTCGACGGCTCCGGCTCCGAGACCTTCCGTGCGCTCGACGCCCTCCGCGAGCCGGCGAAGGGCGACGCCGAGCTGCGGAAGACCGCGAATGACTGCGAGGCGCTGGCCTGGCTGGGCCGCTATTATGCCTCCAAGATTCGCGGAGCCTGCGCCCTGGCCCTGTTCGATGGCACCGGCGACGCGTTCGAGCAGGCGTCGGCGCTGCGCCACCTCGGCGATGCCCTGTCCCACTGGAAGAGGTACGCCGCCGTTCGGGACGCTCATTATGTCCCGGCCCTGTACAACCGCGTCGGCCATGTGAACGTGACCGCGTTGACAGCCAGCGTGCAGGCCGATCTGGAAATCGCCCGCAACTGGAAACCGGGCACCCTCAAGGACGACGGCAGAAGGACGGGCTCCGAAAAGGGGTTCCGGAAGTGATCCAGCCGGGGGGGCCCTTGGCGGCAGGGGAGGGAACAAACGAGGCCCTCGGGCCGGCGGAGGGGCGCGTGCGTTCGCGGGCCTAGTCCTTCGTGCCGCCGCCAACCTCCGTGGCATCGACGACGGGGACCAGGCGACCCGTGGCGGGATCGCGGCGGGTCTCGGCCCGGCGCGGGAGCCAGGAGAGGAGGAATACGATGCCCACACCCGTGCAGATGCCGGAATCGGCGACGTTGAAGGCGGGAAAGCCCAGGACCTCGCCGTCGCGCCGGATGACGTGGAAGTAGAGGAAATCCACGACGTGATGGTGCACGAGGCGATCGATGAGATTGCCCACGATCCCGCCGAAGATCATGCCCAGGGCCACCTGGCCGGGGACGGTGTCGCCCTCGAAATAGCGCCGCGCCCAATAGAGCACGACGAGCGCCACGGAGGAGACGGCGGCCAAGGCGAAGTTGTTGCCGTGAAAGAGGCTCCAGGCCGCGCCGGTGTTGCCCCAATGGACGAGATTGAAGAAGCCGGGGAACACCAGCACCTCCGCGCCGAGGTCCAGGCCCCGCACGACCCACCACTTGGTGAACTGGTCCAGCGCCAGCAGGGCCAGCGCGATCACGGCCATGCGCCTCTCGGGGGTGAGCGTCGTCGACTTCAAACGTCCGCCTCGTCTAGCGAACCCACCCCCGTTCCAGCAAACCTTATTCCTCGCCTCGCCCCGGCCCGTCCAAGGCGATTGACAAAGTCGATTGGGGCCCGCGACCGGCTCCCCGCCATAGCGTCCGC
>CAZSOV010000274.1:0-10915 GCA_964608505.1 uncultured Verrucomicrobiota bacterium
CGCGCGGGATCGGTCGTCGAACCCCCGCGCGGGACCGCGCCGTGAGCGGAGGCGGGCTCAGAACTTCTTGGAGACCTGGAGGTACACGAACCGCCCGAGGATGTTGTAGGTGATCTTGTCCGTGTTGTCCTCGTACGCGGACGCCACGATCGGAACGTCCTGGTCGCTGACGTTGTTCACGCCGGCCGCGAACCGGAAGCCGTCGTACCAGCGCGTGACGGGTTTGCCACGGTGGATCTCGTAGGCCACCTGCAGGTCGACGCTGAACCAGGGATCGACCTTCCAGGCACCGCCATGGGTCGTTGCACCGTGCGCGGTCCCGCCCTTGGCGGGATGCAGGGAACCCAGGTCATCCACCGAGGGAACGTACCTCGAGTAGACCGCGACCGTGACGTCCCGGTAATCCCAGGTCAGGCTGGAGGACAGGTTCCAGTCGGGCAGCGTGCCCTGGCCGCCCGCGCCATCCGGCACCGTGTACTGACCGGCATACTCGTGGAACGGCGCGCCGGGCAGTTTACTGAACTCGTAGTTCAACAGGACGTTCGCGGCGCTCGTCACGAGGAACGTACCTGCGTGGTCCGTGCGCCACTCGTAGGCCAGGCCGACGTCGAAACCGTCGGTTCGCTGCGTGGCGCCCGGGGACGGGCGGACGTTGGCATTGCCCCAGTTCAAGGCATTGACCTGTCCCGGCGCCGTCACCGCGCCTCCGTCGGTGAAATGGAAGTCTCCTGCATACGGGGAGGCGGGGCCCAGCGCGTTGAGGCTGTCCGCCACCGACTGGACGTCATACACGCTCAGTCCAGGGTTGTGGATGGTGTAGTAGTCCACCGACACCAGCAGGCCCGGAATGCCCTCGGGGGTAAGCACGAATCCGCCGGTCCAGGTCGTGGCCGTCGAGGGCTCGACGTTGGGATCGGAGAGGAACGTGACCCGCTGCTGGAGTGTTCCGCCCGGGAGATCCACCGAGGGATAACTTTCGGACGGAGCCCCGTACAGGTCGTAGAGCGTCGGGGCGATGAAGCCTTCGGAGTAGGTGGAGCGCAGCACGAGGTTCTTCCCGATGGGTTCCCAGCGGAGCCCGACCTTCGGAATCGCGGTGTCACCGCCCGGATCGAGGTGCTCGAGCCGCCCGGCGGCGGAAATCTCGAGGGACCTGGCCCATGGAATTCCCATCTCCGGCGACAGGATGGGAATGCTGGCCTCGATAAAGGCCGCGGAGCTGTTGCGACGTCCGCCCGGAAAGTTGCCATAGGCCGGCAGGCCCACCGCCTGGCCGTTTTGCGTCAGCACGTCATAGGTGGTCTGCAGATCCTCCCAGCGGAAGAGCCCCCCCACCGCCCACCCCACCTTTCCGCCCGGCAGATCCAGCATCCTCGCGTTGACGATGGCATCCACGTCCATCAACTCCGAGGAACCGTCCTGAAAGAGCGTCGCCCGGATGGCGTCGAGCGTGCGGGGGTCGTTGCGCGGATTCCCCTGGAGCCCGAAGAAGTCATAGGTCGGGACGGGGTTGCCGGCGCGGTCGTTGAGCATGCTGAGCCGTCCGCTGGGGTCGGCGGCGAGATTCGGGCGCAACGCCAGGCTCAGCGCCGGGCCCGAGGGCGCGTTCAGCGTGCGCTGCAACTGGTCGCTGAGGTTGTAGTTGAACCCCGTCGACCAGCGCAGGTCCTCGATCCAGTCCGCGTCCTCCTGCATCCTCCCCCTGAAGCCGCCGACGGCGTGGTAGTACTTCGACTCCGATTCGAACACGCGCGGCCCCAGATCGAGAAACCGGGTCGAGACCATCGGCTGCCCGTCGCCACCGTCGAGATCGACGCCGAAGGGATTGTAGGGATTCGACGCCGGAATGCCGTCGATGCCCGAGTAGGGCCCCACGCCCCAGGCGAGGGAGGGAGCGAGGGCTGCCCGCGAGCGGGTGTCGGAATAGAAGAAGTCGCCGTACACCGTCAGGCTGTCCCCGATGAGCGCATGCTCGCCGGTCGCCGTGAACTGCCTGCGATCCTGGCGCTGGATCGAGTAGGGACCGCGGTCCGCCGTGTTGAAGAGAGGGAAACCGGTCTGCCCGTTCGCGAGCAGGACCTGTCCGGCCGGCGTCTCTTGAATGGGCAGATAGACCCCGTCCGCGACCAGTTCATCGATGCCGAAGCCCCGGCCCTGGCGCAGGTACGAGTCGGGAATGCTGACCATGCCCGGTTGGTAGAGGGCGTGTCCTTTGGCGTAAGGGGAGCCTGCCAGCAGGTATTGGTCGTAGGAACCGTCGTCCCGCCAGACCCCGATCCGCCCGGGAATGTAGGAACTCACGTAGATCGGGGGATTGAGGCGCAGCGCGTCGAGCTCGAACAGGTCGGCGGAAGCCACGAACCGATCGGAGGCCAGCAGGGGATCGTTGTGGTAGTACTGGGCTCCGAGGGTGAACGAGGTGCGCTCGTTGGAGATTCCGCCGGTGACGTAGGCCGAATACTGCCGGTAGTCGTCGCTTCGGGTGGTGACGCCGTATTGGGCCCCGACCTCGGCTCCGTTGTAACCCTTCCTGAGGATGATGTTCACGACGCCGCCGATGGCATCCGCGCCGTAGATCGCCGAAGCGCCGTCCTTGAGCACCTCGATCCGTTCGATCATCGACACGGGAATCGTGTTCACGTCCACGGCGCTTCCCGCGCTGAACGAGGAATGAGCCAGCCGCCGCCCGTTCACGAGGACGAGCGTTGGGAGATTCCGCAGGGCGAGGTTGGCCTCGCCGTAGGCTCCGTCATTCCGTTCCTGGCCCAGGTTGAGGCTGCCCTGGAAATCCGGGCTGGTCTTGCGCAAGAGATCGACGACGTCCGTGGCCGCCACCTTCCTCAGCACATCGGCTTCAATAACCTGAACGGGACTGGCCGTGATCTCGTCGAGCGTCGGGACATACGAGCCGGTGACCAGCATCGGCGCCAGTTCCGAGGGCTCCGCTCCAGGCTCGGGAGTCGGCGCTTGGGCCAGGACTCGGGGAAGGGCCAGGAACTGGCCGACGACGCTGGCAGCCAGAGCGAGACGGAGGGCGCAACCCAGGGGGCGTGAGTGGGGCTGGGACATGAGCGGGTGGGTGGGATGGCGGGGTTGGGGCGGAGCCCGGTCCTCGACACAGGCCAACGCGAGGTCACCCTGCGCCGCCCGCGAGCCGGTAAGAAGGCAGAGCCCGGCCCGACTCGGGACTGGGGTGCGATCATGAAGGCGGGTTCTAGGTGATCCCCGCGAATGGAGTCAAGGTCACCGTGACAGCAAGCCGTTCCCACCACGCGAGTTCGCAAGGTCGTCGCCCACCCGCCCCTTCGCCGACCGCCCCGCGTTACCGCAGTTTCTCGGGATTCAACCCCCGGAGGTCCGCGGGAAGAAACCGCCCATCCTTGCGGATCAACTCCCCGTCGAACCAGATCTCGCCGCCGCCCCACTCAGGACGCTGGATGAGGACCATGTCCCAGTGCACCGCCGAACGGTTCCCGTTGTCGCATTCCTCGTAGGCCTGGCCGGGGGTGAGGTGCAGCGAACCCGCGATCTTCTCGTCGAAGAGGATGTCGCACATCGGATTGAGGATGAAGGGATTGAAGCCCAGGCTGAATTCGCCCGTGTACCGCGCCCCCGGATCGGTATCCAGGATCTCGTTCAACCGCGCGTCGTTGCTCGAATGCGCCTCGACGACCTTCCCGTCCTTGAACATCAACCGGACGTTGTCGAACCGGGTACCGGCGTAAAGAGTCGGCGTGTTGAACTGGATGGTCCCCTGGATGGAGGTTTTGACCGGACAGCTGAAGACCTCGCCATCGGGGATGTTGCGGTCGCCCTTGCACATCTGCGCCCCGATCCCCTTGATGCTGAAGGCCAGGTCGGTGCCCGGGCCCTTGATGCGGACCTGATCGGCGTCGCGCATGCGGCGCTGCAACGGCTCCATGGCCTTCGCCATCTTCCGGTAATCCATCGTGCACACGTCGAAGTACAGGTCCTCGAAGGCCTCCGTGCTCATGCCCGCGGACTGCGCCATGCTGGGCGTCGGCCAGCGCAGCACGCACCACCGCGTCTTCTTCACCCGGTGATCGATGACCGGACGCAGCGTCTTCGAATACAGCCGGAGGCGGTCCGACGGTACGTCCGCCGACTCGTTGGCGTTGGCGGCGCCCCGGACGGCGATGTAGGCCTGCACGCGTTTCATCCGGAACATCTCCATCTCCTTCAGCAGGCCGGCGTGGGTCTCGTCCGTTCCCCGCATCACCTCGCGCGTGATCCGGCTGTGGCGCACCTCGATCAGCGGCGTTCCACCCGCCCCCCGGACCGCCCGCATCAGTTCGACCGAGAACTCGTCCGGCACGTCGATCATGTCCAGCAGCACCACGTCGCCGGGTTGCACCTTCGTCGAATACTCCACGAGCAGCCGGGCCAGTTTGGGAAACCGCGAGTCGGTCATCGGCGCTGAGCCTAGCCAGCCATCCCCGGTCGGCAAGCTGCGGGGAGGGCACTTCCGAATTGAGCCCCCCACCCGGAGCCTGCCAGCGTTCCCCCGGCACCCCCCGGCACCCCCCTGCTCCACGCCATGCCCCGACGCATCTGCATCATCCTCAATCCGGTTTCCGGGGGCGGGCGCGGCCTGTCGCGGTGGGAAGCCTGGCGCCGCCGGCTGGAGGCTGTCGGGATTCGCGGCGAGGTCCGTCACAGCCTCGAACCCGGCGCCGCGGTGGCGCTCGCCGAATCGGCGGCCGAATCGTTCGACGTCGTGGTGGCCGCGGGCGGAGACGGCACGGTGATGGAGGTGGCCACCGGGCTGGTGCGCCAGGCCCGCCGTCGCCCCGAGTCGCCATGCGCCATGGCCATCCTGCCGACGGGTTCCGGCAATGACGGCGCCAAGCTGGTCGGGGCGCGCGATGCGGACTCGGCGGTGGCCTTGGTCGCCCACGGCGCCCCGCGCGGCCTCGACCTGATCCAGGTCGAATGCCGGCGCGGCAACCATCCCGTGGAGCGGATGGCCCTGTGCGTCGCGGCCTCGGGCATGGGCGCCGAACTGATCGCCCTCGCCCCCCCGGGTCTCAAGCGGGTCCTGGGCGGACGCGCGGCGTATGTGGTCGGGTTCTTTCGCGCCCTGTTTCGCCATCGCTCCCGAACCATGCGCGTCACCCGCGACGGCACCGAATGCCACGGTCGCATGGTGGCGGTGGTCGCCGCCAACCACACCCATGCGGGCGGCGGAACCATGCATGTCGGGCCGGGCGCCAATCCGACCGACGGGCGCCTCGATATCTCCGTCATCCATTCCATCTCCCGGCTGCGGCTGGCCGGGCAATTCGTCCGTCTCGTCCGTGGCACGCACGTGCGGGATCCCGCGGTGGATTACCAACCCGCCCGCGAGGTCCGCCTGGCCTCCGAGGTGCCGGTGGCCATCCAGGCCGACGGCGAAATCCTGGGGCATACGCCCGCGGTCTTTCGTGTGTTGCCCCGCGGACTCCGCGTGCTGGCGGACGCCGCGGTGCTCCGGGAATAGCCTCGCCTCCCCGTCACGGGAGCAGGTGCTCCTCGAGGAAGCGCACGACCGTCAGAAACAGAACGTCGGCATTGGCCTTCTTCGCGAATCCATGTCCCTCGTCGGTCGCCTGCAAATACCAGACCGTCCGGCCTCGCTGGCGAAGGGCCTGCACCAGTTGATCGGATTCGCGGGCCGACACCCGCGGATCGTTCCGGCCCTGCACGACCAGCAGGGGGCGGTCCATCCGCTCCACGCCCGCCAGTGGCGAGATCCGCTCCAGAAACGCCGACATCGCGGGATCGCGTTCATCCCCGTACTCCGCCCGGCGCAGCTCGCGGCGATAGTCCTGCGTGTGGCGCAGGAACGTGGGAAAACTCGAGATCCCCACCACGTCCACGGCGCAGCGCAACCGATCCCCGAATTGCACCAGCGACGACAACACCATGAAGCCCCCGTAGCTGGCCCCGTAGGTCCCCACCCGCCCGGCATCGAGGTCCGGTCGGGTCCTGATCCAGTCCAGAAACACACCCAGATCCGCCACCGCATCCTCCCGTCGCCATCCGTTGTCGAGGCCCTGGAACGTCCTGCCGTACCCGGTCGAGCCCCGGACATCCGGGTACAGGATCGCGATGCCCCGCTCTTCGATCAGGTAGTTCCAGCGCGCCTGAAAAACCGGTCGCGCCTGAGCCTCCGGCCCCCCGTGGATCGAGACCAGGACCGGACGCGGTCCCGGGAATCGCCCGGGATTCGGACGGTAGAGCAGCCCGGCGAGCTGCAGGCCATCGGAGGCACGGACCCGAATTCGTTCCGGCTCGACGTGGCGTCTTGCCGCCGCGCGCCGCGCCTCGCCCCGGGTCCAGCGGGTGACGGCCCGGGTCTTGAGGTGGACGGCGAAAACGTCGCCAGGCACCCCCGCGGCGGTGACGGTGAACCCGAGCAGGCTGCCCCGCGGATGCCAGCACAGTCCGGAAAGCACCCCTTGCGGGATCCGTGTCACGCGGCGTTCCTCTCCCGTCCCCAGTTCCATCCAGCGCAACACTCCGACGCCATCCTCGTTGGCGATCCATGCCACCCGGCGCCCGTCCGGGCTGAGTTCGAACTCCTCGACGTCCCCCCGAACCTCCCCGCCCAGCTTCTCGTACCCTCCCGTCGCGAGATCGAGGCGGGCCAACCGACGGAATTCCGATCCCTCGTCCGTCGATGTGATCACGGACCGTCCGTCGGGCAGAAAGCGTCCCCCCGCGAAGACCGCACGCCGGCCTGACTGCCGCCCCAATTCCCGAAGTTCCCCTGTGGCGATCTGCACCAGGAACAGGTCGATCCGGTCCAGGGAAACATAGGATTGCACGAGCAGGCGCTGTTCGTCCGGTGACCAGTCCAGCACCGACCAACCGCCGCCCTCCAACACAACGATCCGTCGGTCGGTTTTCGGACGGTCCGGGTCCATGACGTGAAGATCGGTGTCATGACCGTTGCGCCGGGTCGTCACGTACGCGAGCAGCCCTCCGCCAGGCGACCAGCGCGGCCCGGTATTCCGCGAGCGCCCGTCCGTCAGAAGCGCCTCCTCCCCGTCCGCCGGGTTCAGTCGGTAAAGCTGAAAGAACTCCCCTCCTCCGGAATCCCGCGAAAAGACGAGACTCGATCCGGCGGGCGGCTGGTAGCGTCCCGTGCGCACGGGTTCCCGACCGAAGGTCAGCGGCACGGGTTCTCCCCCGGGAAGCAGCAATCGCTGGAGTTGGGCGACGTTCCCGTGCCGGGTCGAAACCAGCATCCCCAAGCCCCGCGGATGCCAATCGAGCAATTGGGTGGGTCGAAACTCCTGATACGGGGCCACGGCCAACCGGAGCGCGGCGGTGGGTTCGGGAATGCCGTCGGCGATCAGGTTGGGCGGAAAGGGTGCCCCCCCGACCCGCCCGAGCCCGGCGGCGAGTCCGATGCATACCCACCAACCTACCGGCGCATTCACGCCGGCACCCTGCCCGAGGCCACGCGCCGGGCAAATCCGGATTCACGGCCCCGAATCGTCGAACCCCGGGGCTTGCTTCCCATCCGGCGACGGGATTAGTTCACCGGCACCGCTCATGAGCGACCGCGCCCTCGTCGTCACCCCGACCTACAACGAGCGGGAGAATCTCCCCCGGCTGGTGCCGCGAGTCCTCGCGCTCGACCCCGCCATTGACCTGCTGGTGGTGGATGACAATTCCCCGGACGGCACCGGGCAGCTGGCCGACGAGTTCGCGGCCCAAAACCCCCGGGTGCACGTGCTGCATCGGGAACGGAAAAATGGACTCGGTCGTGCCTACATCGCCGGTTTCCAATGGGCACTGGCCCGCCCGTACGAATTCATCCTCGAGATGGACGGCGACCTTTCGCACAACCCGGACGACGTGCCCCGATTGCTCGCCGCGGCGTCCGAGGCGGACCTAATTCTGGGCTCGCGCTATCGGGACGGGATTCGCGTCATCAACTGGCCGCTCAACCGCCTCGTCCTGAGCCTCGGCGCCGCGCTGTACGTGCGCCTGATCACCGGCATGCCCTTTTCCGACCCCACCGGCGGGTTCAAGTGCTTCCGACGGCAAGCCCTCCAGATGCTGGATTTGGACCGCATCGAATCCAACGGCTACAGCTTCCAGATCGAGCTGACTCACCGCATCTGGCGTCAGGGCGGCCGGGTGACCGAGGTCCCCATCGTGTTCACCGACCGCTTTCACGGGCAGTCCAAAATGTCCGGGCGCATCGTACGCGAGGCGCTGATCATGGTTTGGAAACTCTGGCTCCAGCACGGCCTGCGACGCCGTCCGCGCCCGCCGGCCCGGCGTCCCTGATTCCGGACTACTTGCGGTACATCCGCCGCTCCCAGGTGGCCTGCTTGCCCTTGGCCTCGCGGATGAACGGCGCCAGCGTCGCCAGGTTCAGCACGCGCTCGTTGATCCAGCCCCAAGGCGATTTCATCGGGCGCGCGAAATCGACGAACAACACCACGCGGTAGCCCTCCGTGTCGTTCCACACCTCGTGGTTGTACGTGTCGTCGAAGATCAGGCACTTCCCCTCCTCCCAGTTCCGAATCCGATCCGCGATCCGGATCCGCACCTTTTCCCGCGGCTCCGGAACCAGCAGACCCAGGTGCATTCGCAAGACGCCCACGTACGGTCCCCGATGGGGCGGGATGTGCTTGTGCGGCGAGAGGATCGAGAAGAACGCGGTCTTGATCCCCGGAATCTTCCTCAAAATCCGCATCGTCTCCGGACACCGCCGCGCGTTCTCCTCGCAGTCCATCCCGATGCCCGTCAGGAAAAACGTCTTCCACTGGTCGTCCTTTTGGATCAACCCGACCTCCTTCACGATGTCCTGAAACGAGGGCATCTGATCCCGGAACTTCATCACCTCGTCGAGTTCGGCCCGGACCCTACCCCACTCGGCCTCCACTTCGGCCACCCAGGGGAATTGTCGGTTCTCGTAAACCGGCGTGTCCGGCAGCAGCGAGGCCCGAGCCAGCGATGCTTCGAACCGGTCACCGATCCCCACCAAAAATCGGCGCCACGCCGTCTTCGGCGGATTTAACCGGAACGTTCGGTCCAGGATGTCCGCAGGAATATTCGAACCGGAAAACGACGCATTCATGTCGCGAAAACCCAAAAAACTGCCGCCCACATCCGGGCTTTGCCAAGAAAAGAAAAAGCCCCTGCCGGAGGCAGGGGCTGCGCAAAATCGGTGGATTCGTCCGCAGGGAATCGAATCAGGCCACCGGGGCGGCCTGCCGACGCCGACGCACGATGTAGCCAGCGCCCAGGAGACCCATGAACGAGGCCGCCACGACCGTCGAAGCCTCGGGCACGTCGCCGCCCACAGGTACGGGAAGGAAGATCGAGCCGTCGCCCTGATTCAGGACGAACTCGGCGTCATCCGTCAACTCCCAGAGCACGTTACCGACCTGCAAAGGTCCGGTCGGATCGTACTCGTTTTGGAAATACAGCATGCCGATGTCTTCCGGGCCGTACAGATCGCTCGGTCCGAGAACCAACTCCACATCGGTCATGAGAGCCGAGTCCCCGCCGAACCGCGGCGAATCCCCCGTCTCCACAATGCCTTGGACGTAGGGCTGGGTGAAGGGGTCGAAGATCCACGGGTCAAAATAGGTCAACCCAGGTCCGGAGATGTATCCCGGAATGTCTTGGATCGCCGCCCACGAATCCGCATCGATATGGGAAGCAGGGGTGCCGGGCGTCAAGGTCACCATGTACGCCCACTCGTAAGCCCCCGGGACGAATCCGGAAGGTCCGCTGGAGCCCAAATCCAAGGTGAAAATGATATCGGCTTTTGCGGCTTGGCTTACCGCCAGTCCCCCAGCCACCAAGCACGTCGCAAGAATTCGTTTCATATCCAGTCGGAATCGGAAAAAGGTTTGCCGCAATGCATCAACTACGGAAAAACCATAGTTGACCCCTTGGTGGAGTGTCAACGCTTTCCACCGAGAAATTCAGGATCGTTTTCATCTCTTTTCCCCCGCCCTTCTTTCGTCGTTCAGCGCGAACCCGCCTCCGCCTGACGCTTCAAATTCGCCAGGCTGCCCTCCAATTCGACGCCCAGGATCCGGTCCATGAACAACCCTACATACCGGTTCACCGGGTTCTTCCCCAAGTCCCCTTCCGTCGACCAGATCACCCGGACCCCTTCCGCCAGCGGTTCCAGGCCCAACGTCCCCTGCGCACGCATTTCCCCTTGGTTGACCTCGAGTTCGTACCCCACCCCCTTCCCCGCTTCGGCCCGGGTCAGCTTCAAATGGCCACGCCCAAGGATCTTCCCTTCCCAGCGGTAGACCGCTCCCACCCCGGAGTCCGGACTGTCGAAGGTGAACTGGACCGTCGGGTCCCGTTCCACGTTCCAAACCGTCCATTCCGGCCAGCGCCGGAGCGAAACCAGGCTCTCGTAAACGCGCGCCGGCGGCGCCTGGATCTCCACCCGCCGCTCCACGCGATACGAGCGGGGGAGAAACAGTCCGACCAGAAGCAGGACCGTGACCATGGCGAGAAGCACCACCAGCAGGTTCCCGAGAACGCGCTGGAACCGGCGGGACTTGGAACGACGCGAGGAACTCATTGATTTGACGGACGCCCCATTACCGGCTTCCGGACGACTATTCCAGCACGAACCCAACCTCCCACCCTCATCAAGGCCCCTCCCCGCCAGAAGAAGATTGCGGTCCTGGGTCGAAACCACCCCTCCGCACGAGGCCGTATCGCCACCTCCCAGCACTTCAAGGCGGACCCTCTGCCCCCCTCCCCGCCGCCGCGTCCGGCACCCACGGCCAGGGCCGTTGACAAAGTCCTGCGTGGAACCGCGATGTGGGGCCGGCGACTGCCGAGTCGCAGGCTTCGCCGCTCGATTCGCCTGCTTCGATCGCCCCGCGACCCGGCCCGCCGTCGCGTGGACGCT
>CAZSOV010000275.1:0-10881 GCA_964608505.1 uncultured Verrucomicrobiota bacterium
GACGCTATGGCGGGGAGCCGGTCGCGGGCCCCAATCGACTTTGTCCATCGCCCTGGGGGCGGGGGGCGGATCGGCGCTTGCGTTCGGGCGGGAAGGTGCGCGGCATTGGGACACCGAACGGTCACGGAATCGTCACGCGGATGTCGCGTGAAGGGCCGGGCGGAAGGCGAGGGAGTGCATGAACGCGAACAGCACGATGCTGCATTTGGAGAGCCGGGTGCGCCAGGAGTTGCGGCGGGTGGGGCCGTTGGAGACGTACCGGCGGCTGATCGCGGAGAACGACGCGGCGAGCCGGTTGCCGGATCTGGATTGCGGTCGGCGTCTGGCGGCGTCGCGGGCGGCGATCTTCACGGAGATCGTGCGGGATTGGGCGAGGCGGATGCAGCAGGAGTGGAACTACCGGAAGCCGTTCGCGCTGGTGGCGCTGGGGGGGACGGGGCGGGCCGAGGTGTCGCCGTTTTCGGATCTGGATTTCGGTTTCCTGTTCGACGACGCGATCGAGGGCAACCAGTTCCTGCTGGAGTTGCAGCGGCAGGTGATCAACACGGACGAGTTCGAGCGGGCGCACGGGTTCACGTTCGAGCCGCTGCCGTTCAACATGGACGACGTGCCGCGGCTGTCGGGGCGCCAGTTGAACTCGTTCCTGGACATGCGGGCGTTGCACGAGACGGACGGGCTGACGGCGCGGTTCCGGGACCGGATCCGGGCGACGTACGATCCGTTCGAGCATTTCGTCCATGTGCGATCCTTCTGGCGGGACCAGTTGCAGAAGGCCGCGAAGGAGGTGGAGAAGCTCGACCGGTTCGAGATCAAGAACGAGGGGTTGCGCGTGTTCCTGGCGGGCATCTGGACGCTGGCCGGAAAGGAATTCCAGTCGAGCACCGACCTGTATCCCCTGCTGGACGATCCGCGGGATCTGGAGGCGTACGATTTTCTGCTCCGGATCCGGGCCTTCATCCACGTGCGGAACGGGCGGCGCGGGAATCCGGGGGCGGACGGCTCGCATCCGGAGGACGTGATGGGGTTCGAGGATTTCATGTCGTTCGGGGAGATGCTGCCGGCGGGGGTGACGGAGCGGGAACGGTTCGAGTTCGGGAACAAGGTCCGGGGGCGGATGCTGGCGGCACGGCGGCGGGTGGCGCAGTTCACGCACCGGATCATCGAGCGGGAGTTGCGGGAGGGGCGGGCGGTGAGCGCGACGAGCGAGTTGAAGTTCGGGACGGGCGGGTTGCGGCACACGGGTTCGGACAAGTGCACGACGCCGGAGCTGAAGAGCCGGGCGGCGCTGTCGTTGATCGTGGCCTCGCAGAAGCACGGCGTGCCCATCGATCCCGCGGAATCGCTGGGGACCTTCCGGAACATCGGGGACTGGCTGGTGCAGGTGCCGGAGGTGTCGGCGCTGTTCTACGAGCCGCGGGGGAGCCTGGCGGAGTCCTTCGAGTTCCTGTCCCAGTTCGCGGGCGCGCAGGGGAAGCTCTTCATCGGGTACGAGGCGTTCGAGGTGACGTTCGACAACCGGGTGATGGCGGAGCGGCAGGAGCTGCGCGGGGCGCTCGAGCGCCGCAAGATCGCGATCCTGGAGGAATACGTGGCGAAGGGACAGGAACTGCTGGCCCGCGTCCAGCGCCGGGACGAGAACCTGGAGCTCGGCCCTTCCGGCGTGTTGCCGGAGGTGGAGGCGGCGCTCCTGGATCCCGACCATCTGGCCGCGGTGAAGCTCGCGCTGAAGACCAAGCGGCTGCCGGTGACGCCGGACGACGAGACGCTCCATGACGACGAGACCCGGGCGCTGCACGAGCGGATGGCCTCGGGCGTCTCGCGGATCCCGCTGATCGACTACTACGAGCCGTACCGGAAGTCCGGCGGGTTCACGGCCGAGGCGGTGAAGGTCGTGGAGTTCCTCGTGCGTCATCGGCGCGCGTTCAAGGATGCCGCGGGCCAGGGCATCAATCCGCGGGAAAAGGTGGCGTCGTTCGCGAAGCTCTGCGACGAGAGCGAGCAGCGCCTGCGGGCACTCTACGTGTTCACGTGGGCGGATCGCTTCGAGTGGGAGGGCGAGAAGAAGAATCCCCAGCTCTGGTTCAACATCCGCGAACTCTACGGCCAGGTCATGGAGCGGTTCCGTCCGGGCTTCAACCCCACCCGCTCCCTGGAAAACGCCGGGTACAGCCCGGACGAACTCCGGATCCTCAAGGATTTCGGCTCGGATTTCTTCGCGGGGACCTATCGGCGGTACGCGAACCATTTCGGATCCCACCTGCTGCGCCTGACCGCGGGGAACGGCGGGGACGACGGCGTCGGCCCGAAGGCGAGCGTGCTGCGGGACGGGATGTCCACGATCATCGGCGTCGCCGCGCGGGATTACCGGGGGCTGGCGGCCGTCGTCTGCGGGGCGTTGTGGCGCCACAACATCGAGATCCGCCAGGCCCACCTGTTCTCCGCCATGAACCAGGGACTCGCCCTGGACTTCTTCCACGTCGACCCCGGCGAACGGCCCATCAACCGCGAGGTCCTGCGGTCCATCGAGGAGGCGATTCGCGACGAGTTGCACATCGACGTGACCGACGAGGTCCGGTTGCCCCAGTTCGGCGCGCGGGCGACGCTGGAACGCTGGCAGACCGATCACTGCCGGTTGCTGTGCGAGACCTCCCAGGAAACCCGCGGCCTCTTCTACGCCCTCACCTACATCGTCTACCGCCACCTCGAGGGGAACATCTTCGGCCTCGTCGCCTACACCATCCGCGGACGCGCCTACCTCTCCGTGTACCTGCATCTGCCTCCCCACATCTCGTTCGAGCAGGCCCAGGAAATCGTCGCCACCCGCTTCGGGTGAACCGACGCGGCGGGCGCTTGAGTTGCGCCCGGGGCGCGGCAGTGTCCGGGGCCGTGAGCAGCGATAGCGATCATCTCCCGACGTCGAGACGGGGCGCGCGGTTTTCCGGCGGGGCGGCGACCGTGGTTGGGATCGCCGTCCTGGGCTTGGGCATCCACATCGGCATCGGCGTGGGCGCCGAACCGCCCGTCGCCGGCCCGGACGCGCCCGGGCGGACGGACGGGGAGCAGATCCAGATCCGTCTGGCGCCCGGTCTCGAGATCGCGCCGTTCGCGCGGGAACCGGACGTCCTGGATCCCGTGGCGCTGACGTTCGACGAGTTCGGGAGCGCCTACGTGGTCGAGATGCGCGACTACCCGTACGGACTGGGGCCGGAGCGCAAGGCGGGGGGGACGATCCGGCTGCTGCGGGACGCGGACGGCGACGGACGGACCGACGCGGTGACGTTGTTCGCGGAGGGGTTGAGTTTTCCGACGTCGGTGGCCCCCTGGAATGGCGGGGTGCTGGTGACCGCGCCGCCGGAGGTCCTGTTCCTGAAGGACACGGACGGGGATGGTCGGGCGGACGTCCGGGAGACGATGCTGGCGGGGTTCCGGCTGGGGGTGACGGACAGCAACGCGAACGGCCTGCGGTGGGGCCTGGACAACCGGATTCATCTGGGCAACGGGGGCAACGGCGGGGACCTGCGATCCCCGCGGCAGCCGGGACGCGTACCGGTGCGCCTGGGCAACCGGGATCTGCGCCTGGACCCCGCGACGGGCAGCTTCGAGCCCACGACGGACACCGGAGGCGGGTTCGGGTTGGTGTTCGACGATTGGGGACGGAGCTTCGTCCCGTACAACATCGATCACATGCAGCAACGGGTGGCGAACACGGATCGGTTCGCCGGCCTCGCGGGTTATCCGCCGTTTCCAACCACGCACAGCATCTCGGATCACGGCGACATGGCGCGGATCTTTCCGATCTCGGAGGCGCGGACGCGCCCGAATCATCCGGAGCAGGCCGGGTACTTCAGCGCCGCGGGCGGCATGGGGTTCCTGGGGCACCTCGGCTGGCCGGGCGACCTGCCGGGATCGGTGTTCGTGGGCGACGTGGTGGGGAACCTCTTCCACCGGGACGTGCTGGTGCCCGACGGCGCGATCTTCCGCGCGACGCGGGCCGCCGGGGAGCGCGACCGGGAATTCCTCGCGGCACGGGATCCCGGGTTCCGTCCGGTGGGCCTCGAGTTGGGACCCGACGGCGCGCTGTACGTGGTGGACATGCAACGGGACGTGATCGAGCACCCGGACTACATCCCGGCCCGGATGCTGGCGAAGCTGGATCTGAGGGCGGGCGCGGATCGCGGGCGGATTCTGCGCCTCGCGCCGAAGGGTTGGCCGACGCGGCGGGAACTCCCGGGACGCGCGGACGCGGCGGGGCGGGTGGCGATGCTGGGGTCGTCGAACCAATGGGTGCGCGTCACGGCCCAGCGTTTGCTGGTGGCGGGCGGGGAACCGGGGGTCGCCGACCGCCTGCGCGCGATGGCGCGCGACGCGGCGGCGCCGGAATTCGTGGCCCGCGCCCTGGGCCGGGTTCATGCGCTCTGGACGCTCGACGGGCTGGGGCAACTGGACGAGGCGACGTTGCTCGCGGCGTTGGAGGATCCGCACCCCGGGGTGCGCGAAAACGCGGCCGTCGTCGCGGGAGACCGGAGCCCGTCGCGCGTGGCGACGTCGGCGGCGGTGCGGCGGAAGGTGACGGAACGGTTGGCCGACCCCGACGCCCGGGTACGATTTCGGGCGGCGCTGACGCTGGCGCCCGGCGGACATGCGGAGGTGCCGGCCCTGGCGGCGCTGCTGCTGCGGGATCGCGAGGATGTCTGGATGCGTCGCGCGGCGCTGGCGGCGGCGGGTGGCCGGACGGGGCCGTTGCTCGCGGAACTGCTGAAGGAGCCGGCCCTTTCCCGTGACCCGGCGGGCGCGACGGTGTTCCGCGAGTTGGCGGCGGTGGCCGGCGGCAGCGGGGGGGCGAACGCGGTCCTCGCGCGGGCCGTGGACGCCGGCATCACGACCGAGGCCACGCGCGTCGCGCTGCTCGCGGGGTTGGCGGAGGGCCTGGAGCGGACCGGCACGAAGCCCGGGGACCTCGACGCCTCCCTGTCGCGCGCGCTGGCCGCGCTCGAAGCCGGCGCGAGTCGTCCACTGCTCGCGGCGTTGTGGCGGGTGGGCCGGCATGTGGCGACGGGCGATACCCCGGGCCGCCGGGGCACGCTGGCGGAGGCGGCGCGGGAGGCCCTGGACGGCACGCGGGAAACGGGGATCCGGCTGGACGCGGTGCGGTTGCTGGAGCTCGGCGAATTCCGGGAGGCGGCCCCGACGTTGTTCGCCCTGCTGTCGGGAGTGCATCCGGCGAAGGTGCAGGAGGGCGCCTTCGCGGCGTTGCGCGGGTTCCGGGGGCACGACGCCGAGATTGGGACCGGTCTGGTGAAGGCGTGGCCGGCGCTGGCTCCGGGCCTGCGGGCCTCGGTGGTGAACGCGTTGGTGTACGTCGCCGGGTTCCGGGAGGCCCTGCTCGGCGCGCTGGAGTCGGGCGCCCTGCAGGTGGGGGAACTCAACCTCGACCTCGAACATCGCCGCCAGTTGTTGCGCCGGGCCGCGCCGGCGATCCGGGAGCGCGCGGCGAAGTTCATGAGCGACGAGGAGTATTCGAATCGCAAGGCCGTGGTGGACGAATGGCTCGCCCGGTTGCCGGCCCGCGGGGACGCGACCCGCGGACGCACGGTCTTCGAGCGCATCTGCGCCCAGTGCCACCGCGCCGCGGGCCTGGGATTCGACGTGGGACCCGAGCTGACCGGCATGAACCACCGGAGCGTGGAGGACCTGCTCTCGAACATCCTCGATCCCAACATGGCGATGAACCCGGCGTTCGTCGCCTACACCGCGGAACTCGCCGACGGCGAGGCCGAGACCGGCATCCTCGTCGGCGATTCCACCGCCGGAATCGTGCTGGCGCAGGCCGGCGGACGGCGCGTCGAGTTGCCGCGGAGCCGCATCCGGGAGTTGAAATCCGGCGGGAAATCGTTGATGCCCGACGGCCTGGAGGCGGGATTGTCGGCGGCGGAGATGCGCGACCTCATCGCGTACGTGCAGGAACCCGGTCCGGAAACGAAGGAAGGACAATGAACGAGCGCGAACAGGCCGGACGGCCGCCGGGGAGGGCGGTCCGGACGATGGTCCTCGGACTGCTGATCCTGGGGCTGGGAATCGTCGCCGCCACCGCCGCGGCGCGCGGCGGAGGCGGCGGGCGCCAACGGGAACGAGAACGGGAACCTGCACGGGAGCGGGACCGCGACTGGGTGAAGCTGGTGACGAGAAACTTCTGTTTGTACAGCAACTCCAGCGACGCGGAGGGGCGGCAATTGCTTCGGGAACTGGAGACGTTCCGCCACGTGGTGTCGCGGTTCCTCGGACTGACGAACGTGCAGCGCGAACCGGCGATGGTGTTCCTCTTCAAGGACGACGAGTCCTTCGAGCCGTACAAGCCCCGGTGGGAGGGACGTCCGCGTCCGGTGAGCGGGGTGCACATGCAGGACCAGCTCGACGCGGTGCTGGCGCTCAGCCGCCAGCGGCGCCGGGGCGATACGATGCGCGTGTTGTTTCACGAGTACGTGCACCTGCTCACCGCCCGCCAGTTCCGGCATGCCCCGGTCTGGGTCAACGAGGGGGTGGCCGAGGTGTTCTCGACGTTCGAGGGCGTGAACGATCGCTTCGACATCGGCGTGGCGGCGACGAATCACGCGCTCTTCCTGCAAAAGAATCCGCCCATGCCCGTGCTCCGGTTGCTCGCCGTGGGGCGGGAGTCCGCGGACTACAACGAGCGCGTGCGCGCCGGCAAGTTCTACGCCTCCTCCTGGCTGGTGGCGCACCACCTCCTCTTCCGAAGGCGCGGGTTCCAGTCGAACGTGATGGCGCTCTACGCCTCGTTGTCGGCGGGAACGACCGACCAGGCGTCGGCGTTCAGTCGGGCGTTCGGGATCTCGCCCGAGGAACTGGATCAGGCCCTGCCCGCGTACCTGAAGGGCGGAACGCATTACGTGGTCCGCCAGACCTATCCCGATCTGGCGGATGCCCGGACGGAGCGGTTCCACCTGCACACCGGCGAACTCGACTACGCGTTCGGTCGCCTGCTGCAGCTGGGGGATCAGCCGGAACGGGCGCGGGAACGGCTGGCCCGCTCCGCCGAGGTGGCGCCGAAAGACCCCCGACCGCGGGCGGCACTCGCGTTGCTGGCCGCGCGGTCCCAGGACCCGCGCGCCGCCCGAAACCTGTGCGACGAGGCACTCCGGTTGGGCTCGCAGGATCCCTACGTGCACCTCCTGGCCGCCGAGTTGCGCCTGCAATCCTTGCCGGGCGAACCGTCGAGCCCCGCAGATCGCCAGGCGGAACTCGCCTCCGGTCGCCGGTGGAGCGAGAGCGCGGTGCGGCTCGACCCCGGCTCCGCCGCCGCCCATCACCTCCTCGGACTCTATCGCTACCTGGAGAATCCCCGCGCCCCGTCCCTGGCCCTGGTCCCCGTCCAGCAAGCCCTGCGCCTGGATCCCCAGTACGTGCCCGCGCGCATCACCCTGGCTTCCCTCGCGGCGGAAGAGGGCAACATCGTTCTCGCCCGCCAGATCCTTGCCGGAATCCTGGCCCGCCCGCTCACTCCCGACCTCCGCGCCGCGGCGCGGCGCGTTGCGGACGAGGTCGAGAAACGGGCTGCCGAGTTGGCACCGCGGTAGGCCGCTGGACGGGACGGGCGGGGACCCGGACCCACCCCGGAGAGCCCTCCGCGCATTACTTCCTCGTCTCCTTGTATTGCAGCAGGTAGGCGCGGCGCTGCTCGGCGAAGTTCTTCAGGCCCATGCTGCCGCCGCCAGGACCGAACCCGCTGCCCCGCGAATCGTGGGTCAGGCTCTTCTCGAAGTCCTCGGTGGAATCCAACTTGCGGGTGTCGGCCTTCACGTCCGCCGCGATCAGGGTGTGATAGCGTTCCGCGACGGGGCCGAGCTTCGCCCAATCCAGACGCTTCTCCGCGATGTCCCTCACGTAACCCAGATAGCGCGCCCGGAGCGCGGGGACGGCGAGCAGCTTGGAGATCAGCGGCTTGTCCGCATCGCCCGCGGCCACCAGCGGGTCCAGCTCCACCCCCTGTACCGGCGCCATGCGCGCGCCGCCGGGTCCGCCACCGCCCGGCCCGCCCGGGCCACGACCTCCGCCGGGTCCACCCTGCCCCCCGGGCCCGGGCCCGCGACCACCCCCCGGACCTCCGGGGCCACCGGGCCCTCCAAAGTTGGGCGCCGGCAGGACCGAGGCCAGGCCCGTGCGGATCTTCTCCTCGGTCAGCGAGCCCGCCTGGTCGGAATCCCAGGCGGTGGCCCACTTGGCAAACACCCCTTTCAGTTCCGCCCGGTCCAGGGACCCGTTCTTGTCGGCATCCACCGCCGTGAAGACGCCGGGACCGATGAAACGACCGGGACCGAATCCGCGTCCGCCGCCGGGCGGCCCACCGAATCCGGGCGGGGGCGGCAGGAGCTCACCGAAGTTCTCCACGAAACCGTCGCGGTCGAGCTTGCCGGTCTTGTCCGGGTCGAGCGTGTCGAACCAGGCATCGGCCAGAGCGGTGAATTCGTCCCGGGTCAGCTTTCGATCCTCGTTGCGGTCCCCCTGCGCGACCATTTGGGGCGCGATGAACATGCCCGGTCCGAATCCGCCCGGACCGCCCGGACCGCCACCGAACCCGGGGCCGCCGGGCTTGGCGAAGGTCTCGTTGACGTCGGCGGGCAGGATGTGGAAGCGGCCCTTGGCGTCCTCGTAGATGCTGTAGTCGCTGGTGCGGATCCAGTACCCGTCGTTGTTGATCAGCGCGTTGTCGAGGGCGATGAATCGCAGGGCGCCGTCGATGTCCAGGAGCGGATCGAGGGCCTGCTCCAGTTGGGCCGGCGGCGTCTCGTTCAGCACCTTGCACATCCGGATGAACCGGGCCCAGACCTTGGGATCATCCTTCGTCTTGATCGTGTAGATCCGCTTGTACGGCTCGGGATCGTCCCCGAGATACGTGAGCCGGCCCTGGCCGCCCGGGTTTCCCCGGACCTTCCAGCGCGTGCCCTGGGTGGTGCCGAACCACTCCTTGACGAGGTCCTTGTTGAACTGCTGGACATTGTTGTAGATGCCCCAGCTCTCGCCGTTGATGACGACCCGCGCGAAATTCGCCTTCGGCGCCGGCAGGTACTCCCGCGCGATGTCCAGGAACAGGATCGGACGCAGAAAACTCGGGTCCTCGTGCGCGTTCAGGAGGTTCAGGGTCCGGTAACCGCCCACGTTCTGGTCCTTGTGCACGAAATCCACGCTGACGTTCAGCGAGCGTTTGCGACCCTCGCCGATCATTCCGTAGGACGACATGCCCCGGAAGTGGACCCCCACGTCCCGGTAAACCTTCCCGTCCACCGTCAACGTCGCCGGGACCTCGACGTCCGTGTCATGGAAATCCGCGAGCGCCTTCTCCCAGTCGGGCTCCTCGAACTCCAGGAAGTAGGTGCGCAGCGTGTTCGGATCGTACAACGGCGCGTCGGGAAATGCCGGGACGTCATTCGGGGCGACTTTCGCCCCGGGCCGGGCCGGGGTTTCCGAACGACCTCCCAATCCGGGACCACCCGGCCCTCCCGGTCCGCCCTGACCCCCGGGACCGCCGCGCCCGCCGCGTCGCCCACCCCCGCCCCCGCCGAAGGGCCCGAACCCTTGCGCACCCCGCCCGTCCGCGCGCTCCTTGGCCAGCCACGCGCGCGCCGCCTGGCGCTCGGCACGGGTCAGACGGCCGTTCCCGTCCTGGTCGAACTGTTTCAGCAGCTTGGTTTCCTGCTGCATCATCGGCCCGCCGAAACCACGAAATCCCCCGGGGCCCCCTGGTCCGCCCGGCCCTCCTGGCCCTCCCGGTCCTCCCGGTCCAACCAGAAAATCAGGCCCCTCGGGCGGGGGACCGTCCTGGGCCCTTCCGGGCAGCGAACAGGCGCAGGCCAAGGCAAAGGCGACGAGCACGCCGAAGTGGGAGGGGGGCTTGTTCATGACCCATCCTGTGATCGAACCCTCCCCCAAGTCCGAGCGCATTGTGAGGAAAGGCGCGAAGGGCGGGTCGGAGCGGGGGTGGAGCGGGGGCGAACCTCGGACGCTCGAGGCTCGAAACGCAGGAAGCCGGAGGCCGGGGCGCATCCCCGACGGAATCCACCCACCGCAGATCAGGCTCGCGGACGACGCCGGGTCAGACCGAGTACTCGGCCCAGGAGGTCGCGGTCTCCCAAACCTTGACGGACACGAGCCGGACCTCCGGACGGACCGGATACCGGGCCTGGGTGCCGGCGGCGCGCAGGTAATCCGCGAGCCGCCGGCTGAACTCGGCATGGATGACGCGGGCCATGACCTCGGTCGTGGGATCCTCGTTGGCAAACGCGACGATGCGCTCGCCGTAGCGCGCCCTGAGCTCCGGAAAGGCGGGATCGTCCGTGTTGACGCAGAGCGCGTGGTCGAGGGTTTCGAGGTAATCGCCGATCACCTCCTTGATCACCTTGAAATCGCAGACCATCTCCCGCTCATCGAGTCGTTCGGCCTCGAGCACGAACTCCACCCGGCGCGTGTGGCCATGGGGAAAACGGCACTTGTCCGGATGCTTGGACAACTGGTGTCCGTTCTCGATGTCGATGGTCTTGCAGATGCGATAGGGCATGCAGCGCTCCGCCACCGTAGCAGGAGCAGGAAACGCGAGGCAATGCCATGACCCGGCCATTGACACAAACCGGGACTTTTAAAATCAGTCGCAGGCGAGGAGAAAGCGGTCACTCAAGAAGACCGGGATTTATAAAGGTGAGCGTCGCGCGATAGGCGGTGGGAAGATCATTTCAACCATCATAGTTTCAATTTGCGGGATTTTTAGATTGAGAACGCGATCCAGCCGCCGGCAGGGTCCGGGCATGCCGACCGGTCGATTGCTCGCGCCACCCGATCATCCCGCCGCCGTCTATCACTGCGTCTCCCGCGTCG
>CAZSOV010000276.1:0-10849 GCA_964608505.1 uncultured Verrucomicrobiota bacterium
CGGCGGCTACGAACCGGCGGTTCGCGGGCCTGCCCCGCGTAGCCGCTTTCCGAGGCTGGCCAACGGGCCCGGTTGGGGTTTTCCTTAGGCGCGTGATCGACACCCCTGAACGGCTGGCCGAGGCGCTGACGGAGCTGGAGCACGCCACGTGGCTGGCTTTGGACACCGAAGCGGACAGCCTGCACGCCTATCCGGAGAAGCTCTGCCTGTTGCAGTTGAGTCATCCGGGGGGGGAACTGCTGGTGGATCCGCTGGCGGGGCTGGAGCTGGGTCCGCTGCTGGAGGTGCTGGGGCGGCACCGGATCATCCTGCACGGCGGCGATTATGATTTGCGGCTGATGTACCGGAGCTGGCGGTTCGTGCCGCGGGGGATCTTCGACACGCTGACCGCGGCGCGGCTGACGGGGTGCCGGAAGTTCGGCCTGACGGACCTGGTGAATCAATATCTCGGGTTGAAGCTCGAAAAGGGGCCGCAGAAGGCGAACTGGGGACAGCGCCCGCTGACGCCGCGGATGACGGCGTACGCGGAGGCGGATTCGCGCTACCTGAAGCCGCTGGAGGAGAAGTTGACGGCGGAACTGCGGCGGCTGGGCCGGGAGCGCTGGCACGAGGAGGTCTGCGGGCGGATCGTGGAGGACGCGACGAATCTGTCGCCGCACGACGAGAATCTGGTGTGGCGGCTGAAGGGGAGCCAGCGGCTGGATCGCCTCGGATTGGCGGCCTTGCGGGCCTTGTGGCGCTGGCGGGAGGAGGAGGCGATCCGGGCGAATCGCCCGACCTTCCACGTGTTGAACCACGAGCGGTTGCTGGAGTTGGCGGAGGCGACGTCGCGGTGGGGGACGGTGCCGCACCAGTTGCCGCGGCATCTGACGCCGCGGCGGCGCCAGGCGATGCAGCGGGCCCTGGAGGAGGCGCTCGCGCTGCCCGCGGAGAAATGGCCCGACAAGATCCGGCACGAGCACAAGCGCCTGCCCCTGGCGGTGGGGCGCAAGGCCTCCGTGCTGCGGGAACGGCGGGATCAGCGGGCCGCCGAGCTGGACCTCGACCCCTCGTTCGTGGCGAGCCGCGGCCAGTTGCTCGAGCTGGCGGAGACCGGGGACTGGACGCGGACCTCGCTGCTGCGCTGGCAGGCCGAGTTGCTGGCCTGAGCCGTCGCGCGGCGCCGCGGGGAATGGGGGCGGACCGACCGCGACCGCATCCTGCCCGATCTAGCGGGCCGAAGGGCGAAGGTTGGACGGGTCCTCGGTGAACCACCGGTTGCGTTCCGCGAAGGCGACGAGTTCCTCGATGGACCGGAAGGCGGTGGACTCGACGCGGACCAGGCGGAGGCGGCGATCGGCGAGGTGCCAACTGCTCCAGAGGACGCGCCGGGCGTAGCGATGGTTGGTGAAGGCGCGGTCGTGTCGTTCGAACCACCACAGGAGGGTCGCGATGGAGCTGTCGCGTTCGGCGAGGATGACGGCGGCTTCGCCGCGCGGGTGGTCGACAATGCGGCGTTCGAGGATGCGCCAGCCGCGGCTGCGATAAATCTGGTCGGGAGAGGCCAGGAGGCTGGGGTTGTTGCGCAGCCGGGCCACGGTGATCTGGGCCGGGCCCCGGATCCAGGACGTCGACCCGAGGGCCGTTTCCTCGGGTGTTTCCTCGGCGCCGGCTTCGGCCCCGGCCTGGGCGGGAGCCGGCAGGGGGTCCCAGTCGCGGCTCGGGGGCAGGACGTGGTCGGGCCAGAACGCGCCGGCGATCTGGAACATGAGGACGAGGACGAGCAGGATCAGGGCGAATCGTTTGGGGGGGACCCAGGCGGATTCGTCGTAGCCGCGGGCGCCGGGGGGGGGCAGGGGGCGGCGGGCCATCCAGGCGAGGGCGGCGAGGAGGAGGACGCCGGCGACGAGGCGAAGGACGAGCAGGCCATCGAGGCCGAGGTTGCGGACGGGCAGGGAGTGGGGGATGCCGAGGAAGAGGAGGACGCCGGCGGTGGCGGTGAGGACGACGCGCAGGGGCCAGAAGCAATGCCAGGAGAGGAGGCCGACGAGGGCGATGCCAAGGCCGACGTGCCGGATTTCGTCGTTGGTGGCGAATTCACCGAGGAGGGCCAGGGCGACGGCGCTGGCGACGAGGGCGACGGACCGGGAATGGATGGGGCCGCGCGGCGTGCGATGGCGGAGGTCGGCAAGGACGAGGAGGAGGAGCAGCATGCCGGCGAGGCCGGCGATTTCGAAGGTTCCCCAGCGGAGGGGGCTGAACGGGGGGGCCTGAACGGCGGCGACGATCAGCATGGCGACCCAGGGCGGGTAGCGCCGGTGCTCGAACCAGCGGGTGACGAGCGACCCGGGACGGGAGGCCGGGGGGACCGTGGTGGCTGGGCCGGGGCGCGCGAGGCGCTGCAGGACGACAAGGAGGAGGGAGCCCAGGATCCAGGGCAGCCAGAGGCGCAGTCCCTGGGGCAGGTCGGACCAGCCCGGGAAGATCCGGGGCAGGACGGAGATGCCGAGGACAAACAGGGGGAGAACGGGGAGGGCGCGCCAGAAGAAGCGCCCGTGGAGGAGCAGGATCAGGGCCACGAGCCCGAAGTAGAAGAGCATGGCGCCCTGGCTGGTCTGGACGCCGAGGAGGAGCTGGTACGTGGGGTTGGAGTTGCGATCGCCGAACAGCCCGGCGAGGACCCAGTCGCTCCCCTCGAAATCGAGCCAGAACGGGAGGACGGTCAGAAAGAGCAGCGGGATCTTGAGCCATTCGTACCAGTCGATGCCGTGGCGTCCGGGGCGCAGCCAGCCGACGCCGAGGGCGACGAGGCCGACGGACATGAAGAGGCGCTGCCCGCTGGCCACGCCGAGGGCGAGGATCAGGGCGGCGATGAGTTGTTCCTGCTGCCCGTGGGCGGGATCGCTTTCGAGGCCGAACCCGCATTCGTCATAGAGCAGCCAGGCGACGACGAAATTGACCGGGAGCGCGAGCAGGCACAGGAGCAGGTCGTCGGGCCACGAATTGCGCTGGCCCCACGAGACGACGACGGCGGCGTAGAAGACGAGCCAGACGCCGATGTGGAAGAGCGACGTTTCCGGATGGCGGGTCGGGGGCAGGGTCCGCCCGGCCGGGCCGGAGCCCGGGCTCGGGGGAGGGGGCGGAGGTCCGGGAGGGTGGGAGTGGGCCTCGATCGGCGTCATGGAGCGAGCAACTCGAAGGCGTAGCCCTTCAGGTACTCCGTCTCCGGAACGGCGGGTAGAATCGGGTGATCCGGGCTCTGGGAGAACTGTTCCAACCGCCGGATCCGGCGGCGCGCATCGTAGGCGGCCGCCCCGATGGTTTCCTCGAAGAGCCGCGCATCCACGTGATGCGAGCAACAGAAGGTGGCGACGATCCCGCCGGGACGCACCAACCGGAAGGCCCGGAGGTGGATTTCCTTGTACCCGCGGAGCGCGTCCGGGACCGAGGCCCGGTTCCGGGTGAACGACGGGGGGTCCAGGATGACGAGGTCGAAGGCGCCTTCCACTTCCGGGGCGGGGTCGGCCCCCTCCGGCGCCGGCGTTCCCGCGGTGCGTTCGCGCAGCCAGTCGAAGACATTGGCGGCCTCGAACGTGCACGTGGCGGCCAGGCCGTTCCGTTCCGCCAGCCGCCCGGCCACCGCGACGGCCTCCGCGCTCTGGTCGATGCCCAGCACGGATTTCGCCCCGGCGGCGGCGGCGTGCAGTCCGAATCCCCCCAGGAACGAGAACGCGTCCAGAACCCGGGCGCCGCGGGCGTACTGCGCGACCCGGCGGTGGTTCGCCTGCTGATCCAGGTAAAGCCCGGTCTTGTGACCGGACTGGAGGTTGATCTCGAATTGAAGTCCGTTCAGGCGCACCGCCAGCGCCGCCTGTTCCGCGTCCGCCAGGGTGCCGGTAAGGACGCCGCTGGAGTCGGGCAGGCCCTCGAACTTTCGGGCGCCCATGTCGTTGCGTTCCAGAATCGCCCGCGGTTCGAGGATCCGTTGCAGCACCCGGAGGATGAGGTCCTTGCGCCGATCCATGCCCAGCGACGACATCTGCACCACCAGCACGTCCTCGTACTTGTCCACGATCAGGCCGCTCAGCAGGTCGCCTTCCGAGTTGATCGCCCGATAGGACGTGGCGTCCGGCATGAACCGGCGGCGGTGCGCCACCGCGGCCTCGATGCGCCGCGTGAAGAAGGCTTCGTCGAGTTCCTCCCGCAGCGACGACAACAGGCGCACGCGGATCTTGGACTTGGAATTGTAGAAGCCCGTGCCCAGCAGGCGCCGGCGGTGATCCTTCACCTGCACGACGCCGCCGTCCTCCGGTTCCCGGACCTGTCGCAGGATGCAGCCTTCGTAAATCCACGGGTGCCCGGCCAACACGCGGTCCGCCTCTCCCGGACGGAGATAGATCGTGGGCAGGACATCCTCGGATTCCTCAGGGAACGACGGCTCCACCGGGACCGCGGGGGCGCTGGGTCGGACGATGGACCGGGGTGCGGGCGGCCCGGCGAAGGGACGGGGCGCGGCGGCTCGGGCGAAGGGACGGGGCCCGGATTTCTCGAACGGACGGGGAGTCGTCCGGGCGTACTTGCGGGGAGCGGACGGGGGGAACGGACGCGGGTTGGTCCTGGCGAAGGGCCGGGCCGGAGCCGCCTCGAAAGCCGGTGGGGCGTCGGTCCACGGGGCGGACGGGCGGCGGACGATGATTCTGGGAGCCCGTTCCGGGGCAGGGCCCCCGGCGGCTTCGGCACCGGCGGCGGCGACGGGCCTGGAGACCGGCCTGGAGACCGGCTTGGAGCCCGGACGGAAGACCGGCTTGGAGCCGGGCCGGAAGAACGGTTTGGCGAAGGGCTTGCCGCCCGGTGCGGGCTTGCCAAACGGACGCTCCGCGGGCCTCTCGAACGACCGGCCCGGGGGGTTCTCGAACGATCGGGCGGCGGGTCGTTCGAACGACCGGCCCGCGGGTTTGGCAAATGGTTTGGAGAACGGTTTGCCGAAGGGCTTTCCGAAGGGTTTGGAAGCCGGACGGGAGAACGTCCGCGCCGGCGCTTCGGCGGAGAGGGCGGAGCGTGGCTCGGCAGGGGCAGGGCGGTCGGTGGGGGCGCGGCGAGGACCCGAGCCAGGCAAGGGGAAGCTGCCGGGCTTGGAACGTCGGGGCGCGGAGAAACGTCGGTCACGCATCGTCGGTGATTGCAACACGCGGACGGGAGGGAGGTCCACGAGCATTTTCCGGGGGATCGCGGCGGGGCGCAGCCACCGATCCTGGAGGTGGAGCACGGAATCGGAGCGTGGTGGCCCCGCGTTCCTCCCAGGATGGCGGGGCGGTTGCCGACCTCTGGACGGATCGGGGGACGGGTGCCACGGTGGCGCGTGCCCATGTGGAGATGCCCATGCCTTGTGCCTGTCGCCGCCCGTGAAACCGCGCCGGTGCGGGAAGGCCGCCGCCGGGAATCGCGCGTTCCAGTTCATGGTCGAGGATGGGCCTGGCTGGCGGGATGGCTCTGGATCGTGTGGGCGGTGCCCGGTTGGGGCGCGACCCAGGTGAGGTTGGGGAAGGTGACGCCCCTCACGGGACCGGCGGACCTGGATCTGAGCGGGGAGTTCGTCTACGCCATCAATTTCAGCGCCGACGACCCGGTTCGGACGGTACGGGGCGTGCGGTTCCTGCCGGACACGCAGGCGATTCCGGGGGCCACGCTGGTCGGGCCGCAGAACGTCACGCCGTGGCAGACCCGTCCGGAGTTCGGGTCCACGAGCGATGCGAACCAGCTGGAGGAGATCCTCGCGGACATCCGCTGGGCCAACACGGGCAGCAACGAGCGCCTGCGGGCGACCCTGGCGGTGACGCCGGGGGAGGACTACAAGCTCCAGATCCTGATCTCGGCGAACGGCGAGGAGAACCGGCGCTGGGACATCCGCGTCGCCGGACGGGAGTGCGTGGACGAGATCACGTCGCTGGGCGTCTCGCCGGGCCAGACGTACTCGCCGAACCGGGCGACGCTGTACACCTACGAGTTCAGCGCGACGGCGGGAACGGTGGCCGTCGAAATGGGGCAGTTGTTCGGCCTCAACGACGGGGGTGATCGCAATCCGATCTGGCAGGCGTTGACGCTGGAGCGGGTGACGATTCCGCCGACGCCGGACGACGTGGTGGCCTCGGGCGACCGGTTTTTCGCGGGTCAGTTGGCGGCCTTCGCGCGACTGAGCGCGGTGGATCGCCGGGCGGGCGCTGCGCACGTGTTTGCACTGGTGCCGGGGGAGGGGGACCGGGACAACGCGAAGTTCCGGCTGACCGGGGCGGACCTCGGGTCGGGAGGATTCGATTTCGCGACGGTTCCGCCGGGCACGACCTTCGCGATCCGGGTGCGGGCGACGGACGTGGCGGACGCTCGACGGTTCGTCGAGAAGGCGCTGGTCATGCAGGTGGAGGCGCCCGACGCGCCGACGGGGCTGACGCTGGACGCGGCGTCGGTGGAGTCGGGGGCCGGGCCCAATGCCCTCGTCGCGCGGGTGCGGGTGGAGGATCCGGACGGGTTCGACCAGCACGGGATCGCGTTGGTCGCGGGGGCGGGGGATCGGGACAACGCGCTGCTGGTGGTGGCGGGGAACGAATTGCGGGTGGCGCCGGGGGGCCTCGGGGGGCGGACGGAGGTGCGGTTCCGGTTGCGGGCGACGGATCTGACGGGCCTGGCGGCGGAGCGGGAGTTCGGGTTGCCGGTGGAGGCGGCGAAGGTGCGGATCAACGAGGTCCTGGCCAGCGAGGTGACCGGGCTGGGGAGCGAGACCGGGCTCCCGGGCGAATGGATCGAGCTGCACAATCCGGCGACGCATTTCGTTGATCTGACGGGGTGGTGCCTGACGGATGACCGGGAGGTCCCGAACAAGTGGGTGTTCCCGAGCCGGGTGTTGCCGCCGGGCGGGTTTCTGGTGGTCCTGGCCGACGGCAGCGAGACGCCGCCGGCGGGATCGACGGAGCTGCATGCGAGCTTCTCGCTGGACGCGGGCGGGGAATGGCTGGGATTGGTGCGCCCCGATGCCCGGACCGTGGTGACGAATCTCGCCTATCCGGCGCAGTACCCGGGGGTCGCCTACGGGGAGGGGATCGAAGGGAAGCTGGGGCATCTCCCGGCACCCACGCCGGGCAGGACGAACGGGCCCATCGCCGAAGGCGGGGAGAACCGGGTGACGTTCTCGCGCGGGCGGGGATACCTGACCAACGCCTTCTCGCTGGAGCTGCGTGCCGCGCTGCCCGGGTCGACGATCCGGTACACGCTGGATGGATCGCTGCCCAGCGCGACGACGGGGACGGTGTACGCGGGGCCGTTCGCGGTGACGCCGAACACGGCGGCGGCGACGCGGGGCGTGCGGATCGTGCGGGCACTCGCGTTGCATCCGCGGGCGGCCTATGCGCGCGTGGCCACGCACACCTACCTGTTCGTCAACGGCGTGACCGGGCCCTCGACCGACGGCGTCGTGGCCCAGAGCCGGCTGGTGAACTCGATCCGCACCAACGCCAATTACGCGCCCCTGCTCGACGACGCCTTCCTGGCCCTGCCGGCGGTGTCGGTGAACATGTCGGGCGGTCCGATTGCGACCGAACGGAGGGCCTCGGTCGAGTTGTTCGATCCCGGGGAACGGGAGCCGGGATTCCAGGTGGATTGCGGGATCGCCGTGACCGGCACGTCGAGCCTGGCCTCGCCGAAGCTGAGCATGGCGGCGCGGTTCCGGACCGAGTACGGCACCTCGCGCCTGAAGTATCCGGTCTTCGACCGCGGCTCGATGGTGGGGGGACGGGCGGCGGACGAATTCAACGAGCTGCGGATCCGGAGTCATTCGCACGACACCTTCCACTGGCTGGGAACCCGCGAGAACCCGCCGGTTCCGTACGGCAGTCCGTCGGTGACCCGGAGCGGGGACGCGCAGCTGGCGCGGAATCCGTGGATCGACGAGATGCAGCTTGCGATGGGGCAGCCAGGGAAGCGGGGACGCCAGGTGCACCTGTATCTGAACGGCGCGTACCACGGGATCTATCACATCCACGAGCACGCGGACGAGGACTTCATGGCGAGCTACTACGGCGGGGACCGGGAGGAGTACCACTACACCGGCGCGGCGATCGGCGGGAGCGTGCATTCGGACGGGGACAGCTGGCAGCGGACGTGGAGCAGCGTGAAGTCCAGCCTGTCGAGCTACGCGCAGGCGCAGCGGTGGATCGACGTCACGAACCTCTGCGACTACATGATCCTGAGCTTCTACGCCGGGAACGACTGGGACTGGTCGGCGCAGCACAACTGGTCGGCGGCCGGGCCGCGCCTGCCGGACCGGGGCGGGTGGAAGTTCTTCCAGCAGGATTCCGACATCACCCTGCAGGACATCGCGGCGGACAACACGGACCAGGGGGTGCCCGACGGGGTCTTCACGTCGCTGATGCGCTACCCGGATTTCAAGGTGCTGTTCCGGGACCGGATCGTGAAGCACCTGTTCGGCGAGGGCATGCTGACGCCGGCGAAGGCGGCGGCCCTGTACGACGCCCGGATGAACGAGATCGCGACGGCCATCGTCGCGGAGACGGCCCGCTGGCAGCCCTCGAGTTCCATCGCGACGCTGCCCTGGGACCGGGATCAGGAATGGACCAACGAATGGCGTTACCTGAGGAACACCTACTTTCCGCAGCGGACGGCGCGCGTGTTGCAGCAGTTCCGCGCCCGCGGCTGGTGGACCCTGACGCCCCCGGAAGCCAACGTGCCCGACGGTCGCGTGCCGCTGGGGCAGCGGATCACCTTCACGTCCTCCACCGGCACCGTGTATTTCACGACCGACGGTTCGGATCCGCGCCTGCCGGGCGGCGGGATCAATCCCTCCGCCAAGGCGCGCGTCTCGGGCGCCACCGAGCGCGTGCTGTCCCCCGCGGGGGCGGTCTGGCGGTTCCTCGACGACGGCACGACCCCGGGGGCGGGCTGGACGACGTTCGATTTCGACGATGCACGGTGGAAATCCGGGGCGGCCGAGATCGGGTACGGCGACGGGAACGAGGTCACGACAGCGGGGTTCGTGGACGCGGATCCGGCGACGGCGGGGGTTCAGAAGAACATCACGACCTACTTCCGCCGGACCTTCGACGTGGACGACATCCTGAGCCTGCGGGAACTGAAGCTGCGGTTGCGGCGGGATGACGGGGCGGTGGTGTACCTCAACGGGCGCGAGATCTGGCGGGTGAACCTGCCGGAGGGCACGATCACGGGGACGACGCGGGCGCTGACCGGCATCGGGGACGCGGACGAAACGACGTTCCTGGAGCAGACCCTCGGCGCAGCCCTCGTCTTTTTCCGGTCCAAGGGCAACGTGCTGGCCGTCGAGATCCACCAGCAGTCCCCGGAAAGCTCCGACATCAGCTTCGACTTCGAGCTCGTCGGCATCGGCACGGGCGTCCTCTCGGACCCGGCGCTCGTGATTGACGCGCCGACCGTCGTCAAGGCGCGGGTCTACTCGGGCACGGATTGGTCCGGGATCACGGACTTGTTCTTCCTGCCCGACGGCGTCGCGCCGGCCTCGGCGGGCAATCTGGCCATCTCCGAGATCCACTATCATCCGCTCGACGAGTCGGACACGGAGTTCGTGGAGTTGCTGAACACCGCGGCGGCGCCGCTGGACCTTTCGGGGGTGGTGCTCACGAACGGGGTTTGGTTTCCGTTCCCGCGGGGCACGGTGCTGGGTGCCGGCGAACGGTTGGTCGTGGTCAAGGACGTCCCGGCGTTCGACGCCCGGTACTCGGTGCCGACGTCGGCCCATCATCGCCCGGGGGTGCGTCGATTGGGGCCGTGGGCGGGGTCGCTGGCCAACGGCGGCGAGAGGCTCGTGTTGCTGCGTCCCGAGGGCGGGGAGTTTCTGTCCTGCACCTACGGGACCGTCGGCCTCTGGCCCGGGCGCGCGGATGGGCGGGGCAGCAGCCTGGAGCTGGACTCCGAGGACGCGATTCCGTCCGGGACCGCGGTGCGGTCGGCGTGGCTGAGTTCGCCCGGGGCCTGGCGCCCGAGCTCGGAGTTCCATGGCTCCCCGGGGAGTCGCGGCATCGGCCCGGACAACCGGGTGGTCGTGAACGAGGTCGCGACCGGGGGGCCCGATGCCATCGAGTTGCTGAACAACTCGGGTGCTGCGGTCGGGATGGCGGGATGGTTCGTGTCGGATGCCTCCTCGAACTATCGCAAATACCGGCTGCCCGACGGGTTCGTGCTGCCCCCCGGGGGACGGTGGGTGTTGCGGGAGGCGGACTTCAATTCGACGACCAATCCCCAGTGCCTTCAGCCCTTCCTCCTGAATCAGGAGGGGGACGACGTCTTCCTCGTGGAGGGTAACCGGGACGGCGCGCTGTTGCGGTTCGTGGATCGGGTCGAGTTCGGGCCCCTGCTTCCAGGGGTCAACCTGGGACGATCCCCGGACGGGACGGGGCCGATGGTGATGTTGCAGGAGCCAAGCCTCGGGGCCCCGAATGGTCCGCCGCTGGCGGGGTACGACGCCTGGGCCCGGGTCGCGTTTCCCGAGGTGATCACTCCCGATCAACGCGTCGCCGGGGCCGATCCCGACGGCGACGGGTATTCGAACTACGCGGAGTACGCCTTCGTGCTGGCGCCGGAACGGGCCGACGCTTCGCCCCTGGTCGTCGTGGGTTTGCCGGGGGCGGCGGGCGGGCTGACGGTCGCCTACCGGACGCGCACGGTGGCGCCCGGGGTGGCCTACGGACTGGAGATCGCGGACGAACTCGGGACGTGGCGCCCGGCGGGCGCGGAGCCGACGGAGATCTCCCGCGCGCCGCAGCCCGACGGGGCGACGTGGGTGACGGTCCGGATCGGCGGCGGCGCCGAGGTGCGGTTCGTACGTTTGGTG
>CAZSOV010000277.1:0-10673 GCA_964608505.1 uncultured Verrucomicrobiota bacterium
GACCTCGTGCAACGCCGCCACCAGGGCCGCCGGTTCGACGGGCTTCACCAGATACCCCACCGCACCGGCCTCCAGGCTGGCGAAGATCCGCTGCGGTTCCTGGTGGAACGTCAGAATGACGATCAGGAGCTCGGGGATCTGGCGGAGGAACCCGGAGATGGCCTCCTCGCCGGGACAACCCGGCAGTTCCAAATCCAGGAGAAGCAGGTCCGGGGGATGCGTGGCAATCAAGGGCAACGCGACGTCGGCGCTGGCGTAGGCACCCCCGCAGGCGAAGCCCGGGGTACCTTCGAGAATGGCCCTCAAATAGGCCCGGTACTTGGTGTCGTCCTCGACGATCGCCACGGAGGTTGGCGGGTTGGCCGCGGTGGGCATGCCCCGAGAATGCCGGGGCGCGGCGCGCGGTGACAACGACTTAGCCGGGGACTTGGCCGGGGTTTGCCCCAGCCACCGCGCCCAGCCGGTCAAGGGGGATTTCGACGCGGAATTCCACGCCGCCGCCGGGGGCGTTCCGCAGCCGCAGGACGCCGCCCAGCGCGGCGATGCGCACGCGTAAATTGGCCATCCCGTGGCCGCCCTGGGCCGGGCCGGAAGGTCCCGACCCCGACCCGCCCGCGGAAGAAACCACCGGTCCAAGTCCGATGCCGTCGTCGCGCAGGACCACGACGAGTCGAAGGTCGTCGAGCGCCACTTCGAATTTGGCCTCGGTGGCGCGGGCATGCCGGACGACATTGGTAGCGGCCTCCTTGATCGCGAAGTACAGGTTCGTGCGCTGCTCCGGAGTAAGTGCGATGTCCGGGAAGTCGAGCGGCAGGACCGTCCGACACCGGACCCCGGCGGCGCCCAGGTACTCGGTGAGCAGCTGGGCAATCTGGGCGAGCAGGCTCTCGAGGGAGACGGGCGCGGGATTCGCGGACCACGAGATCTCGCGCACGGTGCGCGCGAGGTCCTGCACGGCTCCCGACAATTCGCGGAACTGGCGGGTCACGCGCTCGGGGTCCCGGGATTCGTCCTCCGGCAGATCGGCCAGCAGGGCCAACCGGGCGAGGCCGGACCCGACGCCGTCATGCAGGTCGCGGGCGAGGCGCTTCTGGAGATCCGCCTGCTCGGCGCGTCGCCGCAACCCCTCGTAGCGCCGCACCTGACGCACGCGAACCGTCACGCCGCCGGCGACGGCCCCGAGCAGCGCGAGGCCCGTCGCAAGGGTGAACCATGCGGTTTGCCAGAAGTGCGGGCGCAGGGTGAACCGGAGTTGCGCCGGCTCCGTCGACCACACCCCGTCAGGCCCGGACGCCCAGAGCCGAAGCCGGTAGGACCCGGGAGGCAACCCGGTGATGTGCACGAACCTTCGGTCACCCAGGTCGTGCCGCGCCCTGTCGTAGCCTTCCAGCTGGTACTGGAACCGAAGTTCACGCGGCACCAACGCGTCGAGGGCGGTGAACCGGAACTCCAGCACCCGTCCTGCACCCGGAGCCAGTACCAGCCCGTCCCCCAAACGCCGGACCGGTCCCGGTTCGGCGCTCCCCGCGCCGCCCAAAGCACGGCCCTGGTCGGCGCGTCCGCCGAAGGGCAATTGCGGCAACGTGGTGGCCACGATGCGCCCGTTGGCCCGGACTTCCTCGAGGACGACGCGCGGACCGGCCCCCGAGCCCGGCGTGGATTTCGCGGGGACGCACGCCAACCCGTTGGCCGTGGCGACCCACAGGCGCCCCTCGGCATCGACCTCGGCACCCGGATGGCTGACCCGCCCGCTCGTTTCTCCGGAGGGCAATCCGTCGAACGCGGTGAAGGCCTCGAGCGCCAGCCGGTCCCGGTCGCCCCGTGCCACGGCGCGCAACTCGCCCAGCAGCACCCGATAAAGCCCCCGGTCCCCGCCCAGCCAGAGCCCGCCCTGGGGGTCCTCGGCCAGGCAATTGAAGGCGAGTTCCGGCAGCCCCTGCCGCGGCGTGAACACGTACGGCGCCCCCTCGGACTCCCCGGGACGCGCCCCGGGTGGCACCCGGATCAAGCCGCGTGGACCGGCTATCCACAGGGCCTCCTCCGCATCCTGGAGCAGTTCCCAGGTCTGCTCGCTGGGAAGTCCGTTGGTCTGCCGCCACCCGTACTCCGGCGCCAGGCGCCAGCGGTCGTCGGGGAATCCCGGCACGGAGGCCCACCCGCCATCCCGGGCCGCCTCGACGACATTTCCCGGCCACCGCCACACCCCCGCCCGGTCTGTCGCGAGCCAGTAGCCGCCAGCCCGATCCAACAGCAGGTCCGTCGGTTCCACGGTCGGCAACGCCGCCAGCGTCCAGGCAGGCCTGCCGTCCCCGGGAACCACCACGACCTGGTTGGCCGTGACAACGAGCAACTCCCCCTCCGCACGCGCCAGCAGGTCGCGCACCTTCACGCTGCCCCGGGACTGGCCGTCGGACGTGTACCGGATGTCGGGCAATTCCACCGGATGCCAACCCCCCGCCCGGTACGTGAACAAGCCGTGCGCCGTCCCGGCCCACAACTCCCCGCGGGCACCCCGCGCCAGGGCTCGCACGGACTGCCCGCGCAGTCCGTCCGGACGTGCCACCCACTCCCCGGAAGTACCCTCCCGAATCACCCGCGCGACGCCATCCTCCGTGCCGGCCCAGACCTCCGTACCTCCGCTCGCCAGAACCGCACGCACGACCGGGTGCGGCAGGCCCTCGGAGGGACGGACATCGCGGACCCCGCGCGGACGCAACTGCATCAGCCCGCCGGCTTCCAATCCCAACCACAGGCATCCGTCGGTTCCCGCCACGGCGTCGTTCAGGACCCCCTCGGGATGCTCCGCCGGAAATCGGTAGTGAATCCGTCGTCCCGCGGAGACCCTCGCCAGCCGTCCGCGCCCCGCGGGGTGCCAGACGCCCTCCCGGGGGTCCGCCGCGAGCGGATACGGAAGCCGCCCCGGCACGGGCACCGCGTCGTCCATCAGCCCCAGGCGCCCTTCGGCGTAGCGATAAAGGCGCAGCGGCACGTCGCCCTGATACTCGCCGACCACGAACCAGACCTCCCCGCCCGCAGCCAGAGTCAACGTCGCCATGAGGAGCGGTGCCGTGGCGGCGTAGGGGAGTCGGTATCGACGCGTGCCCACCGCGTTCGAGCTCCCAACCACGAACGCCTCGCGCCACACCTCGTACCGCAGGTCGCCCAGGTCGAGCACGTCGACCGCGTCGCGGGGTGCCTCCGCATGCCGTTCCCACGCCGGGGCCCCGTCCGCCCCGCCGCCACCAGGACTCCGCGCGGCCCGAACCCACCCCACCGAACTCAGCGCGAGGATCCCGTCCCCGGGCCGCCCGCGCAGGTGGTATTCTGCATTCCAACGCTCACCCTCGTTGCGTGGCACCCTCCACCCCTGGTCACCGAACGTCAGAAAAGCTCTCTCCTCCGTGCTCAACCAAAGGCGGTCCTCCCCGTCCACCGCCAGGCGCAGAATCCGGTGGTCCTCCAGCAGCGGCACGTTCGAATGATCGAAGCGCTCGAACCGCAATCCATCGAACCGGGCCAGTCCCGCCGAGGTGCCGATCCACACGTAGCCATCCGCCGTCCGCGCCAACGCCGTGACCCGATCCGACGGCAACCCGTCCGCCTCCCGCCACGACCGTACCGAGTAATCCTCGAGCAGCGCCCGCTCCAGCCGAGGCGGAATCGCCGGAACCGGCACGGCCCAGGAGGCCCCGTCCGTCGATGCTGGGAGAGCTTCGGACGTGCCCCCCACGAGTTCCAACGCCGCGGCAACCCACGCCAGCGCGCAGGCCAGGCGGAATCCTGTCCGCGATGTCGAACCAAAGCTCATCCTCGCCCCGAGGGTGCCATCAACGGAATCCGGGAGCAGGAGGAATGGGGCCAAGGATGGCCGGGACGGGACCCGCCTCGGTTCAGAAGTCGGTCTTCCCCGCGCCCAGATCGAGTTCCCGGATCCAGATGTTCCGGTAGCGGACGTCGTGCCCCTCGGCCTGCAGCTTCAGGCCGCCCGGACGATCCGTGATCCCCTTGCCGCCGTCGTTGCCGCCGTCGAGGCCGGAGCGCGGACCACCCCACACCTGGTTGATGGCCACGTGGTCATGGACCTTGATCCCGTTGAAGTACATGGAGACGCGCGCCTTCTCCACGAGCTTCCCGTCCTGGAACCGCGCCGCGCGGAACACGATGTCGTAGGCGTTCCATTTCCCGACGCCCCGATACGCGTGGTACGGCGACTCCGTCTCGTTGATCACCGCGCCCATGCCATGGCTCGTCTTGTCGCCGTCGAGCACCTGGATCTCGTAACGGTTCTGGAGGTACACGCCGCTGTTGCCGCCGGGCTTCATGATCAGGAACTCCACGTGCAGTCGGAAATCCCGGTACTCCTTCTTCGTCACCAGATCCGCCGCGCCGTACTTGCCCCCGTCCGCCGCCCGGTCGTCCGTCATCATCACCGTGCCCGGGTCCACCGGGTCCTCCACGATCTTCCACTTCACCGGCAACGACGACGCGAACCCGGGACCCTGCCAGTACGTCCATTTTCCGTGCAGCATCTCCGCGCTGCCGTCGAAGACGAGTTCCGCTCCCGGAACCGGCTTCGCCCCCACGCCGACCCCTGCCGGCAGTTCGGCCGCGGACGCCGTCGCCAGCAGACCCGCGCCGATCCAGACGAGACACCCTGCCCGCATCCAACGGTGGAATTTCATGCCGCAACTCACGCCGAATCCCGCCGCCGCCGTCAATCCCGGGGTGGTCCCCGTGCCTCCGCATCACGATCCCATGACAAATGCTTCGGTTGGGTTACCGCCCCGCGAAATTACGGGCACGCCGCCGGTCCCCGATTGCCCAAGCCTTCCGACCTCCGATGATGGCGCCTCTGTCGGTCACCGATGGCCGGCAGTTTTCCCCGAAAATCGAAATGCATCCTCCGAAACCGATGAACATCCCACGCGTCCATCTCCCATCGCGCCGCCAGGCCCTCGCCGCGGCGATCCTGTTCCTCACCGGAACCGCCGCCCTCCCCCCCAGCCAGGCCCAAAGCCTCTTCCACGAGAGCTTCGACACCCTGCCCCTCGGCCCCAACGTCGAGGAGGCTTCCGTCGGCGCCCAGGTCTGGACCAAGACCCCGCCCGACGGCTGGACGATCGATGACTCCCGGATGCCCGGCTTCGGAACTCCGACCTACGCCGATCTCGACGGCCGCCGCGAGTGGGCCGGCTGGGCCTTCGCCGACGTCAAGTGGTGGCCCACGGTCGACAACCAGCGCCGGGCCGAATTCACCCTCGCCAGCGGCGCCGCCGCCATCGCCGATCCCGACGAATGGGACGACGCCCCCCACCACCCCGGGCTCTTCAACACCTTCCTCACCACGTCCGAGATCTCCGTCGCCGGCAAGGCGGCGAACTCGCTCGTGCTGATGTTCGATTCCTCCTGGCGGCCCGAATTCTCCGACGACGGCCTGCCGAGCTTCCCCGTGGACCCGGTCACGGGCGACCAGTTGAACGACCAGACGGCGATTATCAGCGCCCAGTGGGACAACGGCGCCTCCGTCGAGGTGGTGAAGTGGGAATCCGACCCCGACAGCCCGAACTTCAAGCGCGACGGCGACTTCATCAACGAGGCCGCCCTGCTCGAGCTCAAGAACCCCGCCGGCGCCCGGACGCTGAAACTCACCTTCGCCATGGTCGAGGCCGCCAATGACTGGTGGTGGGCCTTTGACAACGTCGCCGTCGGCGAACCCCCGATGCTCGCCGGAATCCAAGCCACGGGAATCGGATTCTCCGCGCGCCTGCGCGAGGGCCTCGGCAAGACCATCAACGAAGCCGCCCCCATCACCGCCAAGCTCGACGGCCAGACGGTCACCGTCTCCTCCGCCCGCGACGGGGACCACGCCGACACCGTCGTCGTCGGTCACGACCAGGCCCCGACGATCTTCGCGCCGCGGTCGCGCCACGTGGCCGAGATCACGTTCCGTGCCGGCGACGGACGCACCATCACCGACCGCGCCACCTTCGTGGCCCCGGGCTATTCCAGCGTCTCCGTCACCCCCACCGTGCTGAACGTCTCGCTCAACGAGACCACCTACCTGACCGTCGACGAGCCCAAGGGCATCCAACTCGAGCTCGATGGCGTCGCGCTCCCGGGCGCGTCCGTCTCCGTCACCCGCGAGGACCTGACCTCCGCCGACGGCGACCTTCCCGACCGCATCCTCGCGACACACACGTTCGCCACGGTGCTCGCGTCCGGCTCCAACCACAGCCTCAAGGTCAAGTACACCGCCAGGAACGGCCAGGCCTTCGAGGAAACCCTGCCCTTCACGGCCGCGAAGTTCACCGACATCCCCGCCGGACTCGCGACCGCCGTCGACACCGGTGCCGAACCCGGCCTGCGCTGGCGCACTCACCAACTCGCCGGAGGCCGCCCCGCGAATGATGCCGCCAACGTCGAGAAGCAGCTCCGCGGCGAGCTGGGTGCCAGCGTTCACGATCCCTCGGGCCAGAACGCCCAGGGCTTCTTCCCCCTCGACTACGTGAATCTCGACCAGGCCGGCAACGACGCTGCCAACTTCAAGAACTCCACCACCGCCGCCGAACTCGCCGTCGGCGATCTCCCCATCCCGGGCATCCCCGGCCTCGACCCCGCGAACGTCGACAACAACATCGCCGCCGAGGCGCTGGCCTACGTGGAAATCCCCGCCCCGGGCCTGTACGCCACGACGGTCAACGCCGACGACGGCTTCCAACTCAGCGTCGGCAACGCCTCGAACCCGTCCTTCCTCGTGCTCGGCACCAAGCTCGCCGCGAACACCACCTTCCACTTCCGCGTCCAGCAGGCCGGGGTCTATCTCTTCCGACTCCTCTACTGGGAGAATAGCGGCGGCGCCAACGTCGAGTGGTTCACCACCGATGCCGCCGGCAAATGGGCCCTCGTGAACGGCCCGCAAACCGGCGCAACCCCGCTCAAGGCCTTCCAGCGCCGCACCGTCGCCGAGCCCGCCCTGCCGGTCACCACGCCCACTCTCGGGATCTCCGCCCAAAACCAGGCCATCACCGTGACCTTCACCGGGACCCTGCAGGCCGCCGACTCCGTTCAGGGCCCGTACACGACCGTCTCCGGCGCCACCTCGCCCTACGCGGTCAGCGCCACCGCCGCCGGCAAGTTCTATCGCGCCCAGCAGTAGGCCTGCCAAGCATTGCCGAAACACCCTCACGGGCCGGCGACCACCGCGTCGCCGGCCCTTCACATTTGGCTTTGCTGCGTCGCCGCCAAAAAATCGCTTGTGAAACATTTCACAACACTTCAGCGTTTCGCCCCCGCGTCCGAGGGAGGCAGCGCGCCGGCGTTGCTCCGTTCGTCACGACTCGGTTCCCGGGAAAAACCACGATCCATGCGCGCGCTGCGAACCGCTTTATTCCATGCCGCCCTTTTCGGGCTGCCCTTCCTTGCCCAGGCGGCGCTCGGCGCGGAAGCCCCCCACGGCGAGAGCCACGGCGGCCTGCCGGCGGATGCCCCGCGGATCTTCAAGCTCGGGTTCTTCGAGGTCACCAACTCGATGTTGGTCACGTGGATCGTCGCCGCGGCCCTCATCCTCTTCGCCCGCTTCGCGACCAGCAACCTCCGGGCCATCCCCGAGGGCGCCCAGAACTTCTGGGAATGGATGGTGGAAAGCCTCCACGACTTCCTCGAAGGCATCATCGGCGCGGAGCTGGTCAAGAAGACGTTCTGGTTCTTCGCCACGCTCTTCATCTTCATTCTCGCCAGCAACTGGTTCGGGCTCATTCCCGGCGTGGGCACCATCGGCTGGGGCCACCCGGACGCCACGGGCCACCTCCATCACCTCAGCGACCCCCTGTTCCGCGGCGTCAACGCCGACCTGAACATGACGCTCGCGATGTCCATGGTCTTCTTCGCGTGCTGGACGGTCTGGGCGCTCCAGTCCAATGGCATCGCCGGCTTCGTCCTCCACATCTTCGGGCCGAAGGGCGAGACGGCGGGCCTGATGAAGGTCCTGATGATCGTCGTCTTCCTGCTCGTCGGCGTGCTCGAAGTGGTTTCGATCCTGTTCCGCCCCGTGTCCCTGAGCTTCCGGCTCTACGGCAATATCTTCGCCGGCGAAAACATGCTGGAAACGATGACCGTGCTGGGGGGCGCCTCCATGGGTTGGCTGCTCCCGATCCCCTTCTATTTCATGGAACTCCTCGTGGGCCTCGTCCAGGCCCTGGTCTTCATGCTCCTCACTTCCGTCTTCACGCTGCTCATCTGCACGCATGAGGAAGGTCACGGGCATGGACACGATCACGGAGGAGGCGACGGCCACGGCCACGGTCACGAGCATGGAACCGGGGCTGGCCACGGGCACGCCCCGGCCCACGCCCACGCGTCGCACTGAGGTCGCAAGCACCGAAACGATTGCGGCGGTCGGACCGTGGCAGGACTGCGGGGGCCGCTGTGTAACACAAGAAAGGAAAGCAAACTATGGTCACGCCGCTGTTGGCTGAAATGTCGGGTAATGTGCATGTCGCTGCCGCCTGTCTGGGCGCCGCGATTGGCGTCGGTATCATCGGTATGAAGGCCGCCGAAGCCGTGGGCCGGAATCCGGGTGCCGCCACCAAGATCCTCGTCCAGGCGATCCTGAGCACCGCCTTCGCGGAAGGCATCGTGTTCTTCGCGATCTTCCTGGCGAAGTAACCTCCGGCTTAGGGTGCGAGGCTCCGGCCTCGCACCATCCCCTTTCCCAATCGTCCCTTCTCCCTGGCCATGGATTCCAGCTTCCTCCTCGCGGCTGCCGCTGCCCCTGCCGGCGGCGGATTGATCGGCAACACCGCCGCCCAGTTCGGCGTCACCTGGACACTGTTCATCTCGCAGGTGATCAGCTTTGCCATCGTGGCCTTCGTCCTCCACCGCTTCGCCTACAAGCCGATTCTCCAGGTGCTGGACGAGCGCAAGAAGCGCATCGCCGAGGGCATCGCCAACGCCGAGAAGATCAAGCAGCAGCTCGCCGAGGCCGAAGCCGCCCGCCGCGAGACCATGCAGAAGGCCAACGCGGACGCCACCCGCCTCATCGAGGAGGCCCGCGCCGCCGCCGCCCGCGTCCAGGAGCAGGAAACCCAGAAGGCCATCGCCGCCGCCGAACAGATCGTCGCCAAGGCCCGCGAGGCCGCCCTCGCCGACTACGAGCGCATGAAACAGGACCTGCGCAAGGAAATGGGCCGCCTCGCCGTCGAACTCGCCGCCCAGGTCTCCCGGAAGATCCTCTCCGTCGAAGACCAGCGCCGCCTCGCCGAGGAAACCAACAAGCAGCTCGCGGCCTGAAACCCCGCCCCTGCCCGTCCCCCGCGTAACCGGACGCCATGAAGATCTCCAAACAGGCCCGTCGCGACGGCAAGACCCTCTTCCGCGCCTGCCTCGTGGAGGGGCGCCTCGACGAATCCCGCGCCCGCGCGGTCGTCACCAAGGTCATCGAAGGCCGCCCCCGCGGCTACCTCGGCACCCTGTCCCACTTCCAGCGGCTGCTGAAGCTGCACCTCGACGCGCGCCGCGCCCGGGTGGAAAACGCCACCGAATCCTCCCAGCAGCTGATGGCCGACATCCGGTCCAACCTGGAAAAGCGCTACGGTCCCGGCCTCGACATCGAGTACTACATCAATCCCAGCCTGCTCGGCGGCCTCCGCGTCCGCGTCGGAAGCGACGTGTACGACGGCTCCGTCCGCGCCCGCCTCGACCAGGTCCAGGACGGTTTCTGAAGCTTTTCATCCCCATCCCCCAGTAACCCCCGAGACGCGCATCTCCGACCCCTTTTTCCCCGACCCGACATGAGCACCCTTCTGAAGGACATCGAAGCCCAGATCTCCCAGGTCAAATCCGGCGTCTCCCGCCAGAACGTCGGCTCCGTCCGCGAAATCAGCGACGGCGTCGCCAAGATCGAGGGCCTCACCGACGCCATGATGAGCGAGATGCTCGACTTCGGCAACGGCGTCACCGGCCTGGTTCAGAACCTCGAGGAGACCGACGTCGGCGCCATTATCATCGGCGACTACACCCACATCCGCGAAGGCCAGGAAGTCCGCACCACCGGGCGCCTCCTCCAGGTGCCGGTCGGCAAGGGCCTGCTCGGTCGCGTCGTCAACGCCCTGGGTCAGCCCATCGACGGCAAGGGCCCCATCCAGGAAACCGCGTTCTACCCCGTCGAGAAGATCGCCCCCGGCATCATCAAGCGGAAATCGGTCTCCCAGCCCGTGCAGACGGGCATCATGCCGGTCGACGCGATGATCCCCATTGGGCGCGGGCAGCGCGAGTTGATCATCGGCGACCGGTCCACGGGCAAGACGACCATCGCCATCGACACGATCATCAACAACGCCCGCCTGAACAAGGCGGCGGAGGGCAACGGCGACAAGAGCTTCCGCCCGCTCTATTCGATCTACGTGTCCATCGGGCAGAAGCAGTCGAACACCGCCAACATCCTCCGCGTGCTCGAGGAAACCGGCGCCCTGCCCTACACCATCGTCATCGTCGCCTCGGCCTCCAATTCCGCCACGGAACAGTACCTCGCCCCGTTCGCCGGCTGCGCCATCGGGGAGTGGTTCATGGACAACGGGATGGATGCCCTGATCATCTTCGACGATCTGTCGAAGCACGCGGTGGCCTACCGGCAGGTTTCCCTCGTCCTCAAGCGCCCCTCCGGTCGCGAGGCGTAT
>CAZSOV010000278.1:0-10666 GCA_964608505.1 uncultured Verrucomicrobiota bacterium
GGAGAAATCGAGGATGTCGTTGATGACGCGCAGGAGGGTGCTGGCGGAGGCATTGGCCATGTAGATGCGCCGGCGTTGCTGGGGCGAGAGGGGATCCCGTTCGAGGAGATGGAGGACGCCGGTGACCCCGTTGAGGGGGGTGCGGATCTCGTGGCTCATCATGGCCAGGAAGCGGGACTTGGCCTGGCTGGCGGCCTCGGCGGCACGGCGGGCCTGTTCGAGGGAGACGTTGAGTTCGCTGAGTTGCCGCGTCCGTTCCTCGACCCGGTCCTCGAGTTCGTTGCGGGCCTGGAGAATGGCCTGCTCGGCGAGCTTGCGCTCGGTGATGTCCGTGTGGGTTCCGATCAGGCGGAGCGGGCGCCCCTGGGCGTCGCGGGCGACGATCTTGCCGAGGGAGAGGATCCACTTCCATGAACCGTCGGCCGTGCGCTGCCGGAACTCGACGCGGTACTCGGGCAGACGACCCGCGACGTAGTCCGAGTAGACTCCGTAGACCGCTTCGACGTCGTCGGGGTGCAGCCGGTCGCGCCAGGCGAGGTTGGTTTCCTGGAAGGACTCGGGATCGTGGCCGAGCATGAGGGCATACTGGGGGCTGACGACGGCCTCGCCGGTCTGGACATCGAGGTCGTAGAGGCCCTGGTTGGCGGCGGAGAGGGCGAGGCGGAGGCGTTCCTCGCTTTCGGCCAGGGCGACGGCGGTGCGGCGCTGTTCGGTGATGTCGAACACGGCACCGGAGGTGCGCACCGCGCGACGGGCGGTGCCTTCGCCTTCGAAGAAGGTCCGGGCGCGGGTCTCGAGCCAACGGACCGAGCCGTCGCGGTGCAGCACGCGCCGGGTCTGGGCGTAGCGTCCGTCGGACCCGGGAGCGTGGGCGTGCGCGATGGAATCCCGGGTGTGCTCGCGATCCTCCGGATGCACGCAAGCCAGAATCATGTCGAGGGTGACCGGTTCGACCGGCGACCAGCCGTAGATCCGGCGCAGTTCGGGAGACCAGTAGATCTCCTCGGTCTCGAGGTGGTGCTCGAAGATGCCGATCTGGGCGACGGCGACGACTTCGGCGAGCAGGGCCTCGCTGCGTTGCAGCTCTTCCTCGACCCGCTTGCGGTCGTGGATGTCCGTATGGGTGCCGACCACGCGCCCGATGGAACCGTCCGGATTGAGCAGGCTCGCGCCGCGGCTGAGGATCCAGCGGTACGTGCCGTCGGCATGGAGCATGCGATACTCCATCGTGAAGCGCGGGATGCGTCCCTCGGCGCAGTCGCGGGCCAGTTGCTGGGCCCCCTCGATGTCGTCCGGATGGACCCGGGCGCGCCATTCGTGGTCGGCCAGGGTGGCATCGCGGGCGCCCAGGCCGAGGATTTCGCGATAGCGGGCGGAGACGAAGGACGTTCCGGTGGCGAGATCCCAGTCCCAGACGCCGTCGTTGGCGGCGTCGATGATCAACTGCAGGCGATCCTCGACCTCGCGCCGACGGGTGGTGTCGCGAACGAGCACGATGACCCGGGCCTCCGCGGCATCGGGCGCTCCCTGGCGGGCCGCGGTCATCTCGAACCATTTCCACCCGTTTTGCATGGGCAGGGAATACGTGGCCCCGGAGCAGACGCCCTTGGCAAAAGCCTCGGCGATGGCGCGCGCGACGATGTCGGCGGCCTGCGACGGCAGGACCTCGCGCAGGGAACGGCCGAGAAAGTGTTCGGGCGGGGCGTAGAGGGTGTCCCCGCCGGGGCCGTGGTACCCGACGAAGCGCTCGCGGCGGTCCACGACGAAAAGCATGTCGGGCAGGGCACTGAGCGTGGCGGCCAACTGCTCCTTGAGTTCGAGGAGTGCCTTCTCGTCGGCCCGTCGTTCGGTGATGTCCTGAATCGTGCCCAGCATCCGGGCCGGCTGGCCGCGTTCGTCGAACTCGAGCACGCCGAGTCCATGCACCCAGCGGACCTCGCCATCCGTCCGCCGCACGATGCGGTATTCGCGGTCGAACCGCTGGTGATCGACCAGGACGTGTTTCAGCAGATAGGTGCGCGTGGCCTCCCGCTCCTCGGGGTGAATCAACGCCACCCAGCCTTCCACGTCCCGCGTCGACGTGGCGTCCAGCCCGAAGATCACGTCCAGGGCGGGGGAACTGATCCACCGGCCCGACGCGACGTCCAGGCAGTAGGAGCCGAGGCTGGCGATGGTCTGCGACTCGCGCAGCAAGGCCTCGCTCTCGCGCAGACGTTCCAGGGCCCGTTCGTGATTCGTGACGTCGATTACCACGCCGACCGTGCCGTCATAGGCTCCGTCCGCGTCGTAGATCGGCGTGTGCGACGCCTCGAGGATGGCGCCGCCGGGGAACGGCATTCGACAGGTGAAATGCTCCCCGGCCATCGCCCGGCGAAGCGCGGCGCTGGCCGCGGGGTTGTCCCGGAACGCCTCGAGCGCCCGGGCGCCAACGAGCTCGCCTTCCTTCAACCCCATGGCGGGCAGCGCGCCGCCCTCGGACAGGGTGAACCGGCCATCCCGATCGAATCGGTACAGGATGATCGGCGAATCCCGGAGCGCCGCCTGGACCAGTTTGGGACTGGTTTCCCGCGCGGGCTCTCCTTCCGGGTGCGGGTCGTTGCGGAACTCGCGATCCACGTCGTCCACGAACGCCCGGACTTCGGGCGGCATTCGGTCGGGTGAACCGAAATGACGGGCGACGAGGTCGGCCAGTCGGTCATGGAGGGTGCTCATGGGCTAGGCTTCGGACAGGGCTTGGGCGGCGATCCGCTTGAGGCAGTCCTTGAGCTGGGGGATGGACAGCGGTTTTCGCAGGAGGGTGACGGGCCCCAGTTCGAGGAGAGCCGCGGCCTGGCTGAGGTCGGGATGCGCCGTGATCACGACCATTTGATTCAAGGAGTACTCCCCGGTCAGGGCGCGAATGAGTTCGGTGCCATCGCGCTGCGGCATCCGCAGGTCGACGAAGAACGCGTCGAAACGCTGGCGTCGGCAGAGGTCCAGGGCCTGATCCACGCTTTCGGCCTCCCGGACCTGGCAGCCGTCGGGTTCGAGCGCCGCCCGGACCAACCCGCGGGTCACGGCATCGTCATCCACCACGAGCACCCGGTGCCCGGGGGGGCCGGCGAGCAGTCGCTGGATGCCCAGGCGGGGAAAGCGCCAGGAACGACCGAAGCGGACGGCGGGCAGTTCCCCCTTCTTGGCCAGATGATACACCGTGGACAACGGCAGCCGGAGGCGGCGGGCCACTTCCTCGGCGAGCAGCAATTCGCCGGGGGGAGCGTCCTCACCGTGGGAAGCGCCGTGATTCATGGCGGGGTTCCCTCCGTCATTCCAGTGATTCCAATCATTCTCATTTTTGGGGCGGAATATCCCGTGGTCCGGTTGGAGGGTAAGGGTTTGTGGCGAAAACCGCGGGGTCGTCGACGGGCTGCCCGACAGCGGGCAGGGCACGCCCTGAGACCCCGGATCCCTGCTATCGGCAGATGGGCCGAAGGCTTGAGCTCGAATTTCTCAACCTGCTGTGGACCAATGCCATGGGTAAAGGGACCAGGGTGGCGCCCCGCCGGCGACGGGGGCGTCGCGGGGCGCCGGATGGGCGAAAAGAAAAGGGGAAGCCGGCGACGGGTCCGGCGGGGCGGCGGGGCGAATGGAATTCCGGCAAACCGGGAGGCTCGTTGAGGCTACCCAGGGTCGCGGGACGACGGTAGGGTGAGGGCGTTGAGGGACGGCATTTTCAGATCGGGCGGGGACGGCGGGCGTGCGGCGAACTGGCTGGACGCGGCGCTGGATTTCGGTGGGCGCCCGGTGCGGTCGACGATCCGGACGGTGCGACGGTTGCTGGCCTTCGCGTTGATCGTGCTGGCGACGACGCTGGTGAAGTTCGGACGGGCGCGGGCGGCGGTGCATCCGCTGATCTGGGGGCAGGTGCGGCTGGCGGGGGTGCGGCTGGTGCCGTTCGTGGTGTTTCTGGCGGGGGTGGCGGGGTTCACGTTGATCGGGCAGGTGGTGGTGCTGCTGCGCCAGGTGGGGCGGGAGGAGATGCTGGGTTCGGTGCTGGTGGTGGCGTTGTTCCGCGAGTTGGCGCCGCTGGCGACGGCGGTGCTGGTGTTGCTGCGGGTGGGGACGGCGACGGTGGTGGAATTGGCGACGACGCGGGCGACGGGGCAGGTGGAGGCGTTGGAGGCGCTGGGGATCGATCCGGTGCATTTTCTCGTCATGCCGCGGGTGCTGGGGCTGGCCATCTCGGTGTTCTGTCTCACGGTCTATTTCATGATCAGCGCGCTCGTCGGCGGCTACACGTTCTGTTTCATCCAGCAGCTGCCGCTGGCGCCGCTGGATTACCTGAACGGATTCGCGCAGGCGCTGGTCTGGCAGGATTTCGTGATGGTGTTCCTGAAGACGGCGGGATTCGGGGCGGTGATCGCGGTGGTGACGTGCTATCAGGGGCTGTCGCGCCCGTTGCGCCTGGAGCAGATACCGGAGGCGGCGACCCGGGCCGTCAGCCAGGCGTTGTCGGCCTGCGTGGTGCTGGACGGACTGTTTCTCGCGGCGTACCTGCTGACCTGACGTGATGACCACCGTGACCACCGAAACAGCAGCGGCGGGGTCCGAACCGGTGTTCGAGTTGGAGGACGTGGATGTCCCGGCCATCGGGCTGCCCGACTCGTGCCTGGTTTCCGGGGTGTCCTGGCGGGTGGAAACGGGGCAGCGGTGGGTGGTGACGGGGCCGTCGGGGTCCGGGAAGTCGAGCTTGTTGCAGGTGGCGGCGGGTTTGCTGCGTCCGACGCGGGGCCGGCATCGGTTGTTCGGAGCGGACCTGACGGCGATGGGGGAGCGGGAACAGGTGGTCCAGCGGATCCGGGTGGGGATGGTGTTCGGTGGCAACGGACGGCTTTTCGAGCATCTCACCGTGGCGGAGAACGTGGCGTTGCCCCTGTCCTACCACGCCCGGGAACGGGAGGCGGTGCGGATCGGACGGGTCGCCGAGTTGTTGGAGGCGCTGGGACTGGAGTCGATTGCCAGGCGGTATCCGCGCGAGTTGGCGCGCCGCTGGACCCAGCGCGTGGCGCTGGCCCGCGCGCTGGCGCTGGGGCCGGAGGCGTTGCTGCTCGACGATCCAGGGTCGGGGCTGGGGCCGACCGACGCGGAGTGGTGGCGGGGCTTCGTGCGGAACTCTGTCGCGGGCGGGATCGCGTCCTGCCGGGAGCTGCGGACGGTGGTGGTGGCGGTGCCGGAGATCGCCGGCTGGGCGGGGTTGTTCGACGGTCGGGCCGATGTCGAGGGCGGGCAGTGGCGTGCGGAGCGGAGCTGATTTCCAGGCGGGTTGGCATCGGCGGGGGGTTGCATCCGGCGGCGGGACCGCGATGCTTGGGGCATGGCGTTGCAGGACCTGACCCCGCAGTTGCGCACGCGGATGACGCGTGTGGAACGGCTGGTCGGTTTCTTCGTCCTGTTTGCCGCGCTGCTGATGCTCTCCGGCTTCGGCTATTACCTGAAGCAGACGGGGAAGAAGCGCGGGTGGTTCGTGCGGAAGATCCCGTACTATTGCTACGTGGCGGACGCGACGGGACTGAAGGCGGGCGACCCGGTGCGCATGTTGGGGCGGGAGGTGGGCCGGATCACGGTGGTGGATTCGACGCCGCCGTCGCAGTGGTTCATGGAGAACCACTACAACATCTTCATCAAGTTCGACATCTGGGACCCGTACTACGGGTACATCTGGACGGATTCCCGGGTGAAACTGATGACGACGGATTTTTTCGGTCCGCGCTACCTCGAGGTGACGCGCGGGGTCGACGAGTTGGTCTATCCGACGGTCGTGGAGAACAAGGACCGGATCGAGGACAGCCTGGTCATCAACGACAAGTTTCCGGACAACGGCGAGATGACCAACCGGATCAAGTTGTCGCAATCCAAGGAGGGAGTCTGGCTGAAGCTGGACGAGACCCCCACGCTGGCGCAGCGGGGCGAGGAGATCGTGCTGACGGTGGCGAAGTCGCTGCCCGTCCTCACGAACCAGGTGTTCCGGGTCCTGGTGCAGGCCGAACTGGCCTTGTCCAACGCGAACATCTCGCTGGCGGCGATGCCGCCGATGGTGACGAACCTGCAAGGATTGGCGCAGCGGCTGGGGAGCGAGGAGGGCGTGATCGGGCGGATGCTGCTGACCACGAATTTGCAGGCCCAGGTCAGCACCACGTTATTCGGGATGGACGCCACGCTGACGAACACGGCGGCGTTGATCCGGACCAGCGAGATGCAGTTGCAGGACCTGACCCGCCGGATCGCGATGACCCTGGACAATGTCTCCCTGATCACCAGCAACCTCGGCGCCCAGGTCAACGCCAACAGCCTCATGCTCGGCGAGGTGTCCTCGCTCGTGGTGAATGCCGACGACATGGTGCAGGGGCTCAAGCGGCACTGGCTCCTGCGTTCCGCGTTCGCGGGCGCCACCAACCCCCCGATCGAGAGCGTCGTGCTGCCGAGTCTCGACCAGCCGGGCCGAAGCCCGGGAAGACCATGAGGCGCATCCTCCAGGCGGTGCGGGGCAGGGGGGAGCTCGACCGTCGTGTCGTGGCAACGCCGCCACCCCCCGGAGCGCGCAGGACTGCGAAGCGGCGTGAACGCCGCGGTCCGATCACCCTGCTCCCGGCCACCCTCGGGGCGGGACGGGCCGGGTTCCTGGCCGCGGTCGGCCTGCTGCTGGGCTGGGGTGGGACCGGTTGCGCGAGCCGCCCCGAGCCACCCCCGCCGCCGGCGGCGGTCAGCGACGCGAACCGGTTGGCGAAGGAAGCGGCGCGTCTCCTGACGCAGGAGAACTGGGCGGGGGCCGTCGCCTGGTGGGAGCGCGCGGGGCGGCAGTACCAGTTGGTCAACCGTCCCGACCAGGTGGCGCTCGCGCGGCACAACGAGGCGGTCGCGCGGCGGGCCATGGGGGAGAGCGAACGGGCGCGGGAACTGTGGGAGGAGTCGGCACGCCTGAACCGGTCGTCGGGCCAGACGAATGCCTGGTGGCGGAATCAACTGGCGCTGTTCCAGCTCGAGATCGAGTCCGACCCGGCGCGCGCGGAGGCCCGGCGCGCGGCGCTCGAGCCGCGTCGGGAGGAATTGGGTGCGCAGCCTGCCGTGGCGCCGCACTGGACCCACGAGTGCGCCCGCCTCCTGCTCGTGCAGGGCAGGGTCGGGGAGTCGCTGGGCGACGCGCGGCTCGCGGTGGCGGGGTTCGACGCGGTGGGGGACGGGGCGGGGGCGGCTTCCGCCTGGGTGACGGTGGCGCGGGGTCACGAGGCGGCGGGACGTTTCGAGGAGGCAACTGCGGCTTGGAGGACGAGTCTGGGGTTGTTCGAGGTCCTGGGGCATCCGCGGGGGATCGCGGTGGCGCTGGCCGGGTTGGGGGCGCGCCTGGTTGCCGACGGGCAGGCGACTCCGGGGAGGGAATTGCTGGAGCGGGCGCGGGACAATTTCCGGGCCTTGCGGCTCGAGGCGGAAGCGCGGGGCGTGGAGGCGGTGCTGGGTGCCGGGGCCGGGGCCGGCGGAGGCCGGGAAAGCAAGGAGCGGACGCCCGGGGGGGCGCCCGCTCCTGCCGTACAACCCATACAACAACACTAACGCTCTTGGGCGGTCGAAGAGCCCGCGGGACGGGCAGCGAATCCCGCCCCGCGGGCGAACCCAAACAACTCCGAAAACTCAGACGACGCGCGACGGACATTGTTCAAAAAAAGTTCGGGTGAGATGGGATAATAGATTTCTTTCGTAGTCACAATGACTTACGCCGAGGGTAAAACGATGCGCATCACGAATCTCAATCCCCGCCACGACGTGGGCGCCAGCGCCTGGCTGGTGGAATTCGAGGGGCACCGGCTGTTGCTGGACGCCGGGGTCCATCCCAAACTCGAGGGGCGCGAAGGCCTGCCCCTGTACGACCGGATCGCCGGGGACGAACTGGATGCCGTGGTCCTGAGTCATTGCCACCACGACCATGTCGGGTCCCTCCCGCTGGCGGCACGGCGCTTCCCCAAGGCGCACGTCATGATGACGGAGCTCAGCTACTTCATCGTCGACCGCGTCCTGCACAACTCGGTGAACGTCATGATGCGACAGCGGGACGAGCTGGGGCTGACCGAGTACCCGTTGTACACCCACACGGAGGTGGACGAGATCTCGGCGATCTTCCAGGGGTTCCGGTACAACCGGGAGATCGAATGGGGCGCCTTCGACAAGATGCAGGTCGGGATGCCGTCGCCGACGCTCGAGTTCCTGGACGCCGGGCACACGCTGGGATCGGCGGGGGTGATGGTGCGGGGCGCGGATTCGCGGTTGTTCTACACGGGCGACGTCTCGTTCCGGGACCAGACGATCCTGAAAGGGGCGCGGTTCGAGGATGCCGAGGCCGACGTGATGATCATGGAGACGACGCGGGGCGGGCGGGCGCCGACACCGGGGTTTTCGCGGCAGGCGGAGTTGGAGCGGTTGGCGGATGCGATCCTGGCGGTCCAGGCCCGGCGGGGATCGATCCTGATCCCGGTGTTCGCGCTGGGTCGGACGCAGGAGATCCTGGCGCAGCTGGCGCTCTTCATGGCCAGCGGGCGGTTGCAGCGGCAGCCGGTGTACATCGGCGGTCTGGGACGGGTGTTCACGGAGATCTACGACCTGCAGGCGCACCGGACCCACCGGCACCATAGCAACCTCGCGCTGACCGAAGCCCTGGACCTGCAGGTCATGGACCGGCGGCAGGTCGAGAACATGAAGCTCGGGGGCGGCAAACTGTTCGTGCTGACCTCGGGCATGATGACCCGGAACACCGCGGCCTTCGAACTCGCCCAGCGCATGCTCGAGGACGAGCGCAACGGGATTTTCTTCGTCGGCTATGCCGATCCCGATACGCCGGCGGGCAAGCTCCGGGCCGCCAGGCCCGGCGAGGTCTTCTCGCTCGGGCCCCAGGATCGCGAGATCCGGCGCCGGGCCGAGGTGCGGGAGTTCGACCTGACGGGCCACGCCGATCGGGATGAATTGCTGGACTTCGTGGGGGTCGTGGACCCGCGGGTGGTGATCCTGGGGCACGGCGAGGCCGAGGCGCGCGCATGGTTCCGCCAGCAGATCGGAATCCGTTATCCCCGCGTGCGGGTCGTGGATCCGGGTCCCGGGGAAACCGTGGAGGCCTGAACCATGGACTCTCCGGCCAGACCAGCCACGGTCGACGAGGTGCTGCGCCGCCTGCGGCAGGAGGTGACTTCTGCCCTGCGCGAGGGGCCGCCGCACGGCGTGCGCCCGGCGCGCGTCCGGCTGGATCTCGCCCTCGTCCTGGGCGCGGACGAACCCACGGGTGCCGGCGTTCTCCGACCGGTGGCCCGGGCTCCGGAGTCCGGGCCGGATCGGAACCCGCGGGATCACCAGCTGACGGTGGAATGGGATTTTTCGGCGGGAAGTTCCGGACCCGGGATCTCGGTCCCCGCGGCGGCAGGCCGCCCGGCGGCGCACGCGAGTCCGGCGCCGCTGCCCTGTTCGGAGGAGGAATCGGTGACCGGCGGCGATGGGGCCACGTTGGCCCGGCGGCTGCAGTTGATCCTGGGCGGACCACCTGGTTTCACGACGGGGGCCAAGGCGGAGGTGCTGGCGGATTTGTTGTCGGAGTTCGGGCGGGCGACGCTGCTGGAGACGCTGCGGCGCGATTGGATTCGCGAATTCGATACCGGGGCCGAGGCCTCGTCGGCCATGTCCGGAGGCGCCGCGGGGTCGTGAGGAACGGGTTCGTTCCAACAGCATCCTCGTCGCGGAGCGACGTCCGAAGCCTTCGGCATCCAAGCCTCCCCCAAAGGCACCCATGTCGACCGTCGCTCCGCGTCGGGGAAAGAAGAGAGGGTGCGACCGGGGCCTGAAGGCCTCGGCAACCCTCGGTCGTCGTTCCGCGACACGCTGCCGGGGCGGACCGGTGCGGGCCGCGGTGAAGCGCGAGACCTCGCGTTGGCAGGGGCGCGTCGCGGCTTTCGGGCAACGGATCCGCGGACCGCACGTCGCCGCGTGGGCGCACGCGGCCTGCACCCTGTAGACCCGGCGCCTTCAGCGGGCGGCGCGGTGGCAGGGGGCGGTTCATGGAGGGGACAGAATCATGAGGAGGGGTGGGGGCATGATCCTGTCCGGGAAACGAGGCACGTTGGGGGCGCTGTTCGTGCGTAGGACGCGGAAAAGGAGAATACCGTGCGACGTCGATGGAGCGCCGCGTGGTTGTCGGGTGGACGCCCGAACCTCCCCAGTCTCCGGGGCTCCGTGGCGAATTCCATTCCCGCAGCCGCGCGACGCGGGGAATCCGGACCGGGCTGGCGTCTTGAGTGGGGCGCGGATGGCGTTAGGATCGGGGCCATCATGAGGCGTTTGCTGGCAATCGTGGCGGCGGGTGCGGCCCTGGCGGTGGCGACGGGATGTTCGAGTTTCCGGAGCGATGCGCGGGCGGCCCGGAAGGCCGGGAATTCGGGCGAGGGGATCGAAGGGTTGTGGGAGGGTCGGTGGTTCGATCGGAAGAAGACGGAGCACGGGGGACGGCTCGAGCTGGTCCTGGTCCGGACCGGCGACATGACATACCGGGCGTCGACGCGGAGCCATTGGTGGAAGGTATTCCGTTCCTCGTACGACACGACGCTGGTGGTGACGCCCACGGCGCCCGGCCAGTATCTGATTCAGGGCGGAGAGTTCCTCC
>CAZSOV010000279.1:0-10662 GCA_964608505.1 uncultured Verrucomicrobiota bacterium
CGTCCGTCGTCTCGACCCTGTACCTCTACGACGGCTGGGCCTGCGTCGCCGAACTCTCCAATACCGGCACCTTGCTCCGCCAATACGCGTGGGGCCTGGACCTCAGCGGCTCCCCGACCGCCGCCGGAGGCGTCGGCGGCCTCCTCTGGATGCGCCCCGCGGGCAGCCACGCCCACTTCGCCGCCTTCGACGGCAACGGCAACGTCCTCGGCCTCGTCGACGGCTCCAACGGAACCGTAAGCGCCCGTTACGACTACGACCCCTTCGGGCAAACGATCCGCCTGACCGGCACCGGCGCCATCGCGAAGGACAACCCCTTCCGCTTCTCCACCAAACGCGCCGACCCCACGACCGGCCTCGTCCTCTACGAATACCGCGCCTACAGCCCGAGCCTGGGCCGATGGCCAAACAGGGATCCCATTGAGGAGAAGGGGGGGATGAGCCTATATGTGTTCGTAGCCAATTCAGTCCACAATCTCGTTGAGCTTTGGGGATACATTCCAATCCAAGTTCGGGCGGACCGGATCCGGAATTATCTCAACAATGAAGACGAGGACATGGCTGCAGACGAGGCGCTCCTTTTATATCGAAACGTGGCCGCCGGAGGCGAAAGGAGTGCCCCGTTTGCCTCAGAGATGATGCCACCCAACTTTAGAGCAGCCCTGGGAATACACCGCATCGCTATTTATTGAGACCCGCATAATAGGGTGACATCAAGGCCACAAGTCAGCCTGTACGTAGCAGGCGGCGACGATGGACCGGCGGCGGCGCATCCGACGAAGGGCGGACGTGGCCTCATGGCTCAGTTCCCACGCCTTGGTCGCGATCAGATTCGCGATCTCATGGGTCTTGAGATGTCCCCACATGTATTCGACCGGGTTGAGTTCCGGTGCATACGCCGGCAGGCGCTCGATCAGGATGCGCCCCTCCGTCGAGTCGACGTATTCCCTGACTGTGCATGAGCCAGCAGCACGTCTGCGGGTCGCGTGCGTTGTCGTGCAGTCCGTCCAGAAGGGCATGACAATGGCGCCGGCCGGTGAGTTCGCCGGCTTCGTCGCGCAGGCACCAGACCAGGCGCCGGGGGTCGCCGGGCTCTTGGATAAGCCCGCGGGCCTTGCGCTGGCCGCAGGCCTCGGGCAACCGCTCCGAGGCAAGGGGCGGCTGGCACCTTCGCCTTCGGTCGCGTAGGATGTGGCCATGAGTTCGCTGGAACTGGCCGTTGCGACGCTCCGGAGCCTGCCCGAGGCCTTCCAGGGCCAGGCCGTGGAGTTTATCCACAAGCTCCACGCGGCCACCCGCCAGGAACGCCGGGAAGCGTTGCGCAAGACCGCCGGCTGCCTGACCGACGAGGAGGCCGACGAGATGACACGGGCCATCGAGGAATCCTTCGAACACGTCGATGGCCAATAGCCTGATGCTCCTCGATACGAGCGTGATCATCCGGCACTTCCGCCGGGTTCAGGCCGTCAGCCGGCAACTCGAAGAAGCGGAGGCCCTGTTCCTGCCGGCGGTGGTTTTGGGCGAGCTTTCCACGGTGCCTTCCATGGACCGCAGCGTGAGCGGGAATTGCGCTCGATCGGTGAACTTCTGCCGGCGGTGACGGTCCTGGCGATCACCGCGAGAACCGCCGAAATCTTCGGGCAGATCAGCGCCGAGCTCGCGCTGGCGGGCACGCCAATCCCGACCAATGACGTTTGGGTGGCGGCCCTCGCTCGCGAACACGCTCTGCCGGTCGCCACGGACGACGCACACTTCGCGAGGGTCCCCGGCCTCACCGTGCTTCGGTGGTAAGGCCGCTCCCTTCAATCCTCTTCCGTTCCACCCCGGCGAGCGTCCGTTGAGGCCCGTGAGCCCGAGCGGGCACAGTTGCCTTCCTCCTTTAGCCGCCCGGCTGCTGCCCGAGCCAGCCGCGGGCCGGCGTCGCTCTGCGTCGGAACGACCGACCTCCCCCTCGAAAACTCGCGTCGGGGGGTGTCGGCACACCCCATCGGGTCGAAGTTCACGGACGGCCCGGCGAAGCCTCTCAATCGCAACGGATTGCCCGCTTCGCCGCGAAAAACCAGCGTCGGGTCGCCCAGTTCGGCGAAACAGAGATCCCATGAAAGAGTCGCGGAATTCAGGAATGTGTTGGCCCGTCCGATCTTGCTCCGCCTGCGGCGTCGCCCTCGAACTCGGGAAATCCGACTCTGCAGCAGGAACGTTCAATCCAGTCTCCAAACCCGTACCCCAGCGCCATGCCACTGACCGTGGAACAGATCGTCGAGGAGACGCGGACGTGGTCTGACGACCAACTCGTGCTCTTGGTCCACCGGCTCGGGGACCGCCTCCAGGAGCTAGATCCTGGAATCCAGGAGGCTTGGCGAATCGATGCGCGCCGACGGCTGGAGGAGATCCAGAGCGGGAAGGTTCAGCCGATCCCCTTGCAGGAATCGCTTGCTCGCGCTCGCAAAGTCGCCGGCCTGTGACCCACAGCATCCACCCGGAGGCGGACGCGGAGTTCGCCGAGGCGGTCGGCTACTGTGCCGGCATCGATCCGCGCCTTGGCGTCGAGTTTTATCGCGAGGTCGTGCCCTGCCCGCAGCCTTGGTCCATGGCCCGAGGTGTCCGAGTTCCTTGGATGGACCCCGCGCAACCGCTCAAACGGCTTCCGGGGCAAAAGCGGCAGAGGACTGCCGCACTCCACGACCCTGGCGGGCCTGCCAATCCCCGCCTTCCCGCAGCGCCGGATGTCACCCCCGCGCGCTCGGAAACGCGAAGCGTCCCGGAACGCGCCCGTCCGCTGGCGCTTTCCCGACCTGACCCGCGAACCCGCGTGGCGAGCGCCACTTTCTGTTCCGTGCCACGCCCCGGAACCCGCACCGCCTTTTCCCTGCCTTCTCGTCGCGTTCGTCGCGCCGTGGCGTGACCCTCTTCCCCTCCGCGGTCCGCCAACACCGCCCGCACGCCACGCCGCCACGACCGCAGCGAGGGGCAATGCATTTCCCTTTCGCTGCCGGCCCCGCGACGTGCCAACCCCGAAACGCGACTCGGCATCTCTCTTCGCTCCGCAGGAGCTGGGCCCTCGACGTCATAGGTCCGCCTTCGATGGAGCGCACCGCAACCACCTCGACGGGGACGCCTGTCCACCACACGGACAAGGACGCCAAGAGCGCGCCGGAGCCCCACCGAGCGTGTCCGCCTCCGCCAAGCCTTTGGTGGTCGAGTCAGCAAAGCGAAAGCGGCAGAGGACTGCCGCACTCCACGACCCTGGCGGGCCTGCCAATCCCCGCCTTCCCGCAGCGCCGGATGTCACCCCCGCGCGCTCGGCAGCGCGAAGCGTCCTGGAGTGCGCCAGTCCTCTGGCGCTTTCCCGACCTGACCCGCGAACCCGCGCCGCCCTTTCCCCGCCTTTTCGTGGCGTTCGTCGCGCCGTGGCGTGACCCTCTTCCCTCCGCGGCCCGCAAAGGCCGTTCGCACGCCACGCCGCCACGACCGCAACGAGGGGCAATGCATTTCCCTTTCGCTGCCGGCCCCTGGGGCCTCCCCCCTTGAAAAGCAAAAGCAGGGCGTCCCTTGGGGGACACCCTGCTTCGCGGAAGCAAATCCAATCGGGACCGCGACGGGACGGGGAACTTGCGTGCCGGGCCCCTGCCTGACCGCTCGCCCCGGGCCACGAACCGGTTCAGGCCTTGGTCTTCGGAGCCTTCGCCTTCGTGGCGGCTGCGGCGGAGGGGCTGGCCTTGGCCGCCTTGACGGCCTTCGGAGCCTTGGGCGCCTTGACCTCGGCGACCTGGCCCTTCTTCCACGTCCGCTTCACGGGCTTGACCACCAAACCCTTCTTGATGGCCTTCGCGGAGACCCGGATGTACCGGACCTCGCCGCTCGGCAGCACGGCCTTCACCCGCTGCAGGTTCGGGAAGAACCGCCGCTTGGTGATCGCCGTGACGTGCGTGCCGATGCCGCCCTCGCGCTTCGCCTTGCCCGAACGCCAGATTTTGTTGCCCTTCACCGGACGAGCGCCGGTCAATTCACAAATCCTCGACATAAATCAGTCCTTATTCTCTCCCGTCGAAAATGGGCGGGATGGTTACCAGATCGCGGATCGGCGTGGCAAGCGTCATTTCCGCAGCGGCGTTTCCGCGGCACCCCGATTTCACCGCCCCGGCCCTACCCTTCCACGATGGCCAACGCCACCGCGTGCGTCCGGGTATGACTCAGACTCACGTGCACCCGGCGCCCGCCCCGCGACGCCAGCAGATCCAACCCCTTGCCATGCAATTGCACCCGCGGTTCCCCCGACGTCCCGCGCACGATCTCGATGTCCTGCCATCCCAACGACTCGCCGATCCCCGTCCCGAAGGCCTTCGCGACCGCCTCCTTCGCCGCGAACCGTGCCGCCACCTGCGGTCCCGGCTTCGGATATCCGCCGCAATACTCGCGCTCTCCAAGCACCAGGATCCGTTCCAGGAACCGCTCGCCAAATCGCCCCACCGACTCCTCGATCCGCGCGACCTCCACGATGTCGATGCCCGTCCCCAGGATCATGGCAGGCCCAACCGGTAGCCTTTCATCGCCTCGAGAAACTCCCGCACCGCTTCCGCCAACCCCACCGTCAGCGCCCGGCTGACCAGGCTGTGCCCGATGTTGAGTTCCTCCAGACACGGCACCCGGGCCAGCAGCCGGGGCAGATTCGCCACCGTCAACCCATGCCCCGCGTTCACCCGCAGGCCCAGCGTTCGAGCCCGGACCGCCGCCGCCGTCAACCGCGCCACCTCCTCGTCGATGCCTTCCCCCTCCAGGAATCGTTCGGCATAGGTCCCCGTGTGCAATTCGATGAACTCCGCCCCGGTCCGGGCCGCCGCCTCGATCTGCCGGGCGTCCGCTCCGACGAACAGGCTGACCTCGATCCCGGCGGCCTTCATCCGGGCGCACGTGGCCGAGATTCCGGCCTCGTTCCCCGCGACGTCCAACCCGCCTTCGGTGGTCAGTTCCTGCCTGCGCTCGGGCACCAGGCACACGACGCCCGGCCGCAGCCCCACCGCGAACTCCACGATCTCGGGCACGACCGCCATCTCGAGGTTCAGGCGCGTCCGGATCCGTTGCCGCAACGACACGACGTCCCGGTCCTGGATGTGCCGGCGATCCTCCCGCAGGTGCGCCGTGATCCCGTGTGCTCCGGCCCCCTCGCACACCAGGGCCGCTTCCACGGGATCGGGTTCGCCCTGGGGACGCCCGCGATGCCTCGCCTCCCGCAGGGTGGCGACGTGGTCGATGTTGACGCCGAGTTTCAGCATGGCCGAAAGAGGGATGTCCCAGGCCTCACGGCGAGGGCGGTGCCGGTGCCTTCTTCCCGTCCGGTGGTGCCCGGCGGGCCAGCGGCGGAGGTTCGATCCAGCCGGGGAAGCCCGCGTTGCTCAACCACCGCAGCAGGTAGGTCAGCTCGAACGCGTTGAACCCGACCTGCGAGTTCCGCACCAGGCTCAACTGCGACGGCCCGGTCCAGGTGACCTCGGTGATCGTGTCTCCCAGCAACGCGCCCGCGGCGTCCACCCAGGCGCCGCCCGGCGTCCGGATCCGCCCGGTCTCGTCCGCCGGCAATTCCCCGCCCGCCTTGTTCATCATCAGCATCCCGAACTGGTAGAGCTCCCGGAACTGCGGCAAGCGCCCGATCACGTTCGTCTCCAGCACCCCCGTCGCCTCGGCCCGGCGGTTCGTGATCACGACGGCCCGACCCGTCGTTTCCCAGTCGTAGGCCACCAGGTTCGTCCGTCCCCGCACCTGCCCCAGCAGTCCATCCATCGGCGGCAACCGCCGGAAGCTGACCGGGAACAACCCGCCGTGCACGGTCTCGCGCCCGTTCTGCCGACGCGCCTCCAGATAGGGCTGGAAGTAGGGCAGGCCCAGCAGTTCGACGCGCGTGGCCTGGTTGGTCACGCGCAACGCGAAGGCCTGTCCCTGCCACATCGTGTTCGTCACAAACCCCACCGGCAACGTCGTCGCCACCTGGGTCATCAGATTCGTCGCCCGCTCGATGGGAGCCGACAAAAACTGCAGCCAGGGCGGCCCGGCCATCGACCACAGGAACAACTGCCGCGGCCACTCCTTCACCCCCAGATCCGCGAGAAAGCCCAGGCGCCCCAGCCAGCGGTCCGCCCCCTGCACCGCCGTGAACCCCACCAGCGGATCCCGCACCACGTCGTCCGGCAACACCCACTCCTCCAGCTTCAACCCCAGCGGCGCCGCGTATTTCAATTGCGCCTGCGTCCGCAGACGCCCGTTGCGCGGCTCCACCGTCAACGCCACCGACGGCCACTGCGGCACCATCCCCGGCGGCTCGGCCCGCCACTCCAAGAGCTTCGCAATCCGGCCCAGATCCAGCTCCAGCCCCAGAATCTGCCCCTCCTTCGGATCCCCACCCGCGCCTTCCACCCGAGCACTCAGGGATTCCATCGACCCCGACCCGCTCCCCAACAGCACCCACCCCTCCCGCCGTGCCCACCGTACCGAGCCCTTCCCCTCCGGCCCCTTCATCTCCCATTCCGCCCCCAGCTTGAACGTCGGCGGATTCGCCCCGAACAACAGCGCCGGCATCTGCCGCGCCAGTTCCATTCCCAACCCCTCCGCCTCCACCCCGCTCAGGCGCGCCGCCACCGCCCAACTCGACACCCTTCCGCCCTCCGCCTGCACCTCGATCCGGCTCGGCGCGTTCAGGATCGATCGGATCACTGCCTGAAACGCCACGGCGTGATTCGTGCCCGTCGCATGCGTCGCGCCGAACCAGCGCGGAAACGCGGCCCCCAACTTCCGCGTGACGTCGTCCAGCAACCGTCCCGATTCCTTCAACGCCAGAATCGCGGGCAACGCCCCGACGTCTGTGCGCCTGGACACCGCCGCCCATCCCGCGAACTCCTCGCGGACGATCACCTCGCCTCCCCGTGCCCCCAGCCCAAGGCATGCCCAGGCCGTCAACACGGTCACTCCCATGGAAAACACTCCGCTCTTTCGACGCATAATCAGGTCCCCTTCAATGCCAGACCCCCGCCGTTCCCGCAACGGCGCTTTCGCCCGCCCCCCGTTTCGCCACTCCTCGCTCGCCACGCTTCGACCGTCCGCTATCAACGCTTCCCATGAACCAAGCCCAGACTCCCATCCCGGATCCTCCTCCTAATCCTAATCCTAATCCTAATCCTCCTTCCATCGTTCGGGTTCATGGTCCCAACACGTGTCCGAAATCCGAAAATCCCAACTTCCCATGAACCTTCGCCCCCTCGGCCCTTCCGGCCTCCAAGCCTCCGTCGTCGGCCTCGGCACCTGGGTCCTCGGCGGCGGCACCGCCTGGGGCCCCGACCCCGACGACCAGGAATCCATCCGCGCCATCCACGCCGCCCTCGACGCCGGCATCAACCTCATCGACACCGCCCCCGCCTACGGCTGGGGACGCAGCGAATCCCTGGTCGGGCGCGCCATCCGTGACCGGCGCGACCAGGTCATTCTCGCGACCAAATGCGGGCTCTGGACCGACGACGACCGGGGCTCGTTCTTCACCGAATTCGACGGCCGGATCATGCGCCGCAGCCTGCGGCCCGACACGATCCGCATCGAAATCGACCGCAGCCTCCAACGGCTCGGCGTCGACTGCATCGACCTCTATCAAACCCACTGGCCCTCGATGCCGCCCGATTCCACCCCCATCGCCGACAGCATGGCCTGCCTCCTCTCCCTGCGCGACGCCGGGAAGATCCGCGCCATCGGCGTCTGCAACGTGTCCCCGTCCGAGCTCGCCGAAAACGTCGCCGCCGGCGGCCCCGCCCTCGCCAGCGATCAATTCCGCTATTCCATGCTCCTGCGCGACGCCGAACGGGAAATCCTCCCGGCCTGCGCCGCCCACCGCCTCGCCACCCTCACCTACATGTCCCTCGAACAGGGCCTCCTCACCGGCAAGGTCGGCATGGACCGCGTTTTTCGCCCCACGGAATTCCGCAGCAACGAGGCCTGGAATCCGTGGCTCACCCTCCCCAACCGCCGCCGGGTCCTCGACCTCCTCGCCGGCTGGTCCGAGCTCACCGCCCGGTACGACTGCACCCTCGCCCAACTCGTCATCGCCTGGACCCTCGCCCAACCCGGCGTCACCCACGCCCTCGTCGGCGGTCGCACCGCCGCCCAGGTGACCGAAAACGCCCGCGGCGGCTCCCTCGCCCTCGCCGCCTCCGACGTCGCCCGCATGCGCCGCGACCTCGTCCAGCTCGGCGACCCCCTCCCGGCCTGACCTTCCCTCCTCCCTCCCGCCATGAAACCGACGCGCCCCCTTCCTTCCCACCGCCCCATGCCGTTCGCCCTCCTCCTCCTCGGGCTCATGGTAATGGCATCGCTCCTCCCCGGCGCCGGGGCCGCACCCGCCGACACGCCCCCGGGCCCCCAAACCGAGCGCCTGCTCCGCGAACTCGCCTCCCTCCGCCTCGCCATCGAGGACCTCCAAAAGACCTTTCCGGATCGCTACCCCCACGGAGCCGACTTTCTCGCCCGGACCGACCGCCTGCGCGCCGACATCGCCCTTCCCGCCGCCCAGCTCCCGGCCATCGACCGCGACCTCGCCGCCCTCCGAACCGAGGCCCTCCTGGCCAATCCCCTCCTCGACTTCGACCAACTCCTCCTCGTCCGCCGCGGCACCGCCCAACTCGGACTTCCCCAGAACTGGCAGGGCAATTCGTCCCTGCCCAAGACCGGGTACGACAACGAGATCGTCGTCCTGTCCCCCGTCGCTCCCGGCGGTCGCCTGACCCCCCTGTTCAAACCGGACCGCGACGTGTTCGTCGGCGACCTCGACCTGCACTTCGATGCGGATCGCCTCCTCTTTTCCTCCATCGGCACCCACGGTCGCTGGCAGGTGTTCGAACTCGAGTTCGCCTCCCCCGGCCACGCCCTCCCCACCGCGCCGCCCCGGATCCGGCAGCTGCACCTCACCGACCAACCCGATGTCGACCACTACGACGCCTGCTATCTGCCCGATGGCCGGATCCTCTTCTGCGGCACCGGCATGTTCGTCGGCGTCCCCTGCGTGGACGGCTCCGATCACGTCTCGAGCCTCTACAGCCTCGACCCCGTCTCCCGCGCCATCCGGCAGTTGACCTTCGATCAGGACCACGATTGGTCCCCCACCGTCATGAACGACGGACGCGTGCTCTACCAACGCTGGGAATACGCCGACACCCCGCATTCCAACACGCGCCTCCTCTTTCGGATGAATCCCGACGGCACCACCCAGGAGGAGTTCTACGGCAGCAATTCGTATTGGCCCAACTCCATGTTCTATGCCCGCCCCATCCCCGGGCATCCCACCAAGGTCGTCGCCATCGCGACCGGGCATCACGGCGTCCCGCGCATGGGCGAACTCGTCGTCCTCGACCCCGCCCTTGGACGCCACGAGGCAGCCGGAGCCGTCCAGCGCATTCCCGGCCACGGACGTCCTGTCCAACCCATCATCAAGGATAACCTCGTCGACGATTCCTGGCCCAAATTCCTCCATCCCTATCCCCTCTCGGAGCACCACTTCCTCGTCTCCGCCCGCCTCGACCCCGCCACCCCCTGGGCCCTCTACCTCGTCGATGTCTTCGACAATTTCGTGCGCCTCGCCGATGTCCCCGGCAGCGCCCTGCTCGAACCCATCCCCGTTCGCCGCACGCCCCGCCCGCGGTCCATTCCCGATCGCATCCGGCCCGGCAGCCAGGAGGCCCTCGTCTACCTGACCGACATCTACCAGGGCGACGGCCTGAAGGGCACCCCGCGCGGAACGGTCAAGTCCCTCCGGGTCTTCGCCTACCACTGGTCCTATCAGGGCATGGGCGGCCTCCTCGGAACCATCGGCCTTGATGGCCCCTGGGACATCCGCCGCATCCTCGGCACCGTCCCCGTCGAACCCGACGGCTCCGTCTACTTCCGCGTCCCCGCCAACACCCCGATCTCGGTCCAGCCCCTCGACGAACAGGGACGCGCCGTCCAACTCATGCGCAGCTGGTTCACCGCCATGCCCGGCGAAAACCTCACCTGCGTCGGCTGCCACGAGAAACAGAACTCCGCCCCGAACATTGCTGCCACCGCCTCCTTCCAGGGCCGCCCGCCCCGCGAAATCGAACCGTGGCACGGCCCCCCGCGCGGCTTCGCCTACCGCCGCGAAGTCCAGCCCGTCCTCGACCGCCATTGCGTCTCCTGCCACGACGGACACCGCGACGAACGCGGACGCGAAGTCATCGACCTGCGCGGCACCGAGAATATCCGCGACTTCGCCATGATCACCCCCGGCCACGCCGGACGCCATGGCGGCAAATTCTCTGTCGGCTACGCCAACCTCCATCGCTTCGTTCGCCGCCCCGGCATCGAAAGCGACTACCACCTCCTCAACCCCATGGAGTTCCATGCCGGCACCACCGAACTCGTCCAACTCCTCGAAAAGGGACATTTCGGCGTCCGCCTCGATCCGGAATCCTGGGATCGCCTCGTCACCTGGATCGATCTCAACGCCCCCTTCCACGGCAATTGGTCCGAGGAAATCGGCCAGCCCGGACCCCAGATCCAACGCCGTCGGGAACTCCGCCGCCTCTACGCCGGCATGACCGACGACGACGCCGAAACCCTCCCGCCCCCGAACCCTCCCGCCCCTTCCGCTGCCCTCCCCGCGGCGCCCCAACC
>CAZSOV010000280.1:0-10624 GCA_964608505.1 uncultured Verrucomicrobiota bacterium
ATCCGCGGCGGCGGGCGACCCCGGGAGGCCGGACTCAGCGCGAGACCGCCGGACGGCGCAGCGCGACCAGACGGGCCTCGGTGCGCACGTAGACGGTGTTGGCATCGAGCGCGGGCGTGACGAGCACGGGTTCGCCGAGGTCGAATTGACCCGCGAGACGGAACGTTTCGCCGAGATCCACCACCGACACGACCCCGCGGTTCGAGGCGAGGTAGAGGTGGGTCCCGCTGGCGACGGGCGAGGCGCTGTACTGCCCGGGCGCGCCGAGGCGTTCGGCATAGACGACCTTGCCCGTCGCGACGTTCACCGCGGTCAGGATGCCGCCGTTCCGGACGAGATAGAGCCGGTCGCCGTGGACCAGCGGCGACGGGATTTCCGGGATGCCCTGCCGCAGTTCCCAGGCGACATGCGAGGTCGTGACATCCCCGCGTCCGCCGGGCCGCACCGCCACCAGCACGGGTTTGCCGTGCCGGAAGGACAGGCCTCCGAGAAACTCGTCGCGGGTCCAATACCCGTCCTTGTCGCGGTCGTGGGAGGCGAACGTGCGGGCCTGTTGCTCGGCGCGCCGGGCGGGGTCGGCGCTCAGGGGCAGTCCGAAGCCGGGATGATGGATGGGCAACTCAGGGCGGAGGGGGAACGTGAAAGGTCCGATGGCTTCGGCCCGGGAAATCCGGGAGTCGCCGTCCGTATCGAAGGCCAGCATCGCGGTCCAGAAGGGCAGCGGGTCGGGTTGCTCGTCCGAGACGCCGCCGAGCAGGGCGGAGGACAGGCACACGAGGTCGCCGGCGACGACCGGCGTCGCGATGGTCTCGCGCGAGAATCCGGTGACGGACCATTTCTCCTCGCCAGTTCGCGGGTCGTAACCGGCGCCCCGACCGCTTCCCAGGACGACGAGGTCCGTTCCCTGTGAATGGGACCAGAGCGCCGGCGTGGACCAACCGCTGCGGTAGGTGGGGCGGGCGGCCTCCCACGCGGGTTCGCCGGTGGCCTTGTGCAGCGCCACCAGACGGGACCTGCTGGCCTTGCTCTCCGGGAGGTTCGCGTCGTCGTCGAGCACCAGGATCAGCCGGTCCTCGTGCAGGACCGGCGACCCCGCCATGCCGTAGAGACTCTTCGGCGTGGGGATCGGCTTGGTCCACTGCTCGACGCCGTCGAAGTCGTAGCACAGCAATCCGTAGGACCCGAAATAGACGTAGACGCGGCGGTCGTCCACGCACGGCGTGGGCGCGGCCGGGTTGCTGGCGGCATGGACCTTCTCGAGTTCGCAGCGGGGCGCCTCCCGCCGCCACCTTTCCCGCCCCGTGCCCGCGTCGAGGCACAGGGTCACGAGCCGGGTCCCCTCGAGGGCGGTCAGGAAGACGCCGTTGTTGGCCAGGACCGGCGACGACATTCCCGGAGGGACCGCGGTCTTCCACGCCAGCGAGGAGGCGTCGAGGGTTGCCGGCGGATGGGAGGACGGGAGGATTCCCGAGCCGTTCGGCCCGCGGAACCGGTTCCAGGAGGCCGCCGGCTCCGGGCCCGCCCATCCGGGTGCGGCGAGGAGCAGGGAACAGCCGGCGAGAATCGCCGACCGGAGGAGCGAGGGAGGCGAACGGAGCGGGGAGAGTCGTCTGGACATGGGATTCGGCGGCGCCAGCCAATCACCGGTCCGGCACCGAGGCAACGTCCGTGACCTGGATCCAGGTCTGCTCGTGAGGGGTCAGTCCCACTTATTGAAAGTCCCGCGCCTTCGTGCGCAGGACGCTCGAGGTGGGAACCACGCAAGGCGGCAGAGGCGGTGGAACCGGGGTTTGCGGGCGGTGGGAAAACCGGCGCGCGCCCCTTTGGCGCAGGCATCACTCCAGGAGAGGTATCCGGCGGGTGTCAATAAGTGGGACTGACCCCTTCCTCGGGGGTGGCCGGGTTGAACGCTCAGTCCCGGATGGACCCGTCTCCGGCCTCCGGGATAGCCTCGGGTCCATGACCTCTTTGGCTCGCGCCGAAGCGTCCGCCGTCCCGCCTCGCGATCCGGCCGGCCTGCATCCGAACGTGCCTCCCGGGACGGAGTGCGAGGGCCGTGGTGGCGAGGTGCGCGTGCTGCGGCGCCGAACCGGGGCATTCCGGTGCGTGCTGGCCTGCGGGGTCGTGTGGTGGGCCACGGGCCTCGTCCGGGCCGGGCCGGCGCCCGGGGCTGGGGCCGGGGCCGGCGAACCCGTCGCCACGAGCCGGACGCTTTCGGCCCTGCCGGGACGTCGTCCCTGGGACCCGGCGACGGAGAACGTCGGTTACGTGCCCGGCGCGACCTTCCACGCCCTGCAACGCACGCCGGACGGACGGCCTGCCCTGGTGTGCGTCCTCGGGGATTCCCTGGTTTACGGCGAGCGGGATGGGCAGGGGAGTTGGACGGTGGAGGAGATCACGTCCTGGCATGTCCCGGCGGACACGAGCCATGTCAGCTACCTGGATCGCGCCGGCCTCTACTTCGATGCCGCGGGTACCCCCCGGGTCCTGACCCACGAAGGGGTGTTCGAGCGGCGCGAGGACGTCTGGCGGCTGCAAAGCGTGTGGGGGGGCATGCCGGACGCCTTCGCGATGGGTCCGGACGGTCGCTTCGAGGGTCTCGAGATCGGCTTCTTCGACGGCTCGTTCGAGCTCGCTTCCCTCGATCCCGGCGCGACCGCGTGGCGGACCACGACGCTGCCGGGCACCGCGTCGGACATGCGGGGCATCCAGATGGCCAACGATCCGCGCATCACGTCCCTGGTGGTGGACGCCTCGGGCGGCATTCATGCCGCGTTCGTGCCCGAGCACCTGGATGAACCGGTGCCGGGCGGCGCGCGGGTGCGCAGCGAATTGTGGTACCTCGCCGGACGCGAGGGCGCGTGGGAAACCCGGCGGGTGCACGGGGTGCCGAACGGCGCGTACGGCGACGCGGGTTTGGGCGCCAGCATCGCCCTCCGTCCGGATGGGCGTCCCGCCATCGCGAGTCTTTACGTCGCCCGGGCCCCGACCGGATCCGCGTTCGCGGCACAACTGCTGTACCACGAACTCGGGACCAACGGAGTCTGGACCACGGTCACCGTGGCCACGGCGCCGGACGGCTACGCGGCGGGGGACGGCGCCGTCGGGACCGGCTTTGCCCCGCATCTGCTGTTCGATGCGAAGGGCCGGCCCCACATCGCGTTCACCGACTTCGCCTCCCAACACTTCGGCGGGTTCGGACAGGACGAGTTCGCGGGCAACCTCCGCCATGCCTGGCGCGACGGCACCCGCTGGAAACTGACCACCGCACGCCGCCAGAACGATCCGCTTCGGAACCAGTTTCTCATGCCGAACATGGTGATCCTCGGCGACTCCGTGGCCGTCCTCGGGCAGGTCCGGCGGGACCAGCTTCGGGCCGACCTGAGCGTCGAGTCCACGCGGCTCACCCTGGCGTTCGTCGAGTTCGTCCCGACGGACTACCGCGACGTGGTCCGGCCCACGGTGGTCATCGCGAGCCCCACGCCCTCGCAGGTCGTCACCAACGGCATCTGGAACGTCCGCGGCACCGCCACGGACAACCAATTCCTCGCGGCCGTGCGGGTGCGCCTGAACGACGGGGAATGGACCACGGCTGGGGGCCTGACCAACTGGAGCATCGCCCTCCCCTTGCGGCCCGGAGCCAATCAGCTCCACGCCTACGCCACGGACGAGGCCGGAAACCGCTCGACGACGAACACGTTGACCTTCACCTATCTCGTGAAGTCGACGCTGGCGATGCCGGCCGCCGCGGGAGGGAGCTATTTCCCGAACCTGAATGCCAACCTGCTCGACGTGGGGCGTACCTACACCGTTTCCGCGCTTCCCGCGGCGGGCTACCAGTTCCGTCAGTGGATCGACGGCGCGGGCGAACGCTTGGGAACCCAGCCCGCGCTGAGCTTCGTGATGCGCTCCAACCTCGTCCTTCGGGCCGAGTTCGCGGATGTCGCGGTTCCCACCCTGGCCGTCGTCTCCCCCACCCCGGGTCGACGCATGACCAACGCCCTGGCCGTGATCGTCGGCACGGCGACCGACAACGGCCCGCTGGCCGGAATCTGGTGCCAGCTCGGCAGCGGGCCCTGGATTCCGGCCGGATCCTCGAACCTGTTCAGGAACTGGACCGCCGCGGTGCCGCTCCTGGTCGGAACCAATCTCCTCCGCGTGCGCGCCGTCGACGCCGCGGGCAATCGTTCCCTGACCAACTCGTTCAGCGTCATCTCGAGCAACGGCTTCTTCCTGCGCCTGGCCCTCCAGTCCCCGTTCCCCGCCGGGGATGTCCCGGCCACCGTCACGGTCCAGCTCTCGCCCGGCTTGGTCGGGAGCCTGCAAGCGTCCTCCGATGCGCTTCATTGGACCAACCTGGCCCGGTTTCCCGGCACGAACGCGGTTTGGACCTTCCGCGATCCCGCCGGGTTCGTGGACCGCAACCGACTCTATCGGGCGGTCGTACCGTAGCCGTAGCCGGCGAGGCCTGCCGAGGCCCGTCGCGCGCCACCGCGCCGGTTGCGGGGTCCAGCAAGCCTTGGACGGGGGGACTGCCCCGTCCGGGTCCGGTGTTCCGGCCCCGGCGCGGTTCCGCTGCCGGAACACGGCTTGGTCCGGATCCGGAACAGCAATGCCGCAACGGAAGCGGGAACGCGGGTCTTCGAGCGGAGAAGCCCGATTCCGGGTCTGGCATCGGGATTGCATTGGGATGGACGTGCGGCGCCGACGGTCCCCGCGGTCGGAGGCACGGCAGCGGCGCAAAACCAGAACCAAACCAGCCCATCCATCCCATGTTCCAACCTTCCTTCCATCGTCCTTCGACATCGTCCCTCCGTGCCGTCGGCCCGCTGCTCTCCCTGCTGCTCGTCGCCGGAGCGGAGGCGGGCACCTACACCGTCCTCGATCTGACGACCGCGACCCCATACAACGCGGCGAACGCCGTTTCGGGCGGGGTGGCGGCCGGCTTCAGCGCCGCTGTGGCCTCGGGCACTCTGACCCCGGCGACGCTTTGGGACGCTGCGGGCGCGACGGACCTGCACCCCGCGTTTCTCGACGGGGCCGGCGGACTGCCCGTGGGACGTTCGGTCGTGACGGGGATCCACGGGAATCTGCAGGTGGGTTGGGGCGCCGGACCGGGGACCGCGAATCGCGTGGTGCCCCTGATGTGGCACGGCTCGGCCGACAGCGCGACGGTGCTCACGATTCCGTTCACCACGTTCGGCGCACAGGCTCATGGCACCGACGGCGCGCAGATCGTCGGCCAGGCTTCCGCGCTCGACAGCGACGGCACCGCCCAGGGGCCGAATCATGCCATGCTCTGGGATGCCGCGACCGGTGCGGCGACCGATCTCGGGGACGGCGGGAAGGGCGCCGTCGCGTTCGGCGTCGGCGGCGGGCAGCAGGTGGGGTACGTCATCAAGGGCGGGGCGTCCGCCGCCCTGTGGCAGGGTACCAGCCGGTCCCTCGTCGTGTTGCACCCCAAGCAGGCTCTGACCTCGGTCGCGAACGCCACCGACGGCACGCGGCAGGTCGGCTACAGCACCTACGAGGTCCGCGTCCGGCGCGAGGCCGCCCGCGGCGCGCACAACGCGAACTTCAGCTATGCCACCGTATGGACCGGCACCGCCGCCAGCGCCAGCGTCATCCACCCGGCCGCGGCCAACGCCCCGTCCGTGGTCTTCAATCACAGTTACGCCCTCGCCGTCTCCGGGGCCGGGATCGCCGGCTACGCCACGGAAGCGGCGAAGTCCGGAACCCCTGCCTACTACCACGCCATTGTGTGGTCGTCCGAGTTCGAGTCCGTCGACCTGAACGCGTTCCTGCCGGACGGCTTCGTCGGCGCCCTGGCCCAGGGCATCGACGAGGACGGCAACGTGGTCGGCGCCATGATCGCCGCCGACGGTCGCCGGCACGCCGTGGTCTGGGTGCCGAACGCGGAGTGACGACGGTAGCATCGAGTCCCGCCAGCCGGGGCACGGATGCCGCCTTCGGGCGGTCCATCCGTGCCTCGTGGAAGTGGCGGCCCGGCTAGGTGGTCCGTCGACGACGAAGGATGGCGAGCAACAGCATGGCCACCCCGACCGCGCACGACCCTTCCTCCGGTTCGGGAATGGTGGACAGAAAGAGGCTGTGGTCGTCGGAGAAGGCGTCGATCCACTGGCCGCCGTTGGCGGCCAGGAAGGAATCCACCGAGTAGATGATCTCGCGGGTGCCCGCCGGGAGCGCGGTCCAGGAGGAGTACTCGCGCCACGTGGTGGATTGGAGATTCGGGGAGGCGAAACCGCCAAGCGTCTGGCTGGCGTCGTTCCGGGTGTGTTCGCGATTCCATCCTTCTCTCTCCACGTCGTGGACATGGAAAGGTTACACGGTTACCAGGAAATTGCGGCTGGCCGCGGCTGGCCGTGGTACTCAAAATCGTCGGCATGGAGTCCAAACTGCCGCCCGCCGGGGTCGCCTTCCTCATGTTGGGGTTGATCGCGTCCCAGGCGCTCCCGGCTGGCCCCTCCGTCCCGCCCGTGACCCCTTCCGACAATCCGTTGCTGCGCGAAAGCACCCTCCCGTTCCAGTACCCCCATTTCGACCGGATTCGCGAGGAGCACTTCCGACCGGCCTACGAGACGGCCATGGCGGAGAACCTGAGGGAGGTCGAGTCCATCTCGGGCGCCGCCGCCGCCGCGACGTTCGACAACACCCTCGTCGCGCTCGAACGTTCGGGTCAGACGCTGGCGCGCGTGGAACGTCTCTTCTCGAACCTGAACGGCACGATCACCACCCCCGGCATGCAGGACATCGAAAAGGAGATGGCCCCCCGCCTTGCCGCCCACCGCGACCGGATCCTCCTCGATGGCCCGCTCTTCGCACGCGTCGAGGCCGTCTATCGGGATCGCCAGGGGCTTGGGCTCGATCCCGAATCCCTGCGTCTCGTGGAAAAGACCCGCGAGGACTTCATCCGGGCGGGCGCCCGGTTGGGGGAGGAGGAAAAGAACCGGCTGAAGAAGCTCAACGCCGAGCTCGCCGTCCTGCACACCACTTTCACCCAGAACGTGCTGAAGGAACGCAACGCGAACGGCGTGCTCGTGGATGATCCGGCGTCGCTGGCCGGACTCGACGCGGGCGAGATCGCGACCGCCGCCGCGGCGGCCAAGGCGGCGGGGCACGAGGGCAAGCATCTCCTGCCGTTGCTCAATACCACCGGCCAACCCCAGCTTGCCTCCCTGCGCAACCGCGACCTTCGTCGGCGACTTCTCGAGGCTTCCCTTCGCCGCGGCAGCCAGGGGGGCGAGTTCGACAACCGCGGGGTGGTTTCGCGCCTCGTCCGGCTCCGTGCCGAACGGGCCCGCCTGCTGGGCTATTCCCACCACGCCGCCTACCGGCTCGAGGTCCAGACCGCCCGCGATACCGCCACCGTCAACGCCCTGCTCGCGCGCCTGGCCAGACCGGCCGTCGAAAACGCCCGCCGCGAGGCCGCCGCCATGCAGACCCTCGTCGATGCGGAGCAGGGCGGTTTTGCCATCGCCGCCCATGACTGGGATTATTACGCCGAGCAGGTCCGAAAGGCCCGATTCTCCTTCGACGAATCCCGGTTGCGCCCCTACTTCGAAGTGAACCGCGTGCTCGTGGACGGCATCTTCTTCGCCGCCACCCGGCTCTACGGCATCACGTTCCGCGAGCGTGCCGACCTGCCGAAATATCACCCGGACACGCAGGTCTTCGAGGTCACCGACCGGGACGGCTCGCCGCTCGCGTTGTTCATCGTCGATTGGTACGCCCGCCCCTCCAAGCGCGGCGGCGCGTGGATGAACGCCTACGTCTCACAATCCACGCTGCTCGACCGCCGACCCGTCATCGCCAACCATCTCAACGTGCCGAAGCCACCCGCGGGCGAACCGACCTTGCTTACCTACGACGAGGTCAACACGGCCTTCCACGAGTTCGGTCACGCGTTGCACGGCATGTTCTCCAAGGTCCGCTTTCCGCGCTTCTCCGGCACCAGCGTGCCCCGTGATTTCGTCGAGTTCCCGTCCCAGGTGAATGAGATGTGGATGACCTGGCCTTCGATCCTGACCAACTACGCCCGCCACCATCGAACCGGCGAACCCATCCCCGCCGACCTCGTCGAGAAGGTCACGGCCGCGCAACGGTTCAACCAGGGCTTCAAGACCACCGAGTACCTCGCCGCCTCCCTCCTCGATCAAGCCTGGCATCAGCTCGCCCCGGATGCCGTGCCCGATGCCGATCACGTGCTGGCCTTCGAAACCGCGGCCCTGGCCCGCGCCGGCGTGGACTTTCCGCCCGTGCCTCCCCGCTACCGGAGCCCCTACTTCTCCCACATCTTCGGCAGCGATGGCTATTCCGCCGGATACTATTCCTACATCTGGAGCGAGGTCCTCGATGCCGATTCCGTGGACTGGTTCAAGGCGAACGGCGGGCTGACGCGGTTCAACGGGGATCGCTTCCGGGACACCCTGCTCTCCCGGGGCGGAAGCGACGAGGCGATGAACCTCTTTCGCGCCTTCCTCGGTCGCGATCCGAGCATCGAACCCCTCCTGAAGCGCCGCGGCCTGGACGCCCACGCCCCCTGAGCCTGAGCCTTCACCTGAGCCTGAGCCGCGTTCACGACCGGCGCCGGCGAGCCGCGGTCTTTCGTCGCGAACCGGGCGGCGCCGGCTCCACGGACGGCCTCCCCGTGACCCTTCCCAGTTGGGCCCTCGCATCCCAATCCGCCGGCGCCGCGCAACCCAGGCTCCGCCACGGCATGCCCGCCGCAACCCAGCGCCGCCGCCAGGTCTCCACGTCGATGCCACGATCGTCGTCGTCCACGCCGAATTGGAATCCGCAGCTCGGACAGATTTCGTATGACCCGCCCCCCTCCGCGCCACGTGGCGCGTGGTCAAGCCCGGGAAAACCGCACACCGTGCAATCGTGGGGCATGTCAGCGTTCCTCCCGCTTCAGGTCGATGGTTCGACCCGGTTGATCGTTGAAGTAATCGCGTCGCCCCGGCTTGAAATAGGTCCGCGTCGTCCCGTCCCGGTTGTACGCTGCAAACGCCCGCGTCCGGGGATCGTAGACGCGCACCACCCCGTCGGAGTCGCGTTTGGCGGGCAGGCCCTCCCGGATCGCCCGCTGCCTGAACTCCCAGGCCTGGCGCGCGTAATCCTCCGCGTCCCGCGCGCCGAAATCCCTGCCGTGCCGCGCAAAATGATCCGCCAGCGTCTTCGGGCTGCCCCACGATGTCCGGGATGGCGGGGCTTGCGCGCGCGCCGCCGGTGAGCCCACCCCACCCCCTGCTCCGCGGGCCGAGCCATCTTCCCCGAGGACCGGGCTTGGCGACCTCCCCGCCTCCGACGCTTTCCAACCGCTTCGGCCCGTGGTCACGAACGAGTTCGTCGCGAGCGCGCCGCGCGCGCTTCCCACCGTGTAGTGGTAGGTCGTGCCTGCTCGCAGGCCCTCCACCCGGATGGCGTGCCGGGCTGCCACTGGACCCTCGGCACGCTGGTCCAGGCGATTCGGATGCAGACCGTAGCGGACACGTGCCGCGGTTGGCACGTCGGTTGCCCACGAGATCGTCGCCCCATCCGTGCCCGCCTCGACGTTTGGTCCCTCCAGCAGCGCTGCCGCCCACGCGGACACCGGGCCGGCCAGCCAGATCAGACACCAAGCCCGGACCCACCCCGGGATTCGGATTTGCCACCCACCGGAGGGCCGCGTTCCGGTGGAGGCCGGAGCGGGAGGGCCTTCCGACGACCGTTTTGGAGAGCCCGCTCCGGCGGTCATGCTTGCGGAGTTCACCCAGCCGAGAATGTCCGAACGACGCGCCGGTGCAACCTCCAGGCTCCGGGATATTCCGGAGCGAATGGCGCCCGGAATTGTGTTAACCCGGAGGGAAGGGGGAGGGGGGGAGCGCTGCGTTGTGGCGGAAATCCGGCGTCCGTGGCGAAAGGGATAGGCTGACGAGCCAAAGGAAACGGAAGGAAGTTCTGGAGCAAGTGCAGGGGCGCCACGGAAGTGCGGGATTGGAGCACGGGTGCAGGCTGCCGGACCAGGCGGTGAGGTGGTGGACCCCCTGGGTTACCCCCGGAAACCGGCAGTTCGCGGCGGGTCGCGGTGAACCGACGATCATTCCCCGGGAAAGTTATAAGATTCATTGTAGCCGGGATATTTCTGCTGAGGTCAATGCGGCGGGTACGGTACGGGCGAACGCCGAACGACCACCGGAGTGGCTCCAAGTTAATCAGCCATTGCGAATGCAGCCCCGGGGTATTGATTCTTATCAGCCGGGAAATTTAAATTGAGGTCAGCGAGGTTGCGCGGCAGGGTCGGGGGTATGCCGACCGGTCGTTTGCTCGCGCCACCCGATCATCCCGCCGCCGTCTATCACTGCGTGTCCCGCGTCGTGGATCGGCGGTTCATCTTCGGCGCCCCGGAGAAGGAGCACTTCGTCCAACTCCTCCGGGAGGCCGAGGAGTTCTGCGAGGTGCGCATCCTCACCTTTTGCCTCATGTCCAATCACTTTCATGTCCTGGTGGAAGTGCCCAAACCTCCCGAACCCCACCTGCGGCCCTCGCCGGAACGGGTGCTGGCCAAGCTGGCGAAGCTGTCCGGGCACCAAAACGTCGGGTTGGTCCGCCAGCGCTTCGAGAT